>NZ_JBIALS010000017.1:0-169399 GCF_042873655.1 Streptomyces sp. NPDC004609 | reverse complement strand
TCTTTCTTTCATTACTAGCGGCCCCCCCGCCCCCCCCGCCCCCCCCCCGCCCCCCCGCCCCCCCCCCCCCCCCCCCCCCCCCCCCCCCCCACCGCCGCGTTCGGAAGATCGCCGGTCAGCTCACTGGTCGCGGTACATCTCGGCGACCAGGAAGGCCAGATCCAGGGACTGGCTCCGGTTGAGACGGGGGTCGCAGGCGGTCTCGTAGCGCTGGTGGAGATCGTCGACGAAGATCTCGTCGCCGCCGCCCACGCACTCGGTGACATCGTCACCGGTCAGCTCGACGTGGATTCCGCCGGGATGCGTGCCCAGCTCCTTGTGGACCTCGAAGAAGCCCTTGACCTCGTCGAGGACGTCGTCGAAGCGGCGGGTCTTGTGGCCGGAGGCCGCCTCGAAGGTGTTGCCGTGCATCGGGTCGGTCACCCAGGCCACGGTGGCCCCGGAGGCGGTGACCTTCTCGACCAGCTCGGGGAGCTTGTCACGGACCTTGTCGGCGCCCATGCGGACGATGAAGGTCAGCCGACCGGGCTCGCGCTCCGGGTCCAGCCGGTCGATGTACGTCAGGGCCTCGTCGACGGTCGTCGTCGGACCGAGCTTGATGCCGATGGGGTTGCGGATCCTTGAGGCGAACTCGATGTGCGCCCCGTCCAGCTGCCGGGTGCGCTCGCCGATCCAGACCATGTGGCCCGAGGTGTCGTACAGCTCGCCGGTACGCGAGTCGGTACGGGTCAGGGCGCCCTCGTAGTCCAGCAGCAGCGCCTCGTGGGAGGCGAAGAACTCGACCGCGCGGAACTCGGCCGGGTCGGTTCCGCACGCCTCCATGAAGTTCAGCGCGTTGTCGATCTCGCGGGCGAGCTGCTCGTAGCGCTGGCCCGAGGGGGACGACTTCACGAAGTCCTGGTTCCAGGCGTGCACCTGGCGCAGATCGGCGTAGCCGCCGGTCGTGAAGGCGCGCACCAGGTTGAGCGTGGAGGCGGAGGCGTTGTACATCCGCTTCAGGCGCTCGGGGTCCGGGATGCGGGCCGCCTCGGTGAAGTCGAAGCCGTTGACGGAGTCGCCCCGGTAGGTCGGGAGCGTCACACCGTCGCGGGTCTCGGTCGGCTTGGAGCGCGGCTTGGAGTACTGGCCGGCGATCCGGCCGACCTTGACGACGGGCACGGAGGCCGCGTACGTCAGGACGGCGCTCATCTGGAGCAGGGTCTTCAGCTTCGCGCGGATGTGGTCGGCCGACACCGCGTCGAACGCCTCGGCGCAGTCACCGCCCTGGAGCAGGAACGCCTCCCCCCTGGCGACGGCCCCCATCCGGGCGCGCAGCTGGTCGCACTCACCGGCGAAGACGAGCGGAGGATAGCTTTCGAGCTCGGCGATCACATCGCGCAGAGCCTCGGCATCCGGGTACTCGGGCTGCTGCGCCGCAGGCAGGTCTCGCCAGGTGTTGCCACCGACGGGGGTGGTCTTAGCGTTCACGGTCACGCCGCCAACAGTACGGGGTCGTGGCGTACGTACCTTCGACCGCCCAGTAAGTGAGACGTGAAGTCCAGCATTCCGTATGCCGGCCATACCGTCGCCGAGCCGACCGCCGGGAGATCCGGCCGGCGGACGGGATCCCGTGCCCGACCGGGCGCCCGCCGGCCGCACGGTCCGCGGCCCGCTCGCCGCGGTCCCGCTCCCCCGCCGCCGGGTCTGCGTTCCGTCCGCCCCCGCCGCCGGGTCTGCGTTCCGTCCGCCCCCGCCGCCGGGTCTGCGTTCCGTCCGCCCCCGCCGCCGGGTCTGCGTTCCGTCCCGCACTCCCCGTGCGCTACAGTTCGCCGCATGTACGCGCACTCGACCCGTTACCACTGGTGGTGGACCGCTCATCCGGCGGCCCACTGACTGCGCGTACCCTCATCGCGAAGGCCGCCCGAGGGGCGGCCTTCCGTGCTTCCCGGGTGACCCGGGGTTCCTGCCGGAGCCGGTCGTTCCTCCCCCTCCCGCCCGGAAGGAACCCACCGGATGCCCAGCACCCAGCCGCCCTCCGACCACCCCCTCGCCCGGATTCTGCACGGCGACCGCCCCTTCGCCCTGCTGCGCAGGCGTACCCCCGGCCATGACCACGACACGGTCGAGATCCTGGCCGGCTCGGTCCACGAGACCGCGACACTCGCCGAGCTGCCCGTCTTCACGGGACGCCCCTCCCTCGCCCTCGTACCGTTCCGGCAGATCAGGGAGCGCGGCTTCGACGTTCGCGACGACGGCACCCCGCTGAGCGTCCTGGTCGCGGACGAGTCGTACGAGATCCCGCTCGCCGACGCCCTGGCGGCGCTCCCGTCCCATCGGGTCGAGGTCGAGGACGGAGGTTTCGACGTCGACGACGACGCGTACGCGGACATCGTGCGGCGGGTGATCGACGACGAGATCGGCAGCGGCGAGGGCGCCAACTTCGTCATCCGCCGCACCTACACCGGCCGCATCCCGGGCTTCGGCCGGGCGGACGCGCTCGCGCTCTTCCGGCGGCTGCTGGACGGCGAGCGCGGGGCGTACTGGACCTTCGTCGTGCACACGGGGGAACGCACCCTGGTCGGCGCGAGCCCCGAGGTGCATGTGCGGATGAGCGGCGGGACGGTCGTGATGAACCCCATCAGCGGCACCTTCCGCTATCCGCCCGAGGGCCCGGACGCCGACGCGCTGCTGCGCTTCCTCGACGACCGCAAGGAACGCGACGAGCTGTCGATGGTCGTCGACGAGGAGCTGAAGATGATGTGCACCGTCGGGGACAGGGGCGGGGTGGTCGTCGGGCCCCGGCTCAAGGAGATGGCGCATCTCGCGCACACCGAGTACGAGCTGCGCGGACGCTCCTCGCTCGATGTGCGGGAGGTGCTCAAGGAGACGATGTTCGCGGCGACGGTCACCGGATCGCCCGTGCAGAACGCGTGCCGGGTCATCGAGCGCTACGAGCCCGCCGGTCCCGGCGGAACCGGGCGCGGCTACTACGCGGGCGCGCTGGCACTGATCGGGAAGGACGCGAACGGCGCCCAGACGCTCGACTCCCCCATTCTGATCCGTACCGCCGACATCGACGCCGAAGGCGGACTGCGGGTGCCCGTCGGTGCCACCCTGGTCCGCCACTCCGACCCCTGCGGCGAGGTCGCCGAGACCCATGCCAAGGCCGCCGGGGTGCTGGCGGCGCTGGGTGTACGCCCCGGGCGCCCGCGCGATCAGGCCGAGCGGCCCCGGCTGGCCGACGACCCCCGGGTGCGCGCCCGTCTGGACGCCCGGCGGGCGGCCCTCGCGCCGTTCTGGCTGCGGATGCAGGAGCGCGGTGACGCCCTGCGGGGGCATGCGCTGATCGTCGACGGCGAGGACACCTTCACGGCGATGCTGGCGCATCTGCTGCGCTCCACGGGACTGGAGGTGACCGTGCGCCGATACGACGACCCGGCGGGGCCGGGGCTGCGGGAGACCGTCCTGGCCCATCCGGGTCCGGTGGTGCTGGGGCCCGGCCCCGGCGATCCGTCCGACAGCGCCGACCCGAAGATGCGTCTGCTGCGCGGGCTCACCGCCGAGCTGCTGCGGGCACACCCGCACGGTCTGCTGGGTGTCTGCCTCGGTCACGAGCTGATCGCGGCCGAGCTGGGGCTCCCCGTCGGACGGAAGGACGAGCCGTACCAGGGGGCGCAGGAGACGATCGACTTCTTCGGGAGCCGGGAGACGGTCGGCTTCTACAACAGCTTCACCGCGCGCTGCGACGGGAAGACGGCCGCGGAGCTGGCGGCCCGCGCGGTGGAGGTCGCGCGTGATCCCTCGAACGACGAGGTCCACGCCCTGCGCGCGCCGGGGTTCGCCTCGGTGCAGTTCCATCCGGAGTCGGTGCTGACGCTGAACGGTCCGGCCGTGGTCGCGGGGCTGCTGGCGGGTTCGGTGCTCCGCAGGTCCTGAGCACGGGTGGCTGACCTCGGTGGACGGCGTCCGCCGGCGTCAGCCGACGGCCGCCGGGACGAGGACGTTCCCGGACCGGCGGCCGTCCCGGTAGTCGATCACGTTCTGGACGGTCGCCTCGATGATCTGGCCGACCGCGTCCTCGGTGTAGTACGCCTGGTGCGAGCTGACCAGCACATTCGGGAAGGTGACCAGCCGGGCCAGGGTGTCGTCCTCGATCGCCTCCATCGACTTGTCGAGAAAGAAGAGCCCGGCCTCGGCCTCGTACACATCGAGCCCCACCCCGGTGAAGCGGCCCCTGCGCAACTCGCCGACCAGCGCGTCCGTGTCGATCAACCCGCCGCGGCTGGAGTTCACCAGGATCGCGTCGTCCTTCATCGTCCGCAGTGCCTCGCCGTCGATGAGGTGGTGGGTGTCGGGCAGCAGCGGCACATGGAGGCTGACCAGGTCGCAGGAGGCGAGAAGGGCGTCCTTGTCGACATAGGTCATGCCGAGGGCGGTACAGGCGGGATTCTCAGCGATGTCCCAGCCGAGCAGGTCCATGCCGAAGCCGTGGGCGATCCGGGTGAACGCCTCGCCGATCTTGCCGGTGCCGATCACTCCGGCCGTGCGGCCGTGGAAGTCGCGGCCCAGCAGCCCGTCGAGCCGGAAGTCGAATTCGCGGGTGCGGCCCGCGGCCCGGACGATCCGGCGGTTGACGGCCATCGCGAGGGTCCAGGCGAACTCGGCGACGGAGTACGGAGAGTAGGACGAGACCCTGGCGATCCTGAGGCCGAGGCGCTCGGCGACGTCCAGGTCGATGTTGTTGAAGCCGGTGGAACGCTGGGCGACCATCTGGGTGCCGCCGACGGCGAGGGTCTGCAGGACGCGGGCGCTCAGATTGGCGTTGACACTGGTGGAGATGATCTCGTGGCCCGCCGCGATGGGTGCGGTGTCCTCGGTGAGGAAGACATCCAGACAGCGGATACCGAGGCCGGGGATGCCCTCGAACGCCTTCTCGATCAGCGGCTTCTCGTCGGCCTGCACGCCGAAGGCAAGGATCTCCACGTTCTCTCCCGCTTGTCCCGGAAAGGTGAGCTGTGGGCCGGACACGGCGAATATACGGCCCACAGCTCGAAGGCGCCGGTCAACGGGTGTGCGGGTCGCCGGAATCGGGATCGGAGAGGGACGGAGCCGGGGGCGGACTCGCGGTCGGGTCCGCGGTGGGGGTCCTCGCCGGGTTCACGTCCGGCCGGTGCCGCCCCCGCCCGGCGGGCCGGACAGGTCGGCCGGAGTGATCGGCCGGACGGATCGGGCCGGCGGATCAGCCGAAGAAGACGCCGACCTCTTCGTACAGCTTCGGGTCGACCGTCTTGAGCCGGGCGGTCGCGTCCGAGATCGGGACGCGCACGATGTCGGTGCCCTTCAGCGAGACCATCTTGCCGAAGTCGCCGTCCTGTACGGCGTCGATGGCGTGCAGCCCGAAGCGGGTGGCGAGCCAGCGGTCGAAGGCGCTCGGTGTGCCGCCGCGCTGCACATGGCCGAGCACCGTGGTGCGGGCCTCCTTGCCGGTCCGCCGCTCGATCTCCTTGGCGAGCCACTCGCCGACGCCGGAGAGCCGCACATGCCCGAAGGAGTCCAGCGAGCCGTCCTTGAGCACCGCGTCGCCGTCCTTGGGCATGGCGCCCTCGGCGACGACGACGATCGGGGCGTAGGTGGCCTTGAAGCGCGAGGTCACCCAAGCGCAGACCTGGTCGAGGTCGAAGCGCTGCTCGGGGATGAGGATGACGTTGGCGCCGCCGGCGAGTCCGGAGTGCAGGGCGATCCAGCCCGCGTGACGCCCCATCACCTCCACGACCAGGACGCGCCGGTGCGACTCGGCGGTGGTGTGCAGCCGGTCGATCGCCTCGGTGGCGATGCCGACGGCGGTGTCGAAGCCGAAGGTGTAGTCGGTGGCGGACAGATCGTTGTCGATGGTCTTGGGGACGCCGACGCACGGGACGCCGTACTCGTCGTGGAGGCGCGCTGCGACGCCGAGGGTGTCCTCGCCGCCGATCGCGATCAGTGCGTCGACCTCCGCCTTGGCGAGGTTGTCCTTGATACGGCGGATGCCGTCCTCCGCCTTGAGCGGGTTGGTGCGCGAAGAGCCGAGGATGGTGCCGCCCCGGGGCAGGATGCCCCGGACGGCCGGGATGTCGAGCGTGACCGCGTCGCCCTCCAGGGGTCCGCGCCAGCCGTCGCGATAGCCGACGAACTGGTACGCGTACTCCTGGACACCCTTGCGGACGACACCGCGGATGACCGCGTTGAGGCCGGGGCAGTCGCCGCCCCCGGTCAGTACTCCTACGCGCATGGAAAACTTCCCTTCGCCTGATGAGCCCTAGGACCGTCACGCTAATGGTGATTCAGGTCACTACGAGAAGGGAGCGAAGGTCAATACCCCCTGCGATACATGGTGTTCAGGGCCCTGGCCGGGGGTCCGTGTGACCAGGGCATTCACTCGTTCGAGCGGGGTCGCACCGGAACGCGGCCCGTACCCCGGGGGCGTACGCCTCAGGCGTCGGAGTCGTCGAGCCCGCGCTCTATCGCATAGCGCACCAGCTCCACGCGGTTGTGCAGTTGAAGCTTGCCGAGGGTGTTCTGCACATGGTTCTGGACGGTGCGGTGGGAGATGACGAGCCGCTCGGCGATCTGCTTGTACGACAGCCCCTTGGCGACCAGCCGCAGCACCTCGGTCTCGCGGTCGGTGAGCCGGGGCGCCTTGGGCTCGTCGGTCCCGGCCGCGGGCGCGGGGTCGGTGGCGAGCCTGCGGTACTCGCCGAGCACCAGTCCGGCGAGGCCGGGAGTGAACACGGGATCGCCGGCGGCCGTCCTGCGCACGGCGTCGGTCAGCTCGTCCGTACTCGCCGACTTGAGGAGATAGCCGGTCGCGCCGGACTTCACCGCCTCCAGCACATCGGCGTGCTCACCGCTGGCGGACAGGACCAGGACCCGCAGTCCGGGCAGGGTGCCGACCAGTTCCTTGCAGACCTGGACGCCCGGCTTCTCCGGCAGGTTCAGATCGAGGACCAGGACATCGGGCACGACGGCCTTGGCCCGGCGGACGGCCTGCTGGCCGTCGCCCGCCGTCGCCACCACGTCGAAACCGGCGGCGGTCAGATCACGCGCGACCGCGTCCCGCCACATCGGATGGTCGTCGACGACCATCACCCTCGTCGGCTGGTTCTCCTGCTCGGTCATGTCCTGTCCTTCCCCCGGGGAGTCTTCGGAGCCTTCGCGGCCCTCGGAACCTTCAATTCGACCTCGGTGCCCTGCCCCGGCACCGAGATCAGCTCGGCGGTGCCGCCCAGATCCCGCAGCCGGCCGCGGATCGAGAGGGAAACACCGAGGCGGCCCTCCCCCTCCGCCCGCGCGAGACGCCCCTCCGGGATCCCGGGGCCGTCGTCCCGGACCGTGACGATCACCTCGTCGGTCCAGTCCTCGACCAGGATCCAGCTGTGGGCGTCCTCCCCCGCGTGCTGCTCGACATTGTCCAGTGCGGCACTGACAGCGGCGGCCAGCTCGGTGGCCGCCGCGGCCGGGAGCATCACCGGCGCTCCCGGCTCCGAGAACGTCACCTTCGGCCCGCTGTGGTGGGCGAGCAGCGACCGCAGATCGCACTCCCCGTCCGCGGCGGCCGGCTCGTCGTCCTCGACCGTACGGACCACCGCGCCCATCGAGGCGTCCTCGGAGGTACGGGTGGTGGGCACCAGGCCGCTGGAGACCAGGGTGCGCAGCGCGATCTCCTGCTCCCCCGCCATCCGCCCCAGCTCGGCGGCCTCGCCGCCGATCGCCGTGCCGCGCCGCTGCACCATCGCGAGGACCTGGAGGACGCTGTCGTGGATGTCACGGGCGAGACGCTCCCGCTCACGGGTCGCCGCCTCGATCTCCAGGGCGCGGGCGAGGGTCCGCTCGGAGGCGCGGGCGACCTCGACGACGTAGCCGATGGCGATGGAGGCGACCCAGACGAGCAGCACATTGTGCAGGGTGTCCCGGCTCGGAGTGCCGCGCTCGACGATATTGGCGACGGCGACCAGGGAGGACGCGAAACCGGCCCAGCGCCAGCCGCCCTTGAGCGCGAACGCGAGGACGGCGCCCGCCGTCCATATCGAGGGCAGTGTGGGGCCGTCGATCTGCCGTGCCTGGGCGTCGGCGAACGGGGTGAGCACGATACCGGTGAGCGCGATCGTCAGATCGGCGGCGAGGAACGGCTTGGTGCAGCGGTTGGCGCTCAGCACCCTGGGGAGGGTGGCCAGGGTCCACACGGACATCACGGTGAGAAAGCCGGCCGCCACCCAGGGGCGCTCGAAGGTGTCGCGGCTGAAGACGAAGATCAGCACCGCGTACGTCATGGTCAGTACGCGGTAGCCGGCGAGCGCGCGCCACAGCGGCAGCTCCACCGACATCCGCACGACTCGCTCACGCCTGGCCATGCCCCACCCCCACTCCCCCGCGCCGGGCCGCGCGCTACGCGCCCTTGTCGCCCGTCCGTGCCGTGCCGCCCTGCGCCGACCGCGCGGTGCCGTCGCCCTCCACCGCCGGTACCCCGGTGCCTTCCGCCGTTCCGGCGGCCGACTTCCGCTGCTCGGCGATCTGCCGCTTGGCCGCCGTCGCGTAGATGTCGACGTACTCCTGTCCGGAGAGCTTCATGATCTCGTACATGACCTCGTCGGTCACCGAACGCAGGATGAAACGATCCCCCTCCAGGCCCCGGTAGCGGCTGAAGTCCAGCGGCTCGCCGATCCGGATGCCCGGGCGCATCAGCTTGGGGACGACCTTGCCGGGCGGCTGGATCTTCTCGGTGTCGATCATCGCGACCGGGACGACGGGTGCGCCGGTGGCGAGGGCCACGCGCGCGAGGCCGCCGGGCTTGCCCCGGTAGAGACGGCCGTCCGGGGATCGGGTGCCCTCCGGGTAGATGCCGAACAGCCCGCCCTGCTCCAGCACCTCGATTCCGGCCCTGATCGCCGCCTCGCCCGCTCCCCGCACGCCGGAGCGGTCCACCGGAAGCTGGCCGACGCCCTTGAAGAAGGCGGCGGTGAGCCTGCCCTTGACTCCCGGCGAGGTGAAGTACTCCGCCTTGGCGATGAAGGTGACCTTGCGGTCCAGGACGGCGGGGAGGAAAAACGAGTCGGAGAAGGACAGATGGTTGCTCGCGAGGATCGCCGGCCCGTCCGCTGGGATGTTCTCCAGCCCCTCCACCCAGGGCCTGAAGGCAAGCTTCAGGCCGCCTCCGAGGGAGAACTTCATTGCGCCGTAGATCAACTCACGTGCCTCCTGTTGCTGTCGTTCAGACCTTAACCCGAGGTGGGCCCCGGGTCCCCGTACCGGGCCGGTGCCGTGACCCGTCGCCGCGTACGGGCTACGGCGGCCGTGGGACGGCCATGACAGGGGCATGCAGAGGGCGGCGGACCTGGTCGGTGTCAGTGCCGTCGCGTACCGTGAGGTACCACTTCCGAGCCGCGCACTGCCGCCCGCCACGGGCTGCCGCGTCCCGGTCTCGGCGTGGGCCCGAGCCCCCTGAAAGGAGACCCCGGTGCCGGTCCTTCCCGGAGCCGAGCCGTACCGCCACGAGGGCGGAGAGGTCGGCGTCCTTCTCTGTCACGGATTCACCGGTTCACCGCAGTCGCTGCGCCCCTGGGCCGAGTATCTGGCGGAGCGCGGGCTGACGGTCTCGCTGCCGCTGCTCCCGGGCCACGGCACCCGCTGGCAGGACATGCAGCTCACCGGCTGGCAGGACTGGTACGCGGAGGTGGACCGCGAACTGCGCGAGCTGCGCGCGCGCTGCCGCCGGGTCTTCGTCTTCGGGCTCTCGATGGGCGGGGCGCTCACCCTGCGGCTCGCGGCGAAGCACGGCGACGCGATCAGCGGCATCGTCGTCGTCAACCCCGTGAACAAGCTGCACGGCCTGTCGGCGTACGTGCTCCCCGTGGTGCGCCATCTCGTACGGACGACGCCCGGGGTCGCCAGCGACATCGCCAAGGAGGGCGTGGTGGAGGTGGGCTACGACCGCGTTCCGCTGCACGCGGCGTGCTCCCTGCGGAATTTCCTGCGGCTCGTCGACGGCGAGCTGCCCCAGGTCACGCAGCCGATGGTGTTGCTGCACAGTCCGCGCGACCATGTGGTCAGGCCGGTCGACTCGGCGCGGATCCTCAGCCGGGTCTCCTCCACCGACGTCACCGAGATCCTGCTGGAACAGAGCTACCACGTGGCGACGTTGGACCATGACGCGGACCGGATTTTCGAGGAGAGTTACGCGCTGATCGGCCGGCTCGCTCCGAGTACGGAGAAGAAAGGGAGCACGACCGGTGGCTGAGCAGCACGACGCGGACCCCGAGCCGCAGCCCATCGACGAAGAGGCCGCCTGGGCCGCCATCGTCGCGGGGTACGGCGCCGAGCCGGCGGATCCGCCCGGTGCCAAGCCGTTCAAGTCGGTGGAGGATCTCGCCCTGCTCGAAGGCGATGTCAATGAGAAGCCGGGTGAGCGGAAGCCCGGTTCGGACGCGGACGGCGATGCCGGCTCCGGCGCGGACGGGCCCGCGCTCGGCAGCTCGGTCGTCTTCGCGCCCGGTGTCGGCGGCGGGGGGCCCCGGGACTATTCGGTCGCCGAGCCCAAGGACGACGACCTGGACGAGAGCGACGAGGGGCACTTCGTACCGCCGGAGCCGCCACCGCTGCCGGAGGCGGATGTCACGGCCAAGTTCGCCTGGCTCGCGGTGGTCGGCGGGCCGGTGATGATGCTGGTCTCCGTGCTGTTGCAGTGGGAGATGACCTGGTGGCTGACCACGTTGTGCGTGGGCGGCTTCCTCGGCGGCTTCGCGACGCTGGTCGCCAGGATGGCGCACGGCGACGACGAGGAGGACGACGATCCGGGGCGGGGCGCGGTGGTCTGAGGCGGGGCCGCGGGCCGGGGCGGGGTCCGCCGGGCTGGTACGGCTCCGCGCGACCGGGTCCCGTTCTGCGGGCCGGAACGGGAGTACCGCGGGCCCGTGAGGTCCGGCGGCGTGCCGGGGCGCGGGACCTCGGGCCGACGGGGCCTCAGATCGCCGGGGTCTCAGATCGCCGGGCTCCGGGCGCGGGCACCTTCAGCGCGGGGATCTTGAGCGCGGCCAGGACCGGGAGATGGTCGGTGGCCGCGCTGAGGTCTTCCGGTGTGACACCCGGGAGGCCCGACGGCACACCGCAGCCCAGGACCTCGACGCCCCTGCTCGCGAAGACCGCGTCGATCCGGCGGTCCGGGCCGACGTGCGGAAAGGTGTGTTCGCCGCCCCAGGGCGCGGCCGTCCAGCAGTCCTGGAGCCCGGAGGCGATCCGCCGGAAACTCCGGCCGGTGGGCGGCTCGTTGAGGTCCCCGGCCGCGATGGTGTACGGCGCGTCCATGGCCGCGAGGCGGTCGAGGAGCAGCCCGGACTGCGGGTAACGCTCCTCCGCGTCCAGGCTCAGATGACAGCTGAGCACTCCGACGCGGGCGCCCCCGAAACGAACGACCGCGGTCGCGAAGCCCCGGCGGTGGTGGCCCGGGGTCAGCGGCAGGAGCACATCCTCCGTCCTCTCGACGGTCGCGCGCAGTGAGGACAGCAGGAGGGGGCCCGACGCGGTCGCCCCGCCGGACAGGACGACCAGGTCGGTCTTGGCGGCGAGGCGTGCGGCGTGTTTGCGCCAGCGGAAGAAGCGGGGGGCCTCCTGGGCGAAGACGAGGTCGGGCTCGCAGGCGCGGATGACACGGGCGAGGGCGTCCTCGTCGTCCCGGAGGGAGCGGATGTTGTAGCTGAGCACGCGGATGAGCGCGGAGCCGTCGCGGTCGGTACGGGAGGGAGGGAGCGGGGTCGGCATGCGGGTACCTTACGGTTCGGGCAGGGGGCCGGGCGTGAGGTTTGTCCGCGGGTTCCCTCCGGGGGCTGCGGAGGCTGCCCGTGAGCCGGTCCGCGGGTTCCCTCCGGGGGCTGCGGAGGCTGCCCGTGAGCCGGGCCGCGAGGCGCGGGTCCTTGCCGGGGCTCCACCCCGGACCCCGCGCCTCAAACGCCGGCGAGGCTGAACAATCCCGAACCGCCGACCCAGGAACGCCAGTGGAGACGGCCCCACCCGCGAGGCTGAACAATTCTGGACCGCCGACCAGGAATGCCAGTAGGGACGACCCCGCCCGCGAGGCGCGGGTCCCTGCCGGGGCTCCACCCCGGACCCCGCGCCTCAAACGCCGGCGAGGCTGAACAATCCCGAACCGCCGACCAGAACCACGAGTGGGGACCACCCAGCCCGCGAGGCTGAACAATCCCGAACCGCCGCCCCAGGAACGCGAGCGGGGACCACCCCGCTGGCGAGGCTGAACAGTTCCGGGCGGTTCAAGCGCCGGCGAGCTGGAGTGGGGCAGGTCGCCGGGCGCTTGAGGGGGTGAGAGGGGCTTGGGCTTTTCTGATGGATCAGGCCGGGTCAGGGAGCGGGGTCCGGTGCCGTGGCCACCGCGGTGGGGGTACCCCCGTGCCCGCAGGGCACAGGGGGCCACCGGCGACCGACGGCAACGCAGGGGGCACCACCCGTGCCCGCAGGGCTACAGGGGGAGAGGCGCGGTGCCAGGGCACGCGAGCCCGTCAGAACCGCCCTAACCCTGGCGGGCGAGGTCCGCCGCGCCCACGAGGCCGGCCTTGTTGCCCAGTTGGGCGGCGAGGACCTGGGCGTGGGGGCGCCACTGGGCGCCGATGAGCCAGCGGCGGAAGGACTTGCGGATGGGGTCGAGGACCAGTTCGCCCTCGTCGGAGACGCCGCCGCCGACGATGAAGGCGGAGGGGTCGAAGAGGGAGGCGAGGTCCGCGAGGCCGGCTCCGGCCCACCGGGCGAGTTCGCGGAAGGAGTCGACGGCGACCGGGTCGCCCTGGCGGGCCGCGGCGCTGATGTGCTTGCCCTGGATGCCGTCGAGGGTGCCGTCGCCGAGGCTGAGGAGGATCCGGGCGTTCTCGGGGGTGGCGTTGGCGCGCTGGCGGGCGTAACGGACGAGGGCGCGGCCGGAGGCGTACTGCTCCCAGCAGCCCTGGTTGCCGCAGCCGCAGAGCAGACCGTCCGGCACCACCCGGATGTGGCCGAATTCAGCCGCCACACCGAAGCGTCCCCGGCGCAGCTTGTTGCCGATGATGATCCCGCCGCCGAGCCCGGTGCCGAGGGTGATGCAGATGACGTCGTGGTGGCCCTGGCCCGCGCCGAAGCGGTACTCGCCCCAGGCCGCCGCGTTCGCGTCGTTCTCGACGACGACGGGGAGGCCGACGCGCTGCTCGACCTTGTCCTTCAGCGGCTCGTGGCGCCAGTCGATGTTCGGTGCGAACAGGACGGTGGCGCGCTTGTCGTCGACGTATCCCGCCGCGCCGATGCCGACGGCCTCGATGTCGTGCCCCTTGCCGGCTCCGCCGACGGCCGAGCAGATCGCCTCGATGATGCCGCCGGGGGTCGATGGGGTAGGCACCGTGTGTGTTTCGAGGATGCTGCCCTCTTCGTCGACCACGCCCGCCGCGATCTTCGTACCGCCGATGTCGACGCCGATGGTGAGTCCCATGTGTCCCTCAGATTTCGGTCGAACCCCGCTGGGGCCAACCGTACCGGAGGGAGCGTGCTCAACCGGTCAGTCGAGATCAATCTGCTCGCCGGGACCGGAGTCCTGGTCACGGGGGTGGTCGGCGTCCTTCGGCGAAGAGGACGGGGAAGAAGCGGACGGAGAGGGGGAGGACGGGGACGAGGGACCCCGGGTCCAGCGGCCCTCCTGGCCCTCGACGGCCGAGCGGTACGCGGCGAGGAGTTCGCCGCCCGCCGCGGCGAGGTGGTCGAAGACCCGGGGGTTGCGTTCGATGACCGGCTCGACGGCGGACTTCGCCTGATTGACCAGTTGCTGGACGGCGCTCTGGGCGGCGATCCCCGGCAGGGAGCCCTGGAACTCGGAGACCTTGTCGGCGACCGCGCCGAACAGCTTCCGCAGTTCCTCGGAGGCCGAGCCGGGCGGCGGTCCGTACTGGGCGCGGCGGCGGGCCTTCTCCTCCGCGAGGTCCTCGGCGCACGCGTCGGCCCACGCGTCGGCGTCGGGACGCTCGGTGGCATCGCTCATGGCGTACTCCTGCACAAGGGCGTTGGTCGGCAGTGGCTCTCGTACGCTCGACGTTACCCGAACGGACGCGCGCCGTTCAGCGTCCGCGCGGCCACAGCTCGGGGTCGGGAGTGAAGCGGACCGTGAGGTTCCCGTCCGCGAGGGCCGCGCCGGAGACGGTGCAGCGGCGGAGCACGGACGGCAGGGGAACGATCCTGCGGAACGGGCCGACGGTGAGGAGCAGTTCGTCGCCGCGGCGGACGAGTCCCAGGTCGTCCTTGACGGCTCCGGGCAGCGGGATCGTCCACAGCAGGATGCCGTCGTCCTCGCGGCGGTCCTCGATGGCGTCCTGGGTCGCCTGTCCGC
Source organism: Streptomyces sp. NPDC004609 (assembly GCF_042873655.1). Taxonomy (NCBI): domain Bacteria; kingdom Bacillati; phylum Actinomycetota; class Actinomycetes; order Kitasatosporales; family Streptomycetaceae; genus Streptomyces; species Streptomyces sp. NPDC004609. The sequence continues at coordinate 155,040 of NZ_JBIALS010000017.1, read as the reverse complement.
TGCCGGGCCGGTCGAGTCCCGTGGCGAGCACGCCGTCCTCGGGGCCGGCGGCCGGGGCGGCGGTGCCGAGAAGGGCGAGGTCGGCGGGGCCCCGGGGGTCGCGTCCGGCGTGGGCGATCTCACGGAGCGAGGAGCCCGGCACCCACTCCGCGGCCCACTCGTGCAGGCATTTCTCCTGCTGGGAGGCGAGGCCGGCGAGCCAGAGGTCGGGGGAGTGGCGGGGCAGGACACGGTTGGCGACGAGGGTGTCGACGCGCAGGCCGTGCAGGGCGAGCCCCGGGCGGGCGGTGCGCAGGGCGTCGGCGGCGGCCGGGCCGGGCTCGGCGACCAGACGCAGGGTGGTGTCGGGGGACTCGATCAGGGCCTGGACGGCGGCGAGTTCCGCGTCCCAGCGGGCGGTGGTCTCGTACAGCCACTGCGCGGGCATCGGGACCCCGGCGAGCTGGGCGAGGACCGGGCGCAGGGCGCGGGCGGCCTGCCGTTCGGGCGGGAGCAGCCGGCGGAGATAGCGGCGGAGCTGCTCGGGCAGAGCGAGGAGGGCGATCGTCTCGCGGAGCGGGGGCATGTCCACCACGACCACGTCCCAGTCACCCGCTGTGACGGTGGTCAACGCTCTGAGCAGGGCGAACTGTTCGCTGCCGGGCAGTTCGGTCAGTTCCTCGCCGGTGAGCCGGGCCGCCCCGAGGAGGTCGAGCGCGCTCGCGCCGCGCTCCTGGAGGGAGAGGAACTCGGCCCGGAAGTCGGCCGCGGTGTCGATACGGGCCGCCCACAGGCCGCCGGTGATCTCCACGGGCTCCGCCGGAAGCGGCGTCCCGAGGATCTCGCCGGGCGCGGTGGACAGGAAGAGCGCGCGCCGGCCGCGTCCGGCGGCGGCGAGCGCGGTCGCCGCGGCGATCGTCGTACGGCCCGCGCCGCCGAGGCCGGTGACGAGGACCCTGCGCATCAGACCTGGTGTCCGCTCTCGACGCGCTTCTTCAGACCGTCCAGGGCACGGTCGATGATGACCTTCTCGGCCTTGCGCTTGATCATCCCGAGCATGGGGATCTTGACGTCGACGGTCAGCTGGTAGGTGACCTCGGTGCGGTCTCCGCCGCCGACCGGCCGGAGGGTGTACGAGCCGTCGATGGCGCGCAGCATCTGGGACTTCACCAGGGTCCAGCTGACCTGGTTCTCGCCGTTCCAGGTGTACGCGAGGGTGTGGTCGTCCTTGATCGCGCCGGCGTCGAGGACGAGCCGGACCTGCTCCGCGCGGCCCTCGCCGTCGCGGGAGACGACCTCGGCCTGCTTGACCTCACCGGTCCAGTCGGGATAGCGGTCGAAGTCGGAGATCACTCCCATGACTTCGGCCGGTGCCGCCTCGATGGTGATGCTCGAGCTGGTGTGTTCCGCCATCGCTGCGGCTCCTCACAGTGCGGTACCGACCGGGGTGAATGTGTGCTGTGAAGGCTATCGCGAGTGAGGGGGCTCACGGTCCGCGGTGCGGGCGGCGGACGGCCGCTCACCGGCCGGGGCCGGGCGGTGACGGTCGGCGGTCCCGGCCACCGCGGTCCCGGCCACGGTCCCTGTCACAACGGTCACGGTCTCCGCCGTCACCGTCGCCGTCACCGGCCGGTGGTTCCCCCGGCCCGTGCGGTCACCCGCCGAGTCCGCGGTCGTCCCGGCCGGGGCCGGCCTCGGTCCCGGTGGTCACCGGCCGGTGGTCCGGCGATCCCGGCCGGTGGTTCCGAAGGTCCCGGCGACCCCAACGGTCCCGGTGGTCACCGCCGGTGGCCCGGCGCGGCCCGCGGCCCGGGTCACGGGCGCTCGCGGGCCGGGCCGCCGGGGCTCACCACTCCAGCGTCCAGGGGCGCCCGGTCGACGCGAAGTGCCCGACGTTCACGCACTCCGTCGCACCCACCCTCATGCGCGCGACGAGCGGCTGGTGCACATGACCGAAGAGGGCGTACCGGGGCCGGGTCCGGCGGATCGCGTCCAGCAGGGCGGGGCTGCCCCGCTCGAAGCGCCGGGCGACCGTGTCATAGGTCAGCTCGGGCACCTCGGGCGGGATGTGGGAGCAGAGGACGTCGACCTCGCCGAGCGCCTCGACCTTGGCCGCGTACTCCTCGTCGGAGATCTCGTACGGCGTGCGCATCGCGGTGCGCAGTCCCCCGCCGACGAAGCCGAAGACCCGTCCGCCGATCTCGGCCCGCTCGCCGTCGAGCACGGTGACGCCGGGGCGCGCGTACTCGGGCCACAGGGCGGGGATGTCGACGTTGCCGTAGGTCGCGTACGTCGGGGTGGGAAAGGCCGCGAACAGTTCGGCGTACTGGCGCCTGACGGCCGATTCGATGGCGGTCTCGCGGTCCACGTCCAGTTCGGCCCAGAGCCTGCGGCCGAGCTCCCGGGCCGCGTCGAAGCGGCGGTCCGTGCGCAGCCCCACGATCAGGTCGGCGTTCTCGACACCGAAGAGATCGGGGAAGATCCCGCGCGAGTGGTCCGCGTAGTCGAGGAACAGGACCAGATCGCCGAGGCAGATCAGCGCGTCCGCGCCGTCGCCCGCGATGGCGAGATCCTTGGCGTTGCCGTGTACGTCGCTGACCACGTTCACCCGCGTCTTCACCCGCATGCCTCCCATGACGATCACCCTAGGCGCGGCCGTCGTGGCTGGACAGAGGGGACGGACCGGTCATGCTTCCGGGCGCCGCGTGGGTGGACTACCGTGGGACTACTCTGCGCCACGCACGGCCGTATACGTATGACGGTATGTGTGACGCGGGGAACATCTGGCCGGAACCCCCTATCCGTAACCGACTACTGGTGGGTAACGTCCGGGCAGTCCAGCCGTGCTCACCCCCGGAGCACCCTGCCCGATCATGGACCGCAGTCGGCGCGGCACACGGAGCCGTGGCGCCGGCGCCCGATGAGGAGCAGCAGTCTTGCGCGAGTTCAGCCTTCCGGCCCTGTACGAGGTCCCCGCCGACGGCAATCTGACCGATCTCATCCGCCGCAACGCCGCTCAGCATCCCGAGGTCGCGGTGATGAGCCGGAAGGTCGCGGGCGCCTGGGCCGATGTGAGCGCCAGGCAGTTCCTCGCGGAGGTGCGGTCGGCGGCCAGGGGTCTGATCGCCGCGGGCGTCAACCCCGGTGACCGGGTGGCCCTGATGTCCCGTACGCGCTACGAGTGGGTGCTGCTGGACTTCGCGATCTGGAGCGCGGGGGCGGTGACCGTCCCCGTTTACGAGACCAGTTCGCCCGAGCAGGTGTCCTGGATCCTGGAGGACTCGGGCTCGGTCGCGGTGATCGTGGAGAACGAGGCGCACGTCGCCGCCGTGGAGTCCGTACGGGACCGGCTGCCGCTGCTGCGCGAGATCTGGCAGATCGACGCGGGCGGAGTGGAGGCGCTGGTCGCGGCGGGCGTCGGAGTCCCGGACGAGACCGTGGACGAGCGCAGCGCGAAGGCCAAGGCGGACGACCCGGCGACGATCGTCTACACCTCGGGGACCACCGGCCGTCCCAAGGGCTGTGTGCTGACCCACCGCAGCTTCTTCGCGGAGTGCGGGAACGCGGTCGAGCGCCTCAAGCCCCTCTTCCGTACGAGCGACTGCTCCGTGCTGCTCTTCCTGCCCGCCGCGCATGTCTTCGGCCGGCTGGTCGAGGTGGCGGCCGTGATGGCGCCGATCAAACTCGGCTGCGTCTCCGACGTCAGGCAACTCACCGAGGAACTGGCCTCCTTCCGCCCGACGCTGATCCTCGGGGTGCCGCGCGTCTTCGAGAAGGTGTACAACGGGGCGCGTTCCAAGGCGCAGGCCGACGGCAAGGGCAGGATCTTCGACAGGGCCGCGCAGACCGCGATCGACTACAGCCGGGCGCTGGACACCCCCCGGGGCCCGTCGCTGGGACTGCGGCTGGGGCACAAGGTGTTCGACAGGCTGGTCTACGGCAAGCTGCGCGCCGTGCTGGGCGGGCGCGGGGAGTACGCGATCTCCGGCGGAGCGCCGCTGGGCGAGCGGCTGGGGCACTTCTTCCGGGGCATCGGTTTCACCGTGCTGGAGGGGTACGGCCTCACGGAGACCTGTGCCGCGACCTCCTTCAACCCCTGGGACCGGCAGAAGATCGGCACGGTCGGGCAGCCGATGCCGGGCACGGTGGTGCGGATCGCGGACGACGGCGAGGTGCTGCTGCACGGCGACCATCTGTTCTCCGGCTACTGGAACAACGAGGCCGCGACGGCGGAGGCGCTGAAGGACGGCTGGTTCCACACGGGCGACATCGGCACCCTCGACGAGGACGGCTATCTCACCATCACGGGCCGCAAGAAGGAGATCCTGGTCACCGCGGGCGGCAAGAACGTCGCTCCCGCGGTGATCGAGGACCGTATCCGCGCGCACGCGCTGGTCGCGGAGTGCATGGTGGTGGGCGACGGGCGGCCCTTCGTGGGCGCGCTGATCACCCTGGACGAGGAGTTCCTCGGGCGGTGGGCCGCGGAGCACGGCAAGCCCGCCGGTTCCACGGCGGCCTCGCTGCGTGATGACCCGCAGTTGCAGGCCGAGATCCAGCGGGCGGTCGACGACGGCAATGCGGCTGTGTCCAAGGCGGAATCGGTACGGAAGTTCCGCGTCCTGGGCACGGGGTTCACGGAGGAGGCCGGTCATATCACCCCCTCGCTGAAGCTCAAGCGGAATGTGGTCGCCAAGGACTTCGCGGACGAGATCGAGGCGATCTACCGCGCTTAGGGCGCTTCTGCGGCCGGGAGTTCGGACCGGGCCCTCGGATCGGGAGCCGCAGTCGGACCGGTTGGACCTGTTGGACCGGATCGGAACCACTCGAAACCTGAGAACGGGCTTGAGGACGGACCTGATATCGGGGTCCGGGAACGCGGCCCCGGGAGCGGGACCCGCCCCCCCTGCGGGACGGGTCCCCCGGATCCCGGCGCCGTCTCAGGCCGTGATGTCCTGCTGGATGATCCGTTCCATATTGCGCTCGGCGAGCGCGGTGATGGTGACGAACGGATTGACGCCGATCGAACCGGGCACCAGCGAGCCGTCCACCACGTACAGACCGCCGTACCCCTTGGCGCGGCCGTAGCCGTCGGTGGCCCGGCCGAGGACACAGCCGCCGAGCGGGTGGTAGGTGAAGTCGTCGGCGAAGGTCCGGTTGCCGCCGAAGAGGTCGTAGCGGTAGATCGTGGTGTTGGCCCGGTTGATCCGGTCGAACAGCGACTTGGCGGCGTTGACCGAGGGCTGGTTCTGCGACCGGGTCCAGTTCAGCCGGGCCGAGTCGGTCGCCGCGTCGTAGGAGAACGTGCCGCGCTCCGGGTTCTTGGTGATCGCCAGATAGAGGCTGATCCAGTGCTCCATGCCCATCGGCAGGGGCGCGATCTCCGCGAAGACGGGGTTGGCGGGGTTGGCCCAGTCGTCGATGCCCATCGCGGGCATGGTCGCCTGGTTCGCGCCGACCGTGTCCCAGAGGTGGTTGGCGCGGGCGGTCATCACATTGCCGTTGTGTCCCCAGCCCCGGCCGACCTCGGCACTGAGGTCGGGCAGAGCCCCCGTCTCCCGGGCGCGCAGCAGGAGTTCGGTGGTGCCGAGGCTGCCCGCGCCCAGGAAGAGCCGGGTGCAGCCGATCTCCCGGGTTCCGGTGACCCGTCCGGTGATGTCCGAGCGGTCGACGGTGAGGACGTAACCGCCGCCGGTGTCCCTGCGGATCGCCCTGGCCCGGCTCATCGTCTCGATGGTGACCCGGCCGGTGGCGAGCGCGGCGGCGAGATACGTCTTGTCGAGGCTGCGCTTCCCGTGGTTGTTGCCGTAGATGACCTCCCCGGCCAGCGCCGACCTGGTGACCTGCCCCGCGGCCTCGCGCCGCATGTAGTCGAAGTCGTAGACGTTGGGCACGAAGACGGTTCGCAGCCCGGCGTTGTGCGCGTGTTTGCGGGAGATCCTGGAGAAGCGGTACCACTCGGTGGACTCGAACCACGCCGGGTCGATGTCGTTGACGCCCAGCATCCCCCGGGCGCGCGGGAAGTAGGTGCCGTACATCCCTTCGGCGTCGACCTCCGGGAGGACCTCGGAGAAGTACGCGCGGGGCGGGGTGACCGCCATGCCCCCGTTGACCAGCGAACCGCCGCCGACCCCGCGGCCGACGTAGACGGACATGTCGCCGTAGCCGACCCGGTCGAGGACTCCCGGATACGGAGTGATGTTCCGGTTGACCACATCGAGCCAGAGGAACTGGCCGATCGGGGCCTCGGTGCGGGTGCGGAACCACATGGAGCGCTGGTCGGGAGCCGTGGTGGCGCAGAAGATCTTCCCGTCCGGGCCCGGGGTGTCCCAGAGCCGGCCCATCTCCAGGACGATCGTGCGGACGCCCGCGAGGCCGAGCCGGAGCGCGGCCACGGCGGCGCCGTATCCGGAGCCGATGACGACGGCGGGGGCGTTGTCGGTGGCGGGTGGCTCTACGGCGGCGGCCGAGGAGAGGCCGATACGGGTGAATCCGAGGACGGCGGCGGTCTGGAGAGCTGCCGCTCCCAGCATGTGACGGCGCGTCAGTTGTGGAGTCATAGGCCGATCGTGAGCGAGATCCGGTGCGATGCCCAGACCTGAGGGAACAGAATCTGATGAACCGTCAATACATCGCGGACACGGCCCGCCGACGTGTCAGGCGCCGGACCGCCCGGCCACCGCTCCCGGGCCCGCACCGCTTCCGGAGACCCCGCACCGCTCCCGGGCCGCGCCGCCCCTGCCCGCGAGCGGTCCCGCCGCGGCTCACAGAAGCACACGCGCCCGCTCCGCCAGCAGGTCCCAGCGCCAGGTGTCCTCGACCCACCGCCGGCCCCGCCCGCCCATCCTCCGTCGCAGCTCCGGATCCCGGAGCAGCGCCACGATCCGCTCGGCGGACTCCCCCACCCGCTCGGGATCGGTGCCGCCGCGGACCACCCAGCCGGTCTCCCCGTCGAGCACGGCGTCGGGCGCGCCGCCGGAGTCGCCCGCGACGACGGGCAGCCCGGTCGCCGACGCCTCCAGGTACACGATCCCGAGACCCTCGACGTCCAGACCGCCCCTGCGGGTACGGCAGGGCATGGCGAACACATCACCGGCGCCGTAGTGCGCGGGCAGCTCGGCCCAGGGGACCGGCCCGGTGAAGCGGACCGAGCCCGCGACCCCTTTCTCGTCCGCCAGCCTGCGCAGGTCCTGTTCGTACGGTCCGCCGCCGACGATCAGCAGGACGGCGTCCGGGATCTTCGCGAGGATCGCGGGCATCGCCAGGATCAGGGTGTCCTGGCCCTTGCGGGGCACCAGCCGCGAGACGCAGACGACGACGGGCCGGTCGCTGAGCCCGAGCCTCTCCCGTACGGCGTGACCGCCCGAGTCCGGGTGGAACGTCTTCTCGTCCACCCCCGGCGGCAGCTGGATCATGCGCGCCGCCGCGTCCGGGGTCAGCGCGGCGGCGATACGGGACCGGGTGTACTCCCCCAGATACGTGATCGTGTCCGTGCCCTCGCCGATCCGGCGCAGCAGCCGCCGGGAGGCGGGCAGCTGGGCCCAGCCCGCCTCATGGCCGTGCGAGGTGGCGACGAGCCGCCGCGCACCGGCCCGGCGCAGGGCGGGAGCCATCAGCCCGAGGGGCGCTGCGGCACCGAACCAGACCGACTCGCAGCCGTGTTCACGCAGCAGGGCGGTGGCCCTGCGGGTGACCCCGGGGGTGGGCAGCAGCATCGTCGTACGGTCCCGTACGACGGTGAACGGCTGCTCGGCGTCGAAGGCGGCGGTGGCCTCGGCGCCCTCGCGCCCGCGCTTCCAGGTGGAGGCGTAGACGACGAGCCGGTCCGGGTCCAGCCGCAGCGCCATGTTGTGGAGGTACGCCTGGATGCCACCGGGCCGGGGCGGAAAGTCGTTGGTCACGATCAGGGTCTTGTGCATCGTGGGCCGACAGTACCGAAATCCCGGGGAGCCGCCGAAGCCGGGCGGACGCGGCCCGGCCTCGCCTTCCCGGCCGGACACCTCCGCGCCCTGCATCATGGGCACTTCACAAATAGGTATGAAATGGATGAGGGGCCCATGGTGGACAGAAGCATCGGTACACGGCGGATCCTCGCGGTGTGGCTCCTCACCAGGACGGCGCTGCTGCTCTTCGTCTTCAAGATCGTCGTTTTCCCTGGGCCGGACGTCACCGCCGATGTGTCGGTGATCTACCGGGGGTGGTACGAGGTCCTGCGGACCGGAACGTTTCCCCTGGACGATGTGACCTGGCAGTACCCGCCCGCCGCGGCCCTGGCGATCCTCTCCCCCGCGGTGCTGCCCTTCCTCGGCTACGCCTCCGCGTTCTTCGTCCTCGCGCTGGTCTGCGACGCCGCGGTGCTCGGCATGCTGCTGCACGCGGGCGGGCGGGGCGGGGCGTCCCGGCGGGGGGCCTGGGTGTGGACCTGGGGCGTACCGCTGCTCGGGCCCACCGCGTACGCCCGCTACGACCTGATGGTCACGGCGGTCGCGGTCGCCGCGCTGCTGGCGGGCGTGCGGCGGCCACGGGTCCTCGGGGCGCTGGCCGCCTTCGGCGCGCTGCTCAAGGTCTGGCCGGTGCTGCTGCTCGTGGGGGTGCCGCGCGGACGGGCCACCCGGCGCGCGTGGGGCACGGCGGCCGCGGTGGCTGCCGGTCTGACGCTGGCCTTCGTCGTGACGATGCCGGGCGCCCTCGGCTTTCTCACCCACCAGCGCGACCGGGGCACCGAGGTCGAGTCGCTGGGCGCGCTGGTCTTCCATGTGGCCCGCCACTTCGGCTGGGAGGGCGACGTCGCGCTCAACTACGGCTCCGTCGAGTTCCTCGGCCCCCATGTGTCCCTGGTCTCGACACTCGCGCTTCTGCTGGCGGTGGCGGCGCTCGGCTGGCTGGTGGTGTGGCGGGTGTGCGTACGGGAGTTCGGGCCGGGGACACCGTACGACGCGGCGTTCGCGGCGGTGCTGCTCTTCACGACGACGAGCCGGGTCATCAGTCCGCAGTATGTGCTGTGGCTCGTCGGCCTGGCCGCTGTCTGCCTGGCCTTCCGCGCCAGCCGGATGGCCCTGCCGTCCTGGCTGGTCCTCGCGGCGGCCGGGGTGACGGTTCTGGGGTTCCCCGTCTGGTTCGCGCATGTGGTGTCGAGCGACGCGCTGGGGGTGTCGTTGCTGTTGGTGCGCAACGGGCTGCTGGTGGCGGCGACGGTGGTGGCCTGCGCGAGGCTGTGGCGTACGACGGTCCGCGCGGATCTTCCCTCGGGCGCGGACTCCGCCGGGGACTCCGCTCCGGGCCCCGCGTCCCGGACGCCGGCCGGCGTGGCCGTCGCCCCCCGCGCCTGCGAGCCCGACCGGCGGATCCGGCACCAGGCGGACGGTTCCGGCCGGTCCGGCGCCTGAGCGCGTCCCCCGGCCACGAGCGCGGAGCCCCGTGGACGGCCCCGGCCCGTCCGGCGCTTGCGGACACCCCCGAGCCCCGAGCACGACGACCCACGGGCACGGAAACCCGCAGGCACGGAAACCGGCGAGCGCGAAGATCCGCAGGCACGAAGACCGTGCAGGCGCGAAGACCCACGGGCACGGAAACCCGCAGGCACGGAAACCGGCGGGCGCGAAGACCCGCCGAAGCGGACAGGCGGGCGCGCCCGCCCGCCCCGCACTCACCCCAACCGCGCCCGCAGATGATCGCGCCACCGCGCCGTGAAGTCCTCCGGAGTCGTGGAAAGAATGTCCGACATCGCCTTCCGCAGCGCCGATCCCCGGCGCTTCCCGCTGCCCACCTCGCGGTAGAGCTCGGTCAGCTTCTCCTCCCCCCACCGCTCCGCGATCAGATCGCACGCGAGCCAGCCGCCCTCGTACGCCCGCGCCAGCGCGTCCGCGTCGCCCCCGAAGGAGAAGTCCTCGTCGGAGGGCAGTCCCGCGGGCAGCTCGCCCTCGCGGACGGCCCGCTGGAGCTCGGGCGCGTTCTGGCCTGCGGTACGGGCGGTGCCACGGTAGGCGACCCAGTCGGCGAAGCCCTCGGAGAGCCACATCGGGGTGGCGGGCGAGGTGTACGCACGGGTGGCGACATGCGTGGTCTCGTGCGTGAGGACGACGTTCCGGCCGAAGTCGCCCAGCAGCCCGTACGCCGAGGGGTTCACGATCACCCGGTCCGCGGGCACCGCCGCCGTCGTACCGGTCTCGCCAGTGGTGACCGCGGCGATGCCCCGGTAGCCCGCCGACGGGGTGCCCAGCAGCGCCCCCATCGCGTCCACGGAGCCGGGGACGAGGACGACGACCCGCTGGGCCCAGGGGCTGCGCCAGGAGGCGGAGACCGCGGGCACGGCCCGGTCGGCGGTGGCGGCGAGGGCCCTGAGCCGGGCGGGCTCCTGGTCCACGGCGAGGACCAGGCTGCGGTGGCCGCGTACGACGGAGACATCGCCCTGCTCCCAGAGCTGCTCGGCCGCGCCCTTGCCGGGCCGGTCGGCGGTCACGTACCAGCGGCCGTCGCGCAGCCCCAGTTCCAGGACCCGGGGCACGGCCACCGGCGCGATGTCGTACCCGGCGAATCGGTACCGGAGGTGCGCCTCGGCGACGGCCTTGGGGCCGTCGCGCTCCACCTTGCCGACCCGGTACTCCCAGGAGCCGAACGGCACATCCGCGAGATTGCGGAACTGGCGGCGCTCGTCGGCCCGCAGTTCGGCGAGCTCGGGCGCGAGCGCGGCGAGATAGGCGTTCTCGTCCCGGGCGAGCACGGCGGCCGCGCGGGCGTCCAGCGCCTGCTGGACGGCGTCCACGGTGTGCTCGGACGCCTTCGGCCCTGACGTGCAGCCGGTCAGGAGAGCCGGGGCCAGCAGGGCCGCGGCGAGGCCGAGCCCCGCCGCCGTCCGTACCGTCCGGTGCGGCGCACCCCGCCGCCTGTGTCCTGCCATCCGCCGATCGTACGGAACGGAACCCCGCTCAGACCCGGGTGACCGAGGAGACGGGCATCATCCCGACAGGGTCGTAGCGCACCGAGGCGCCGGGATAGGGCGCGTGGACGACCTGCCCGTTGCCCATGTACATCCCGATATGACTGGCGTCGTCGCGGTAGGCCACCAGATCTCCGGGGCGTGCCTGGGAGAGCGGGATCCGGCGGCCCGCGTACCGCTGCGCCTGCGAGGTGCGCGGGAGGGCGACGCCGGCCTGGGCGTACGACCACTGGGTCAGTCCGGAGCAGTCGAAGCCGGAGGGCCCGTTGGCGCCCCAGATGTAGGGGCGGCCGACGGCGCCGCGGGCCGCCATGGCCGCGGCTGCGGCACGGGCGGAGGCGGGCGCGTCGCCGGACAGACCGGGCACGGTCTCGCCATCGGAGCGGGAGGCCCGGCCGTAGTCGGCGCGCGCGCCCGGCGGAAGGGAGTTCAGCAGCCGCTGGGCCTGGGCGAGTTTGCCCTCGACGGTGCGTTTGTGGCGGGCGACGGCGCTGCGGCTGCGTTCCAGTTCGGCGAGACGGCGCCCGGCCTCCGCGCGTTCCTGGCGGAGCCGGCGCTGGGTGTGCCGGAAGTCCCGGAGCGTGACGGCCTGGCGTTCGCTGATCCGGTCCAGCAGCTCGGCCTTCTCCAGATAGCTCTCGGGGTCGGAGGAGAGCAGCAGGGACAGCGCGGGGTCCATGCCGCCGGACCGGTACTGCGTACCGGCCACCGAACCGAGGGTGCCGCGCATGCGGTTGATGCGCTCCTGGCCGCGGGCGACGCCGTCCTGGGCCGCGGCGACCTGCTCACGCAGCCGCTCGGTCCGCTCACCGGCCCGGTTGAAGCGCTCGGTGGCCCGCTCGGCCTCCTCGAACAGCCGGTCCACCCGGGCCCGCGCCGCTTCCGGCGAGCCGTGCGGGTCGGCCAGGGCCGGTGCGCCTGCGAACGCCGCGGCGGCCGTCGCCACGGCGGCGGACAGGACGGTGACCCGGGCACCGTGGGTGAGACCTGGCTGTGAGGACCGTCGATGGGACACCACGGGCCGCGCTCCCTTCCGCGTACGGGGACATTGCGCGGCAGACAGTAGCCCGGCGACCACAGCGCGGCCAAAGACCCCGCCGGGCGCACACGACGACGCCCCGCCGGGAGACCCACAGGTCACCGACGGGGCGGAGTGTCCGCGCACCGCGCGGGAATTCGCTCGTTCGGGCGCCTCGCCCGCGCCCTCGCGCCGGGCCCGGCTCGGCGGCCGGGCCCGGAGGCGTCAGATGCGGACGCCGAACTGGAACGGCATGTTGTTGATCGACTCGTAGCGCACGACGGTGCCGGTGCGCGGCGCGTGGAGGACCTGGCCGTTTCCGGCGTAGAAGCCGACGTGGTGCTGGTCGCCGTAGAAGATCACCAGATCGCCCTGCTTGAGCTGGCTCTGGGAGTAGATGCGGGTGCCGGCGTTCGCCTGCGCCTGCGAGGTGCGCGGGATGCCGACCCCGGCCTGCGCGAAGGCCCAGGACGTGAAGCCGGAGCAGTCGAAGGAGTTGGGGCCGGAGGCACCGTACACATACGGCGAGCCGATCTTGCTCTGGCCCGCGGCGAAGGCGGCGGCGGCGCGCTGGGAGGCGGGCACGGCCTTGCCGAGGTCCGCACGGGCGCTGGCCCGGTTGGCGCGGCTCTCGTCCTTCTTGAGGGAGGCGCGCTCCTTGGCGCTCAGGGAGTTCAGCAGCTTCTGCGCGGAGGCGAGTTTCGTCTGCACCTCGCGCTTCTTGGTGCCGAGTTGCTCGCGCGTGTCGGCGAGGTCGGCGAGCTTCGCCTGGGCCTCCTTGCGCTGCTGCGCCAGGGTGCGCTGCTTGGACTGGATCTCCGTGAGCGCCTCGGTCTGCTTGGAACCGAGCTGGTCCAGCGCGGACGCCTGGTCGAGGTAGGTGTCCGGGTCGGAGGAGAGGAAGAGCTGGATGGCCGGGTCCATGCCGCCGGAGCGGTACTGGGCGCTGGCGACCGTACCGAGGTTGTCGCGCAGGGTGTTCAGCTCGTCCTGGCCACGGGCGACCTTGTCCTGGAGGGCGTCGACCTCCTTCTGGAGCCTGGTCTGCTGCTCCTTGGCGCCGTTGTACTTCTCGGTTGCCTTCTCGGCCTCTTCGTAGAGCTTGTCGACCTTCTCCTTGACCTCGTTCTTGCTCGGCTGCGGAGCTGCCTGGGCGGCCTGCGAGGTCAGGGCGACAGCTGCGGCTGCGGTCGCGGTGAGCACGGTCACTCGGGTGCGGCCCGGCTGCTTGGCACGACGGTGAGACGCCACGAAGGCGGGCTCCTTCTCCCTCTGCCGCCAGCCGGGAAGGGGGACATCCGTATCCCCGGCTCCGCGCGGACGGCTCCCCCGGGAACAGGCCGGCGCACACGGACTCGGCGGTTCCTTCGCTGTCGCCCCGGATGGGCGATCAACCGCGCGAAGGTTCGACGCCTGACCCTAGTGACCTTCTTGTGATCACTTCAAATCTTCGTGGGAAAAATCTCGTCGGCAGACCGGATTCTTTACCCACATCACACCCGTAGTGATGAGTAATTGACACACTGTTCCGTTACGCCGAACGCCAATTCGGGAAATTCAGCGGCAATTTGGCCATTGTTCCGATTGTTTGACCGGAACGGGAGGCAGGGGCGCGGAAGGAGCCGCGTACGCGGGCCGTCAGACGCGCGAGAGCCGCCGCAGCAGCAGGGCGGAAGCGACGGGCCTGGCACCGGCCTTGGCCACGCCGTCGGCGACCTCGCGGTCGGTGGAGACCACCACCACGGGCCGGCCCGGCGGCTCCGCGCGCACGAGCTGGCGGATCAGTTCGTCCGCCGTCACGCCCGGCTTGGAGAAGAGCACCCGCACCCCGCGCGGCGGTGCCAGCAGTACGGGCGCGGCCAGTTCGGCCCCGTCGAAGACGCAGGTGATCTCGGCCCCGGTCTGCGCGGCCAGCACCGAGAGCCCGCCCAGCAGCCGCAGCCGCTGCTTCTCCAGGGGCATCGTCGGATAGCCGGTCTTGGTGACGTTGTAGCCGTCGACCACCAGATGGACCTGCGGCAGCGCGAGCAGCTGGTCCAGCAGGGCCGGGTCGGTCTCGGAGAGCGCTCGGGCGGCGATGTCCTTGGGCGACATGCGGCCGGGCGCCACCGCGTCGACCGTGTCCCCGGGGTGGACCGACGCGGGTGGCAGCGCCAGTTCACGGCGGAGCCCCTGGGCGGCGTCCAGTACGGTGTCCAGCAGCAGCCGCAGCCGCATGTCCTCGATCGAGCGGCCCTCGCGGGTGGCCCGGCGGCCCGCCTCGACGGCCGCCTCCGCCTCGCCGAGGCGTGCCTTGAGCCGACGGGTCTCGCTCTCGGCCGCGGAGAGCTGGCCCGCGGCCTCCGACCGTACGGTCTCGATCTCGGCGTTCGCCCGGCGCAGGGCGGCCTCGCCGCGCTTGATGTCGCTCTGGGCACTGCGGAGCTTGCGGCGAAGCGATTCGGCTTCCTTGCGGGCCGTCTCCAGCTCGGTGCGCAGCCGCTCCGTCTCGCTCTTGGTGAGCCCGCGCGCCTCGGCCAGCGCGTCGCGCAGCCGCTCCAGCTCGCGCCGCCCCGCCTCGTCGGCGCGTTCGGCGTCGGCGCGCAGGGCCTCCTCGCCCGCGGCGGCGACCAGTTTCACCCATCCGGTCGGGCGCAGGACATAGGCGGCCGCCGCCACATCGAGGGGATCGGCCGCGGCGGGCGGCGATCCGGCCGTCAGGGCCGCGCACAGCTCGGGCTGCGCCTTGGCGAGCCGGTCGGCGATCCGCTGCCGGAAGACCGGATCGCTCTCCAGCGCCGCGGCCATCGCGTTGCCCGCGAGCTTGGCCCGGCGGGAGGGGGTGAAGCGGGCGTACTGCCGCAGCTGGGCGGGGAGTTCGGCGACCACGAGGCTGCCGAAGGCGTCGGCGACCAGGCCGACGACCCGCCTGCGCACGCCCTCCGGCAACGGCCGGTCGAGCGCCTCTGCGGCGTCACCGGCCGCACCGGCCGGCTCGGCGCCGCTGTCAGGCTGCTCCACGATCCGTCACCCCACTACCCGTCGGCACCGTCGCCGGCGCTCCTTCAGGAGTCCGCGCCCGGCCTGTCCACCAGCTCGATCTCGTCCACGGCGTTGCACCAGCGGCAACGCACCGACTCGATGGTCTCACTCAGCACCTTGCGCTCCTCCACCTTCGGCTCCCCCGCGAGGTCCAGATGGACGTACTCGACGACCTTCGAGGAGCGGGTCACATCGAAGCGGGTGAGGTTGCCGCAGAGCGTGCAGCGCCAGCGGGTGTCCGCCGTCGGCGAGGGAACCGTCGTCATCGTTCCGTCCTCATTTCTCGTACGGGTCTGTCGTACGGGCCGGCCGTACCGGATCTCGCCGTACTGGATGGGGGGTGCCGCGGTGCGCCATCGGACTGCGGGTGTACTCCTCGTAACTCTATGGCCTCGCGGGTACCCGGAAGCACGGCGAGGCACCCTGTACCGTTCGGTTCGGTTACGTCATGATCTGTCCCGTGATCGATTGGCGGGGCGGGGCCCTGGGAGCGGCGCGCGGGGCGGTCCGCGGCGCGGTGACCGGCCCCGCCGTGACGTACGGCGTGATCGCCGTCTGCTGCGCGGTCTTCTTCGTCAGTCCCGTCTCCGGTCTCAACCCCGCGTACGGAACCGGTGACGCGCTGCTCGCGGCGCAGAGCGCGTACTTCGAACGGTGGGGGGTGATCCCCGACGAACTGATGAGCGGCGCGTCCGGCACCCTGCTCACCCCGCTCACCGCGCTGTTCGTCCACGGCAACTGGCTGCATCTCCTCGGGAACATGCTCTTCCTCCATGTCTTCGGCGCGATGGCCGAGGAGCGCATGGGGCAGCTGGAATACACCCTTTTTTATGTCGGCACCGGTTATGCCGCGCTGGTCGCCTACGCCGCGGTCAACGCGGGCTCGGAGCAGACGCTCGTGGGCGCGTCCGGGGCCATCTCGGGAGTACTCGGGGCGTTTCTCTTCCTCTTCCCGAAAGCCCGCGTCACCAGTCTCTTCCCCTTCCTCTTCTTCCTGCCACTGCGCTTTCCCGCGTGGATCGTGCTGATCTTCTGGTTCGTCCTGCAGTGGCTGGCCGCGTCCGGCGCGGGCACGGGCGGCCCCGGAGTGGCGTATCTCGCGCATCTGGTGGGGTTCGGGGCCGGGTTCCTCTACGCGTGGGGACGATTCAGGCGTCCGGCTAGAGTGAAGGTCCAAGCAGCGGCCACCGAGGGAGAAAGCCAGCCGTGATCACCGCGATCGTGCTCATCAAGACCAGCGTGGACCGCATCCCCGAGATCGCCGAGTCGATCGCGGCGCTCGACAGCGTCAGCGAGGTCTTCTCCGTCACCGGCACCTACGATCTGATCGCCATGGTCCGGGTCGCCCGGCACGACGATCTGGCCGAGGTGATCCCGGGCCGGATCAGCAGGATCGAGGGCGTGCTCGCCACGGACACGCACGTCGCCTTCCGCACGTACTCCCAGCACGACCTGGAGGCCGCCTTCGCGATCGGCCTCGATTCGTGATCCGCGGCCGGTCCTGATCCGCCCCCGGATGAAGAATTCTTCATCTTGTCCTCATCCGGCGCCTTCGGTGGCGCCGCCACCATCGACGTCATGGTCTTCTCCCACCGCATCGCGGCCCTGGCCGCCGTCGTCGCGATACCCCTCGGCATCGCGGTGACCAGCTACGCCCTCACCGACAGCCCCGACTCGCGCAAGGTTCCGCCCAAGGTGCAGCTGGAGACCGACGTGCCCGCCGGAGCGCCGTCGGGCACACCCGGCACCCCCGGACCCACCCCGGGCGACGAGACGGTGGGACCGCCCGTGAGCGAGAACCCTCCGGGCGACGACGACGGCAACGACAGCGGCGGTACCGGTGGTCCGGCCGCTCCCGGCGGCGCCGGTACGGAAACGGCCCCGGGATCCGGTTCCCCTTCCGGTTCGGGATCCGGTTCCGGGTCCGCGGGGCAGGGCGACGACGGCCCGGGCGGAGACGACAACGGTGACGACGGCTGAACCCATACGCCGCTGGGTCACCGCACGGCTGCACATCGTCTCCGCCCGGACCCGCATCCTGCTGTGGCTGCTCATCGTGATGGCGGTCGCGCTCGGCTCGGTCGCGGTGGCCACCCGCTCGGTGCTGCTGCGGGATGTGGACCACCGGATCAACGGCCTCCTCGTCCAGGAGACCAGTGAGTTCGCCAACTTCGTCAAGGACGGCATCGACCCCAGGACGGGCAAGAAGTTCACCGATCCCGGCGAACTGATCCGGCTGTTCCTGCTCCGCCAGTACGCCGACCCCGACGAGGAACTGCTCGGCCTCTTCGAGCAGAACACACCCACCCCCCGCAAGATCGCCCAGTCCCGCGAACTGCGGACCAGCCTGCCGCTGACCGACGACCCGGCCTCCCTCGCCGCGATCTTCGACTCCCCCGACGCGATCGGGACCCTGCACCGCCCCCAGGGGGAGATCCGCTGGGCCAAGGTCGTCATCGAGTCCGGAGCGCCCGGACGTCCGGCCGCCGCCTTCGTCGTCGCCATCCACCCGGAGAGCGAGCAGGCCAAGGCGACCGGCGTCTTCCGTATGCTCCTCGCCGTATCCGGGGTCGCGCTCGTGATGACGACCGGCATCGGCTGGGTCGTCGCGGGCCGCATCCTCAGGCCCGTACGGCTCGTCCGCACCACCGCCGCACAGCTCACCGAGCAGGATCTGACCCAGCGCATCCCCGTGGAGGGCAAGGACGACATCGCCGCGCTCGCCGGGACGTTCAACGCGATGCTCGACCGGCTGGAGCGGGCGTTCGCCGCACAGCGCGAGTTCGTCGACGACGCGGGCCACGAGCTGCGGACACCCATCACGATCGTCCGCGGGCATCTGGAGCTGATGGGCGACGATCCGGCCGAGCGCGAGCAGACGGTCCGTATCGTCATGGAGGAACTGGACCGGATGAGCCGGATCGTCGAGGACCTGCTCCTGCTCGCCAAGGCCGAGCGGCCGGACTTCGTCGCGCCGGAGCCCGTACAGCTCGGGGAGCTGACCGCGGACGTCTTCGTCAAGGCGCGGGCGCTCGGCGAGCGGGACTGGCAGCTGGCCGAGGCGGCGGACGCGGAGGTGCGGCTCGATCCCCAGCGCATCACCCAGGCCATGGTCCAGCTCGTGCAGAACGCCGTCCAGCACACGGTGCCCGGTCAGCGCGTCAGCATCGGTTCGCGGATCGGCGCCGCCGCCGGGGGTGCGTCCGGGGGCCCGGGGTCCGGCAGTTCCGACGCTTCCGGGTCGGGTTCCGGAACGGGTTCCGGAACCGGGTCCGGTGGCTTCGCGGGTGAGGGCCGGATCGAGCTGTACGTCGCCGACACCGGGCCCGGCGTCCAGCCGCAGGACTCCGAGGTGATCTTCGAGCGCTTCCGCCGCGGGACCGCCCGCCGGGGTGCGCGGGGCACCGGAGCCGGGCTGGGCCTCGCCATTGTGAAGGCCATCGCCGAAGGGCACGGTGGGCGGGTGGAACTGCGCCCCACCGAAGGCGGTGGGGCGACCTTCGTCCTCACCCTCCAGGAGGAAGCGAAGCCGTGAACCGGATACTCATCGTCGAGGACGAGGAACGCATCGCGTCGTTCGTCGAGAAGGGGCTGCGGGCGAACGGCTTCACCACCACGGTCGTCGCGGACGGCGACGCGGCCTACGACTACGCCATGACCGGCGGCTTCGACCTGGTCGTCCTGGACATCGGGCTCCCCGGACGGGACGGCTTCACCGTGCTGCGCCAACTGCGCGAGGCCCAGGTCTCCGTGCCCGTCATCGTCCTCACCGCGCGCGACTCCGTCCGGGACACCGTGGCCGGCCTCGAAGGCGGCGCCGACGACTGGATGACCAAGCCCTTCCGCTTCGAGGAACTCCTGGCACGGGTGCGGCTGCGGCTCCGTACGGCCGCGCGGGCACCGGAGGTCACGGTCCTGCGCAACGGCGAACTGACCCTCGACCTGCGCACCCGCAGGGCCCGTTCGGGCGAGCGCACGGTGGATCTGACCGCGCGGGAGTTCGTCCTGCTGGAACTGTTCCTGCGCCACCCGGGGCAGGTCCTGTCGCGGGAGCAGATCCTGTCCCATGTGTGGGGATACGACTTCGACCCGGGCTCCAACATCGTGGATGTGTACGTCCGCGCGCTGCGCAAGAAGCTGGGGGCGGACCGGGTCGAGACGGTACGCGGGATGGGCTACCGGCTCCCGGACTGAACACCGCCACCGGCCCCGGCACCGTCCGCGCGCGGCCCCCTCGCGCCAGGCACCGATCGCCCCGGGCCCGCCCACCGCCCACGCGCGTCATCGCGCACACGCGGCTCCCGGCCGCCCGGCCTCTCCCCGCCCTCGGATTCCCGGCTCCCGCCTACGGCCTCCCGGAACCGCCGCGTGCCGCGGAAACATACCCGCCGAATCGGTCACGTGCCGCCGGACACGGCCCGGCCGGCCACGCGCCCTCCGGAGCCCCACGCCGCCGACGCACCGCGGCCGGTGATGTACGCCCCGCGTCCCGGCGCCGGGACGCGGGGCCGTTCCGCGAGCGCGCCCGGCGTCGCGGGACGGGCCGCGAAGGCCGCTTGTCCCGGTATCCCGCGTGAAGTTCCTTTCATCATCGGCTCATGGAGCCCTCACCGGCCGCATGAACCCTCGGTGAGGTGAGCCTGAACCTGCGACAAGCCGCCACTCTCTGCGTGGCACTGAGCGTCTGCGCGCTGCTCGCCGTGCCCGGGAACTTCCCCGGGCTCAGCGGCGACGCGCGGATCACCCTGGCCGTCTTCACCTTCGCCACCTGCGCCTGGATCGGTACGCCGATCGACGACACCTATATCGCCCTGGGCGCGGGGCTGGCGCTGACCGCGACGGGGGTGATCAGCAGCGACACGCTCTTCGGCACCCTCGGCGACGACACGGTGTGGCTGCTGATCTGCGCGTTCGTGCTGGCCGCGGCGGTCACGCGGACCGGGCTCGCCGGACGGGCGGCGGCGTTCCTGGTCGGCGGGGCCCGCAGCGTACGGCAGTTGACGCATCTGACGACCGCGGCGCTGGTCGTCACGGCGTTCGCCGTGCCCGCGACCTCCGGCCGGGCGGCGCTGGCGCTGCCGGTGTTCCTGGCGCTGGCGAAGGCGCTGGCGGGCCGCACCCGGCTGATCGTCATGCTGGCGCTGCTGTTCCCGACCGTCATCCTGCTGTCCGCGGTCGCGACGCTGATCGGCGCGGGGGCGCATCTGATCACCGTGTCGGTGCTGTGGGAGGCCACCGGTGAACGGGTCGGATTCGCCCAGTGGCTGCTGCTCGGGCTGCCGCTCGCCGTGGTGTCCTCTCATCTGGCGGCCGAGGCCGTCCTGTTCACGACCACGAAGCGCGCGGACCGCAAGGGACCCGTCCACATCACCGCCGAGCAGATCCAGGAGCACAGCGAACAGCCCGTCACCGGCCCCTGGTCGCCCGCCGAGGCCCGGTGCGCGCTGCTGCTCGCGACCGTCGTCGCCCTGTGGTGCAGCGAGCCCCTGCACGGGGTGGCACCGGCCGTCGTCGCGCTGATCGGCGCGGTGGTCGCGGCCTCGCCCGCGCTCGGCACCGTACGGCTGAAGGAGGCGCTGAAGACCGTGCCGTGGTCGCTGCTGCTGTTCATGGCCGCGACGATGGCGATGGGCGTGGCGCTCGCCGACTCCGGCGCAGCGAAGTGGCTGGTGGGCGGGGTACCGCTGGATCTGCCGCCGTGGCTGTTCCTGGGGGTGGTGATCGCCGTGTCCACGGCCGCCCATCTGGTGCTCCAGTCACGCTCGGCCCGCTCGTCCGTACTGGTGCCCCTGGTCGTCGCGGCGGCCGTCGGCGCCGGGGTCAATCCGGTCGCGGCGGCCCTGGCCTCGACCGCCGCCGCCGGGTTCTGCCACACGCTGCCCGCGTCGGCCAAGCCCGTCACCCTCTTCGCCGACATACCCGGAACCCCCACCTACACCCCGCGCGATCTGCTGAGGCTGTCCGCCGTGCTCGCGCCGCTCACCGCCGCGCTGGTGCTGCTCTTCGCCGTGGCCGTCTGGCCGCTGCTCGGCGTGCCCGTCCGCTGACGCTCCACCGCACCCGTCACCACCACCCGCACCACCCTCACAAGCCCTCGAACACCCTCACACGCCAGGAGTTCCCACGATGCTGACCCGATTCGCCGTCGCCCCGAGCGGCTTCAAGGAGTCCCTGTCCGCGCAGTCCGCGGCCGAGGCCATCGCATCGGGGGTACGCCGGGTCGTCCCGGACGCCGAGATCGATCTGATCCCCCTGGTGGACGGCGGCGAGGGCACGGCCCGCGCCCTGGCGGCGGCCTCCGGCGGCCGGCTCGTCACCCTGCCCGCCACGGGCCCCACGGGCGCCCCGGTCGACACGCACTTCGCGCTCCTCGACAAATACACCGCCGTCGTGGAGATGGCGGCCGTCGCCGGGCTGTCCCTCGTCCCGCGCGATCTGCGCGACCCCGGGGCGACCACCACCTACGGCGTCGGCGAGCTGATCAGGGCCGCGCTCGACGCCGGGGCCCGTGAGATCCTCGTCGGCTGCGGCGACTCCGGTACGTCCGACGGCGGCGCCGGGGCCCTCCAGGCGCTCGGCGCGCGGCTGCTGGACGCGGAGGGACGGGAACTGCCGCGCGGCGGACGGGAACTGACCCGGCTCCGGCGCTTCGACCCCTCGGGCCTCGACCCCCGGCTGGCGCGCACCGGGATCCGGGTCGCGTGCAATCCGTTCAACGTGCTGTGCGGCGAGCGCGGTGTCGCCCGTGTCTTCGGCCCCCAGAAGGGCGCGACCCCGGCCCAGGTCGAGCAGCTCTCGGCCGCGCTGGAGAACTGGGCGTCCGTCCTCACCCGCGATCTGAACGTGCGGGCCGATCTGTACGCCGGCCCCGGCACGGGCGCCTCCGGCGGCCTCGGCGCGGGGCTCGCCGCGCTCGGCGGACGGCTGCTGCCCCGGTTCGAGGTGCTCCTCGACCAGCTCGACCTCGACGCCCGGCTGGCCCGCGCCGATCTGGTCCTCACGGCGGAGGGCGCCCTCGACCACCAGACCACACGCGGCAAGGTGCCCGCCGAGGTCGCCCGGCGCGCCAAGCGGTTCGGGCGGCCGGTGCTCGCGCTGGCGGGCACGATCGGCGA
Organism: Streptomyces sp. NPDC004609; assembly: GCF_042873655.1. Classification (NCBI taxonomy): domain Bacteria; kingdom Bacillati; phylum Actinomycetota; class Actinomycetes; order Kitasatosporales; family Streptomycetaceae; genus Streptomyces; species Streptomyces sp. NPDC004609. Next base: position 132,974 of record NZ_JBIALS010000017.1, on the reverse strand, counting down.
GGGCGCGCATCAGGTGCGCGCGGTGGGGGTGGACGCGTACAGCGCGATCCTGCCCGCGCCGGTCACGCTCACGGAGGCGCTCGGCCGCGGCGGTGAGTTCCTCACCGACGCGACCGAGCGGGCCCTGCGGATGGTCCTGATCGGAACCCGGCTGCCGGCCGGGGCCGGCCGTCAGCCGGTGGGGTCGGGGACGCAGCGGCCGTCCTCGGTGCGGTAGCTCCACCGCGCGCCTTCGGTGACCAGTTCCTTCACGGCCCGGACGAACCGCTCCACGTGCTCGTCGGGGGTGCCCGCGCCGAAGCTGACGCGGATCGCGTTCAGGGACTTCTCTCCCGCCCCGGCCTCGGGCGCCCCGCACTCGCCCGGATCCTGGGGCTCGCTGCCCAGCAGGGTGCGGACCAGGGGGTGGGCGCAGAACAGCCCGTCGCGTACACCGATGCCGTACTCGGCGGAGAGCGCGGCGGCGAGGTGGGAGCTGTTCCAGCCGTCGACGACGAAGGAGATCACCCCCACGCGCGGGGCGTCGTCGCCGAACAGCGACAGCACCCTGACCTCGGGCACCTCGGCGAGGCCCGCCCGGATCCGTGCGACGAGGGCCTGCTCACGGGCGACGAGGGCGTCGAAACCGGCCTCGGTGAGCGCCTTGCAGGCCGAGGCGATCGCGTACACGCCGATGACGTTCGGCGAACCGGCCTCATGGCGCGCGGCGGTGGTGTGCCACTCCACGTCCACCCCGCCGTCCGTGCGCCGCGCGACCTTCCGGGACGCGCCGCCGCCCGCGAGATACGGCTCCGCTCCCTGGAGCCAGTCCGCCCGCCCGGCGAGCACGCCCGAGCCGAACGGCGCGTACAGCTTGTGCCCGGAGAAGGCGATCCAGTCGACGTCCAGGTCCCGCACCGACACCGGGTGGTGCGGGGCGAGCTGTGCCGCGTCCAGCACGATCCGCGCGCCGTGCGCATGGGCGGCGGCGGCCAGCTCCCGGACCGGCCACAGCTCACCGGTCACATTGGACGCACCCGTCACACAGACCAGGGCCGGCCCGTACGGATCGCGGTCGGCGAGCGCCCGCTCCAGGGTGCGTACGGCCTCCCCGGGGGTACGGGGGGCGTTCAGATACGTCACCCGGACGTCCCTCCCCCCGCGCCCCGCGGGAGACGACCCCCAGGGCAGCAGTGAGGCATGGTGTTCGGTCTCGAAGACGAAGACCTCACAGCCGGCGGGGAGCGCGGTGGCGAGCAGATTGAGCGAGTCGGTGGTGGAGCGGGTGAAGACGACCTGGTCGCCGTCGCGGCAGCCGAGGAAGGCGGCGACGGTCCGGCGGCTGTTCTCGAAGAGGTCCGTGGAGAGCTGGGAGAGATACCCGGCGCCCCGGTGGACGCTTCCGTAGTACGGGGCGTACGCGGCGACGTCGTCCCAGACGCGCTGGAGCGCGGGGGCGCTGGCCGCGTAGTCGAGGGCGGCGTAGGTGACCTCTCCCCCGGTGACGAGCGGAACCGTGACATCACGCCCGAGAACGGGCAGCGGGGCGGTCTCGACGAGGGTGTCGGGGCATGCGGACATGGCGGATTCTCCCAGGGGACAAGGCGGAATGTCTTCGATGACCCCGCGCGGGGGTCGCCTCGGCGCACGGGGAAGGCCCGTGTCACGGAGGGTGTGCTGAAGAAGGGGCAGAACTGCCCTAGCGCATTCGCTTGCTCACGAGACTGCTCCCTTGAGGACCAGGACCCCAGGGTTCGCAGGGGTCCGCGCTTGCCGCGGGCCTCGCTGCCCACGGCCTGGTCTTCACCCGGGGCACCCCGCCACGGACGGAGGGTTGCCGGACAGCGGGCCGGGGCCGAAGTCGCTGTCACTCATGACCTGCGGGAACGTTATGGCACCGCCGGGCTCCCCCGCAACCCGGTCCCGCATCGCGGATGCTCTTCCCGGGGGCAGAGCCCCAGCCGCCCGAGCCGACCAGCGGGGTGACGACGGTCCTTCGCATCGCCTCCCGGGGGCGGGCGTTTTCAGCCCCGGAGCCCCCACCGCCCGGTCGGCCTCCGGGGAGAAGCGAATCCAGCCCTTCCGGCGATCGAGGAGCGGGGCCCGGGGCAGTGCCCCGGCAGCCACCCGGACCCTGGCGTGATCCCGCCACGGAAGGCACCACCGCAGGCGACCCGCACGCGCGGGCGACCGGCCACCGCGGGCAACCGGCACGCCCAGGCGGCCCGCCCCGGGGCCCCGCAGGCAGCCCGCTCCCGGCCCGCCCCCGGGGCTCACGCGTGGCTCGCGCGGACCCACCCCTCCAGGACCCCCTTGGCCGCTCCGGAGTCGATCGACCGGGCCGCCCGGCCCATCGCCGCGGCGAGCTGTTCGGTGAGCGGTCCCTCGCCGGGTGCCAGCGCCACCAGCGCCGCGGCGGCGTTCAGCAGGACCGCGTCACGGACCGGGCCCGTCTCGCCGGCCAGGACACGGCGGGCGACGTCCGCGTTGTGGGACGCGTCCGCGCCCCGGAGGGCCTCGACGGGGACGAGGTCGATGCCGATGTCCCGCGGGTCGAAGGTCTCCTCCCGCACGGAACCGTCCCGTACGACCCACACGCGCGACGTCGCCGTCGTCGTCAGCTCGTCGAGTCCGTCGTCACCGCGGAAGACCAGCGCGGAGGAACCGCGCTCGGCGAGCACACCGGCGAGCACGGGTGCCATCAGCGGGTCCGCGACCCCGGTGGCCTGCGCCTTCACCCGCGCCGGGTTGGTCACGGGCCCCAGGAAGTTGAAGAGGGTACGGATGCCGAGTTCTTTGCGCACCGTCGCCACATGCCGCAGGGCCGGGTGGAACTTCACCGCGAAGCAGAAGGTGATGCCCGCCTCCTCGGCGACCTCGGCGACGCGCTCGGGGGTCAGCTCCAGATTGACGCCCAGCTTCTCCAGGACGTCCGAGGCGCCCGACGCGCTGGACGCGGCGCGGCTGCCGTGCTTGACGACCTTCGCTCCCGTACCGGCGACGACGATCGCCGACATCGTGGAGATGTTCACCGTCTTCGCGCCGTCGCCGCCCGTGCCGACGATGTCGACGCTCGGTCCGGGCACCTCGATCAGGTTCGCGTGCGCGTACATGGTCCGCACCAGACCGGAGAACTCCTCGACGGTCACACCCTTGGCACGCAGAGCGACCGCGAATCCGGCGATCTGGGCGTTGGTCGCCTCGCCGCTGAGGATGCGGTCCATCGCCCAGGCGGTCGCGTCCGCGCTCTGGTCGTGGTTGTTCAGCAGCGAGTCCAGCACGCCGGGCCAGGTGTGGGCCAGCCCGCTGTCGCCGCCAACCGGGGTCACAACGTTCATGGTCCGCTCCTGGGTCCACACGCGAATAGGGATGGGTACCACCCTATCCAGCCCAGGGGACAGCGAAGAGCCCCGTCCGGCGTACGGACGGGGCTCCCGCTGTGGCGACCGGCCGGCCGCCGTCGGTGCCGGCGGCCGGGTGGGTTCGGACGGTCAGTGGTGCGACTGACCGCTGGGGATCTCCTCGTGCTCCTCATGGCCGTGGCCATGGGCGGCGGCGATCTCCCGGTACTCCTCGCTCGTCGGCTTGGGAATCTGGTTCCCCTCGCCGTAGTAGCCCTTGCTGAGCTTGGCCCTGAGCTTCTGCGTGAGGCCGATCTTGCGCCGTACGCCGTTCTCGTCGACCTCGGGGCCGACATCGAGCGGCTTGTACTGCTCGTGGGCCGTGAGCGTGTGCAGATCGCTCTGGCTGAGCGGCTCGTGGACCTCGATGAACTCACCGTGCGGCAGGCGCTTGATGATGCCGGACTCGCGTCCGTGCAGCACCTTGTCCCGGTCGCGGCGCTGGAGACCCAGGCAGATGCGCTTCGTGATGATGAACGCGAGGACCGGTCCGGCGAAGAAGGAGATCCGGACGAACCAGGTGATCGCGTTGATCGACAGATTGAAGTGCGTGGCCCAGATGTCGTTGCCGCCGCCGACCAGCATGATGAAGTACGCGAACAGCCATGCCACACCGAAGCCCGTACGGGTCGGGGCGTTGCGCGGGCGGTCCAGGATGTGGTGCTCGCGCTTGTCCCCGGTGACCCAGGACTCGATGAACGGATAGACGGCGATCGCGGTCAGGACCAGCGGGAAGACCACCAGCGGGATGAACACGCCCAGTACCAGTGTGTGGCCCCAGGCGTTGATCTCCCAGCCGGGCATCACCCGGATCAGGCCCTCGGCGAAGCCCATGTACCAGTCCGGTTGCGCGCCGGTGGACACCTGGTCGATGCGGTAGGGACCCACCGCCCAGATCGGGTTCAGGGTGGCGATCGCGGCGACCACGGTGATGACACCGAAGACCAGGAAGAAGAAGCCTCCGGCCTTGGCCATGTAGACCGGCAGCAGCGGCATGCCGACGACGTTCTTGTTCGTCCGGCCGGGGCCCGCGTACTGGGTGTGCTTGTGGTACACGACGAGGATGAGGTGGCCCACCAGCAGGGCGAGCATGATACCCGGCAGCAGCAGGATGTGGATCGAGTAGAACCGTGGCACGAAGTCGTGCCCGGGGAACTCTCCGCCGAAGAGGAACATCGAGATGTACGTACCGACGACCGGTACGGACAGGATCGCGCCCTGTACGAAGCGGACACCGGTGCCGGAGAGCAGGTCGTCCGGGAGCGAGTAACCGGTGAAGCCGGTGAACATGCCGAGGACGAGCAGCAGGAAGCCGAACAGCCAGTTGACCTCGCGCGGCTTGCGGTACGCGCCGGTGAAGAAGACGCGCATCATGTGGACCATCATCGCGGCGACGAAGATCAGCGCGGCCCAGTGGTGGATCTGCCGGATGAGCAGACCGCCGCGTACGTCGAAGCTGATGTCCATCGTCGACGCGAACGCCTCGGACACCCGCACGCCCTGCATGGGCTCGTAGCTGCCGTGGTAGACGATCTCGTTCATCGACGGGTTGAAGAACAGCGTCAGATACACACCCGTGAGGATGATGATGATGAAGCTGTAGAGGCAGATCTCGCCCAGCATGAAGGACCAGTGGTCCGGGAAGATCTTGCGCATATTGGCCTTGGCCAGGGTGTAGATCCCCAGCCGGCCGTCCGCCCAGTCGGCGACCCGCTCACCGGCGGGTGCCTTGCGCTCGGGCTGCTTGCTGTCAGACGTAGTACTCATCCGCGCTCCCAGAAGGCGGCACCGACGGGCTCTTCGAAGTCGCCGAGGGCTTCGAGGTTGCCCTCGGCGTTCACGCCGATCCGCAGCTGCGGAAGGGCGTGGCCTGCGGGGCCGAAGATGACCCGGGCGCCGTCGGAGAGGTCGAAGGTGGATTGGTGACACGGGCAGAGCACATGGTGCGTCTGCTGCTCGTAGAGGCTGATCGGGCAGCCGACGTGGGTGCAGATCTTGGAGAACGCGACGATGCCCTCGTGCGACCAGTCCAGCTCGCGCTTGTCCTTGATGTCCTCCGGACGGATCCGGACGAGCATCAGGGCGGCCTTGCCCATCTGGATCTGCCAGTCGTGGGCGTCGTGCTCCAGCCCCTCGGGCTGGGCGAAGACCAGCGAACCGACGGTGATGTCCTCGGGGCGCAGCGGCTCGTGCGTGTTCATGTTGATGAGCTGCTTGCCCTTGGCCCAGAGCGTGGTGCGGAGCTTCTTCTCCGGCAGGGGGCCGAGGTCGCGCAGCAGGACCACTCCGGAGAGCGGCACCAGCGCCATCGCGCCGAACATCGTGTTCCGGATCAGCTTGCGGCGGCCGAAGCCGGACTCCTCGTTGCCCGCCGCGAAGTCGGCCACGACCCTGGCCTTGACCTCGGGCGACGCCGAGATCGGGTGGCGCTCGTCGGCGATCTCCTCGTCGGACATCAGGGTGCGGGCCCAGTGGACCGCCCCGGCGCCGATGGCGAAGAGGGCGACACCGAGCGTCAGGCCGAGCGAGAAGTTCAGCGCGCTCACATGGCCGAACGGGAAGATGTAGACGATCTTGTCGACCGGGAAGATGACGTAGGAGGCGATGAACGCCACCGTGGCCAGCATCGACAGGGTGAACAGGAACGCGACCGCGCGCTCGGACCGCTTGGCGGCGCGCTCGTCGATGTCCTGGATGCGCGGCCTGTGGGCCGGCATCCCCGGGTCGGCGAACGGGTCGGTGCTGTCCTCCCCGTGCCTGGCCACGTCACCGTGTCCGGCCGGGCCGTGCCCGGCGCCCTGCTCGTTCGGCAGGTTCTCTTCTGGAATGTCTTGGCTACTCATGACTTCTTGGCCTTAGCGGTGTGGGCCGCGACCCAGACGGCAACTGCGATCAACCCGCCGAGTCCGAAGACCCAGGCGAAGAGCCCCTCACTGACGGGGCCGAGGCCACCGAGCGAGAGACCACCGGGGCTCTCCGCCTCCGTGCCGTTCATTTCCTGGACGTAGGCGATGATGTCCTGCTTCTCCTTCTCGGGCATCACACCGTCGGGGAAGGAGGGCATGTTCTGCGGGCCGGTCTGCATGGCCTCGTAGATGTGCTTGGCGCTGACGCCCTCCAGGGTGGGGGCGTACTTGCCGTTGGTCAGCGCGCCGCCCTTGCCCGTGAAGTTGTGGCACTGGGCGCAGTTGGTACGGAAGAGGTCGCCGCCCTTGGCGACGTCCGCGCCAGTGGGGCTGTACTGCTTCTCGGTCGGCGTGATCGGACCGGCGCCGAGCGAGGCGACGTACGCCGCGAGCTGGTCGATCTCGGCCTGGCTGTAGATGACCTTCTTCTTCGGCACCTGGGCGCCGGGCTGCTGGGCCGGCATCCGGCCGCTGCCGACCTGGAAGTCGACCGCGGCGGAGCCGACGCCGACGAGGCTCGGGCCGTCGCTGGTTCCCTTACCGCCGGTTCCGTGGCAGCTCGCGCAGCCGACGGTGTAGAGCTTCTTGCCCTCCTCGATGGCGAGGGACTGGGCGGTTTCATCAGCCTGCGCCTTGTCCGCGGGCGCGAACGCGGCGTACAGCCCCCCGGTGGCCGCCAGCGCGAGGAGTAGGACGACGATCGCCGCCAGCGGATGGCGTCGTCGTGCGGAGAGCTTTTTCACGGATTACCCCGGTGTCAGGATTTTCTGCGTCGATGCTTCTGGACTGTGTCTGTTTCAGGCGGTGCCTGCTTCGGGCAGTGGGCGCCCGCCCTCATTACTTGATCATGTAGATCGTGAGGAAAAGGCCGATCCAGACGACATCGACGAAGTGCCAGTAGTAGGACACGACGATGGCGGCGGTTGCCTGCTCATGGGTGAATCTCCTGGCGGCGTAGGTACGGCCCAGGACCAGCAGGAAGGCGATGAGTCCGCCCAGCACGTGCAGGCCGTGGAAGCCGGTGGTCAGGTAGAAGGCGGAGCCGTAGGCGTCGGACGAGAGCGAGAGGCCCTGGTGCTTGACGAGCTCGACGTACTCGGTCACCTGGCCGCCGATGAAGACCGCACCCATGATGAAGGTGATGATGAACCACGTCCGCAGCTTCTTCACATCACCGCGCTCGGCGGCGAATACGCCGAGCTGGCAGGTGAGGGAGGACAGCACCAGGATCGTGGTGTTGCCCGCCGAGAAGGGGAAGTTGAGAAGGTCTGCCTTCTCACTCCAGAAGTCGGCACCCGTTACCGATCGCAGAGTGAAGTACATCGCGAAGAGGGCCGCGAAGAACATCAGCTCGGAACTCAACCAGATGATGGTTCCGACGCTGGTGAGGTTCGGTCGATTGACCGACGGGTGCGCGTGCCCGGTTTCTACTGTCGTTGCTGTCGCCACGACCGACATTATGTCGGTCGCTTATCCCGCCCTCACTCCGGGGGGTGCCGTTCGGTGTGTCAGTGGTCCCGTCCCAGCTCGAACGGCCCATCGAAGCGGCGTCCGAACAGCTGTTGACGCGCAGTCGGACGGAGTAGCATCCAGGCCCAAGGACCCGAGGGACAGGCCCCGGCGCCGCTGGGCGGACCCCAGCACCGGAGCCTGGTCCGACGAGGGATCCCGGCCGGATCCACCGGCCGGTCCGACGACGCGGAGGAACGATGCAGCCGACCGCCACCGTGCTGGTCTACAGCGATGACGCCAACACCCGCGAGCAGGTGAGGCTGGCCGCCGGACGCAGGCCCGCGGCCGACGTTCCCCCGCTGGAGTTCATCGAGTGCGCCACCCTGCCCGCCGTGCTGAGCAGGCTCGACCGGGGGGGCATCGACGTCTGCGTGCTCGACGGTGAGACCGTTCCGGCGGGCGGCATGGGGGTCTGCCGGCAGATCAAGGACGAGATCTTCGACTGCCCGCCCGTGCTGCTGCTGATCGGCCGCCCCCAGGACGCCTGGCTGGCCACCTGGAGCCGCGCGGACGCCGCGGTGACGCTCCCGGTGGACCCGGTGGAGTTCGCGGACGCACTGGCCTCGCTGCTGCGTGCCAGGCTCGCCGTGGACGCCTGACGGCGGCGGACGGCGCGAGAGGTCCGGAGCGGGGCTCCGGACCTCTCGCGCCGTCCGTCTTCTTTCCGCCTTCTCTCCGTTGAGCGCTGTCCGCTCCGGCCGGGGGGCGGGTGCGGGCGGCGCCGGGACGGGTGGCCGGATCCCGGAGGAGGATTCCGGCCCGGGTCGGCCCGCACCGGGCCGTCGTGCGCAGGGCCGCCCGGCGGGGTCGCGGCTCAGACCCGCGGCCGCAGACGGGCCGAGTCCGAGGGGCTGCTGCCGTCCCTGATCCCGGCGGCCAGGGCGCTGCCCTGCCGCCACTCGTCCCAGGGCATGTTCCAGTCGCCGTAGCCGTTGCCGAAGGTGTCCATCTCCTTGCCGATGCTGTTGACGACCTGGACGATGTCTCCCGCGCGCACGGTGTCGAAGAACCAGGCGGCGTTTCCGGTCGACATTCCCACACAGCCGTGGCTGACATTGGCCGCTCCGTGCGAGTCCACGGACCAGGGCGCCGCGTGGACGTACTCACCGCTCCAGGTGACCCGGGCGGCGTAGTACACCGGCAGGTCGTACTGCTCCTCGCCGAAGATGCCCACGCTGGCGCCCCGCATCCGGACGTAGTACTCCTTGCCGAGGATCACCTTGACCCCGCTTCGGGTGGAGAAGCCCGGCTTGCCGGTGGTCACCGGAATGGTGTTGATCACTTCTCCGTTGCGCAGGACCGTCATCTCGTGCGCCGAGGCGTCGGTGATGGCCTCGATACGGTCCCCGATGGTGAGCTTGAGCGCCTTGGAGGGGCCTCCGTAGAGCTGGTTCGCGACCTTCACGCCCTGGAGGTTGCTGACGGCGTTGACGGTCGCTCCGGCGGGCCAGTACTCCTTCGGGCGGTAGTGCAGCACCTCGTTGTCGACCCAGTGCCAGGCCCCCTCGACGGAGGGGCTGGATACGACCTTGAGCGCGCGCTCGACGACGGCCCTGGCCGCCTTGTCCTTGACCGGGAGGCTCAGCTCCGCGATGAGGGGCTGGCCGACGCCGTACGTACCCGCCTCGGGGCCGAACTCGACCGTCAGCAACCGCTGGGCCGGTGAGGTGTCGAAAGCGACCGTACGGGTGCCCGGGGAGCCCTCCCGGTTCTCCGTCGAGACCTTGGCCGTGTACTTGGCACCCGCGGCCAGGGAGCCGGTGGAGCGCCAGCGGGTACCGTCCGCGGTCAGCTCCCCCGCGAGGTGATGACCGGCGTCGGAGACGACCGTCACATCGGTGATCCTGCCCTCGTCGCCCTTGACCGTCACCTCAAGGGGCTTGTCGGGGTCGACCGTGCCCCCCTTGGGGGTGTTGAGGGCCACCTGCTGGGCCGCGTCGAACGGCTTGGTCGACAGCGGGTGGGAGTCGGAATCGCCGCACGCGGTCGCGACCACCCCGAGGGACACGACCAGCAGCGTGCAGCGGAATACGGTGCGAAAGCGCGGCGTCTGGTTCATATCAACACGTTATGAAGATCACTTCGCAGCGGCGCGCTGAGTTCGTGCAAACGGGCGAGGCCCGGGTCCCCCTCAGGAGTGAGAGGGACCCGGGCCCGGGCTACGCGCCGTTGACGGGGTCTCGCCGGCAAGGACGCGGCCCGTGCCGCCGGTGGCGGTCCGGGCCGGTCCTGGTACTGCTGGTGCCGCTCGCGGTGCTACTGGTTCTGGTTCTCACCGCGGTAGTACTCGAACGTCCAGCCCCAGATTCCGATGAGGATGATCGGCGCCGAGAAGTACAGCAGCCACCACCCCACCGCCACGGCGAGGAACGCGAGCGCGCCGCCGACGGCCAGGAAGAGCGGCTGCCAGCTGTGCGGGGAGAAGAACCCCACCTCGCCGGCCTCGTCCGCGACGTCGGCCTCGGTGTCGTCCTGGGCCATCGCGTCGACCCGCCGGGCCGTGTAGGCCAGGTAGAAGCCGACCATGATGCTCAGACCGAAGGCGAGGAAGAGCGCGGTGGTACCGGCCGGCTCCTTCGACCATACGCCGTACAGGATGGCGACGGCGAGGATGAAGACGCTCAGCCAGAGGAACATCTTTCCCTGGATCTTCACTTGCCGGCCTCCTTCCCAGAGGTGAGGGCGTGCTCGCCCTTGTTCTCCAGATGGTCGAGAGCGGCGATCTCAGGGTGGTGCAGATCGAACGCCGGGGATTCGGAACGGATCCGCGGAAGGGTGAGGAAGTTGTGCCGCGGCGGCGGGCAGGACGTCGCCCATTCGAGCGAGCGGCCGTAGCCCCACGGGTCGTCGACCTCGACCTTCTTGCCGTACTTGGCGGTCTTCCAGACGTTGTAGAAGAACGGCAGGAGCGACGCGCCGAGCACGAAGGAGCTGATCGTGGAGATGGTGTTCAGCGCCGTGAAGCCGTCGGCGGCCAGATAGTCCGCGTACCGCCGGGGCATGCCCTCCGCACCCAGCCAGTGCTGGACCAGGAACGTGCCGTGGAAGCCCAGGAACAGCGTCCAGAAGGTCATCTTGCCGAGCCGCTCGTCCAGCATCTTGCCCGTGAACTTCGGCCACCAGAAGTGGAAGCCGGCGAACATCGCGAAGACCACGGTGCCGAAGACGACGTAGTGGAAGTGCGCGACGACGAAGTACGAGTCGGAGACGTGGAAGTCCAGCGGCGGCGAGGCGAGGATGACACCGGTCAGACCACCGAAGGTGAAGGTGATCAGGAAGCCGATCGTCCAGAGCATCGGTGTCTCGAAGGACAGCGACCCCTTCCACATGGTGCCGATCCAGTTGAAGAACTTCACACCGGTCGGTACCGCGATCAGGAAGGTCATGAAGGAGAAGAACGGCAGGAGCACGCCGCCCGTCACATACATGTGGTGCGCCCACACCGTCACCGACAGACCGGCGATGGCGATGGTCGCGGCCACCAGGCCCATGTAGCCGAACATCGGCTTGCGGCTGAAGACCGGGATGATCTCGGAGACGATGCCGAAGAACGGCAAGGCGATGATGTACACCTCTGGATGGCCGAAGAACCAGAAGAGGTGCTGCCAGAGCAACGCGCCGCCGTTGGCCGCGTCGAAGATGTGGGCGCCGAACTTGCGGTCCGCCTCCAGCGCGAAGAGCGCGGCGGCCAGCACCGGGAAGGCGAGCAGGACCAGAAGACCGGTCAGCAGCACGTTCCAGGTGAAGATCGGCATCCGGAACATCGTCATTCCGGGTGCGCGCATGCAGATGATCGTGGTGATGAAGTTGACCGAACCGAGGATCGTGCCGAAGCCGGAGAAGGCCAGACCCATGATCCACATGTCGGCGCCGACACCCGGCGAACGGACGGCGTCCGAGAGCGGGGAGTAGGCGAACCATCCGAAGTCGGCCGCGCCCTGGGGGGTGAGGAAGCCGGCCACCGCGATGATCGAGCCGAAGAGGTACAGCCAGTAGGCGAACATGTTCAGCCGCGGGAACGCCACGTCGGGCGCGCCGATCTGCAGCGGCATGATCCAGTTCGCGAAACCGGCGAACAGCGGCGTCGCGAACATCAGCAGCATGATCGTGCCGTGCATCGTGAACGCCTGGTTGAACTGCTCGTTCGACATGATCTGCGTGCCGGGACGGGCCAGTTCGGCGCGCATGACGAGCGCCATGACTCCGCCGATGACGAAGAACACGAACGACGTGACCAGGTAGAGCGTACCGATGGTCTTGTGGTCGGTGGTGGTCAGCCACTTCACCACGACATTGCCGGGCTGCTTGCGCCGGACGGGCAGCTCGTTCTCGTACGAGTCGTCGGCCGCGGCGGCACCCTGGGGTTGGTTGAGGATGCTCACAGTTGGTTCTTCTCCGCGTTTTTGGCGGGGGTCGTCTGCTCAATGCCCGCCGGGACGTAGCCGGTCTGACCCTTGTCCGCCAGCTCCTTGAGGTGCTGCTGGTAGCGCTCGGGGGAGACGACCTTGACGTTGAAGAGCATCCGGGAGTGGTCCACGCCGCAGAGCTCCGCGCACTTGCCCATGAAGGTGCCCTCCCGGTTGGCCGTCACCTCGAAGGCGTTGGTGTGCCCGGGGATGACGTCCTGCTTGAAGAGGAAGGGGACCACCCAGAAGGAGTGGATCACATCACGGGAGGTCAGCACGAAGCGGACCTTCTCCCCCTTGGGCAGCCACAGCGTGGGGCCGGGGTTGCCGTTCTGGGGGTTCCGGGTGCCGGGGATGCCGGCGTCGTAGACACCGCCCGCGTTCTCCGGGAGGTCCTCCAGCCACTTGTCGGGAATGGCCTTGAGGTTCTTGTCCTTCTTCGCGTCACCCGTCACACCGGGGACGGGCTCGATGTAGTTGAAGGCCCAGCTCCACTGGTAGCCCACCACGTTGATGGTGTGGGCGGGCTTGTCGGAGAGGGAGATGATCTTTGTCTCGTCACGCGCGGTGAAGTAGAAGAACACCGAAACGACGATGAGCGGGACCACGGTGTACAGCGCCTCGATGGGCAGGTTGTACCGGGTCTGCGGGGGGATCTCCACCTTGGATCGGGTACGCCGGTGGAAGTAGACACTCCACAGGATCAGACCCCACACCAGGACGCCCGTGACGAGCGCCGCAGCCCACGAGCCCTGCCACAGGGAGAGGATGATGGGCGCCTCTTCCGTGACCGGAGTGGGCATGCCAAGGCGGGGAAAGTCTTCCCAGGTGTATTCGCAACCGGTGGCGGTAACCAGGATCAGGCCCGCAGTCAGCACCTGCGGCAGCTTCCGCCGCATCGGGCGCCGCGACGCGGGGGTACCACCCGCGCCTTGGCTGCGGGGGAGGTCGGAGCCGTTGGGACTCACGTAGCGCCTTCCCGAGAGTCTCGGCCCGCGCGACGGGGTGCGGCCGTCTCGCTGGTCGGTCGCCGGCCCTGACGCGGGCAGGGGTTTGGATGTTTATGCGGACCAAACCCTACTGGACGCTATTTGGGGTCGCGCGGGGAGGGTGCCCAACGCGCCGTTCGACTCCCCGAAGGGGTGGAATCACCCTGATATTTCACGGAATTTCCGCCCCAAACACCTCGGGATTTCCCGCCCCGCCCGGCACCGGGACGCGAGCTTCGCCATACGGTCCGCACCCCCCGGAGTGCCCCCTTCCGGTGGGCATCTGACGCCCCCTCGGGGTCCCGGGGTTAGCGTGGCCGGGTGCCCTACTTCGACGCCGCGTCCTCCGCCCCGCTGCACCCCGTCGCCCGCCAGGCCCTCCAGGCCGCCCTCGACGAGGGGTGGGCCGACCCCGCCCGGCTCTACCGCGAGGGGCGGCGGGCCCGGCTGCTGCTGGACGCGGCCCGGGAGGCGGCGGCGGAGGCCGTGGGATGCCGCCCGGACGAGCTGGTCTTCACTCCTTCGGGGACCCGCGCGGTGCATCTCGGGGTGGCGGGGGCCCTCGCCGGGCGCCGGCGGGTGGGACGGCACGTGGTGGTCTCGGCGGTGGAGCACTCCTCCGTCCTGCATGCGTCCGCGCGCCACGGGGAGGAGACCTCGGAGGTCCCGGTGGACCGCCTCGGGCGGGTCGATCCGTCCCGGTACGCGGCGGCACTGCGCGAGGACACGGCGCTGGCCTGCCTCCAGTCGGCCAACCACGAGGTCGGCACCGAGCAGCCGGTACGGGAGGTGGCCGCGGCCTGCCGGGCGGCGGGCGTGCCGCTGCTGGTGGACGCGGCGCAGTCGCTGGCATGGGGGCCGGTGGACGACGGCTGGTCGCTGCTGACCGCGAGCGCGCACAAGTGGGGCGGGCCCGGCGGGGTCGGGCTGCTCGCCGTGCGCAAGGGGGTCCGGTTCGCTTCCCAGGAGCCCGCGGACGAGCGGGAGTCGGGGCGGTCGGCCGGTTACGAGAACATCCCGGGGATCGTGGCCGCCGCGGCCTCGCTCCGGGCGGTCCGGGCCCAGGCCGAGGCGGAGGCGGTACGGCTGCGGGGCCTGGTGGACCGTATCCGCGCGCGGGTGCCGGAGCTGGTGCCGGACGTGGACGTGGTGGGCGATCCGGTACGGCGTCTCCCCCACCTGGTCACCTTCTCCTGTCTCTACGTCGACGGGGAGGCGCTGCTGCACGAGCTGGACCGGGAGGGGTACTCGGTGTCGTCGGGCTCGTCCTGTACGTCGAGCACCCTGACCCCGAGCCATGTACTGCGGGCGATGGGCGTGCTCAGCGAGGGCAACGTACGGGTGTCGCTGCCCTCCGGTACGACGGCGGAGGACGTGGAGGGCTTTCTGGAGGTACTGCCGGAAGTGGTCTCGGCCGTCCGCGGGCGGGTGGGGGCGGTGGCGGCCTCCGCCGCGGGCGGGGGTGCGGGTTCCGGCTCCGGCGGGGGTGATCTGGTGCTGGACACGCTCGGGAAGCGGTGCCCGATCCCCGTGATCGAGCTGGCCAAGGTCATCGGCGACGTCCCGCCGGGCGCGACGGTGACGGTCCTCTCGGACGACGAGGCGGCCCGGCTGGACATTCCCGCGTGGTGCGAGATGCGGGGCCAGGAGTACGTCGGCGAGGAGGAGCGGGGCGGGGGCGGGGTGGCGTACGTGGTGCGCCGCGTGTCGTAGCGGGCGGTCGGGCCGTCCCCATGGACGTCGACGGTCCGCTTTCCCCGGATGGGTGCCCTGCCCCTTCCGGCCCTTTTCCCGGGGGCCGGGAACGGGCCGGGTCGCCTTCGGCCGGGTGGGCCGCCGTCCCGGGCCGGGCCCGGCCGCGGTCGCGTGCCGGGTCCCGTACCTCGGACGCCCGCGAGGCCGGGAGGTGCCTGCCCCGCGGTGCCGCCCCCGGGCCGGGCGGTACCCGCCCCGTACGCGGAGGGGCGGGGCACCCGTCGGCGCGGGGAGCGTTTCCGGCCGCTCGGGCGGAGGAGAGACCGTGCGGCGGGGCCGGTGTCCCGGCGCCCCGCCGGGGGGTGAACGTTTCCCCACCCGAGCGGCCCGGAGCGATCGGGCGGACGCGGCGGCGGACCCGGCCCGTCCGGTGCCGGGGGCCGGGAACAGGCCGGGCGCCCGGGCCCGGGCCGCTTCCGGCCGGGTTGGGTCCGGCCGGACTCGGGCCAGGCAGGCCAGGCCGGGTTCGGTTCCGGTCGGGGTCGGGCAGGTCAGGTCAGGTCAGGTGGGACTGGACCTCGGCGGCCGCCTCGTGGCCGTACGCCTTGGTGAAGCGGTCCATGAAGTGCGCGCGCCGCAGTGTGTACTCCTGCGTGCCGAGGGTCTCGATCACCAGCGTGGCCAGCATGCAGCCCACCTGCGCCGCCCGCTCCAGCCCGACACCCCAGGAGAGCCCCGAGAGGAACCCCGCGCGGAAGGCGTCGCCGACGCCCGTGGGGTCGACCTTGGCCTCCTCCTCGGGGCAGCCGACCTCGATGGGGTCGCCGCCGCCGTGCTCGATGCGGACGCCCCGGGAGCCGAGCGTGGTGACGCGATGGCCGACCCGGCCGAGGATCTCCGTGTCCGTCCAGCCGGTCTTGGACTCGATCAGGCCCTTCTCGTACTCGTTGGAGAAGAGGTACGTCGCGCCGTCCAGCAGTATCCGGATCTCGTCCCCGCTCATCCGCGCGATCTGCTGGGAGAAGTCCGCCGCGAAGGGAATCCCGCGCGAACGGCACTCCTCGGTGTGGCGCAGCATCGCCTCGGGGTCGTCCGCGCCGATGAGGACCAGATCGAGGCCGCCGACCCGGTCGGCCACGGACTTCAGCTCGATCAGCCGGGCCTCGCTCATCGCCCCCGTGTAGAAGGAGCCGATCTGGTTGTGGTCGGCGTCGGTCGTACAGACGAAGCGGGCGGTGTGCAGCACCTCGGAGATCCGCACGGACCCGGTGTCCACACCATGGCGGTCGAGCCAGGCCCGGTACTCGCCGAAGTCCGCTCCGGCGGCACCGACGAGGACGGGCCGGGTACCCAGCTGGCCCATGCCGAAGCAGATGTTCGCCCCGACACCGCCCCTGCGCACATTCAGGCTGTCGACCAGGAAGGAGAGGGAGACCGTGTGCAGCTGGTCCGCGACCAGCTGGTCGGCGAAGCGGCCGGGGAAGGTCATGAGGTGGTCGTTTGCGATGGAGCCGGTGACTGCGATTCGCACGGCGATGCGCTCCTGTGGCGGGGTGGAGGGGACGTCTCACGCTACCCGGTCGCGGCGCTGGGCCGAAGGGCGGAAACTACCCGATAGTAGATCTTTTTCCCCCGGCTCTTCGGTGCGTACCGTGCGGATATGACGAACTCCATGGCGTCCCGAGCCTCCCGCGAACCGGAATTCACTCTCGCGGAGCTGCGGGGTGACTGCGCCCGGATGGCGCTGCGCAGGCCGGTGCCCGCGTCGGCCGTGCCCGCGCCCGTTCCGCCGTCCCGGATCCATGGTGTCGTCGTGCCCGCCGCCTCGGCGCGGATCGTCGCCTCGATGTCCGACTACGGATACGGAGGCTGACGGCGGGCCGTCCACCAGGGGGGCGCGAACCCGGGAACCGTGCGCGCCCTTGTCCCGTCCCATGCGTGACCCCGCATCAGGGGGCGGGACCGGGCACAGGGGACAGGGAGCGATGCGGTGAGCGGCACGAAGACCGACGAGGACAGCGGACGCCGTTGGCGTTCACCGCTGGTGGCCTCGCTCGTGGCGGCGGTACTCGTCGTGGCGGGCGGGGGCGGCACGTATCTCGCCACCGCGGGTTTCGGAGCCGGCGACGGCCCGGACGCCCGGAGCGGGGAGCCGCCGAGGCTGTCGG
This sequence comes from Streptomyces sp. NPDC004609, assembly GCF_042873655.1. Lineage (NCBI taxonomy): Bacteria > Bacillati > Actinomycetota > Actinomycetes > Kitasatosporales > Streptomycetaceae > Streptomyces > Streptomyces sp. NPDC004609. The sequence goes on along the minus strand of NZ_JBIALS010000017.1, from coordinate 115,918 downwards.
TGAGCCCCACGCCGACGGGCGCCTTGGGGATCGCGCCCGGTGAGCCCCACCCCGGCCCCGGATCCGGCTACCGGGTGAAGGGCGCCCTGCCGGACGGCCCGGACAGGGCCTCTGTACACCGCCCGGAGGGCACGGTCACCGAGGACGAGGTGCGCCGGCTCGCGCAGGCGCTCGGCCTGCCCGGCTCCCCCCGGCGGACGGGTTCGGTGTGGAAGGCCGGTGGCGACAAGGACGGTTCGGGACCGGTGCTCCAGGTGAGTGCCGCCGCCCCGGGCACCTGGACGTACGGGGGGTTCGGTCCCGCTCCCCGTGGTGACGCCTGCCCGAGGACCGATGTCTGTGCCTCCGGTACGACGGCGAGCGGGCCCACCAGTCCGGACGGTGTCCCTCCGGTGAGCGAGAAGGCCGCGAAGCATGCCGCCGCCCCCGTGCTGAAGGCGCTGGGGCAGAGCGACGCCGCCGTGGACGCCGGTCAGGTGATGGGCGCCATCCGGGTGGTGAACGCGGAGCCGGTGGTCGGTGGTCTGCCGACGCACGGCTGGACCACCGGGATCCAGATCGGCGCGGACGGCCGGGTGGTCGGCGGGGGCGGGCAGTTGAAGGAGCCCCGCGCGCGGGCTACGTATCCCGTGATCTCCGCGGACGACGCGCTCGCGCGGCTGAACACCGCCGCCCGTGGAGGCGGTGCGGCCGAGCCCGCCGACTGCCCCACGGGCGGGGGCCGGAGCGGCGGGGCGGGCGGAATGAACCCCTGCGATGTCCCCGTCTGTGCCACGCCGATGCCGCTGGGCGAGGGCGGCGGCAAGGAAACGGCTAAGGGACCTGCCCGGGCGTGCGCTCCCGGCTGTCCTCCGCCGGCGTCCCCCGGGGACACGACGCGGGACCGGCTCGGTTGCGGCGGCCTCCCGCCGGAGCCGGCCGAGCGGCTGACCGTCGACAAGGCCGTCTTCGGGCTGTCCGCGCTGCATGCGGACGGGAAGCCGTCCCTCGTACCGTCGTGGCTGTTCCGGATCGCGCCCGGTGGTGCGGCGCCGTCGTCCACGATCGCCCAGGTCGCGGTGGAGCCCGGGTATCTGGTGCAGAGCACTCCGCCGTCGCCGGACGCGCCCGGGACGCCGGAGGTGTCGCCGTTGCCGACCGCGCCGGGCACGGGCACCGGGCCGGCCCGTCCGGCGCCGGACCCGGACGGACCGTCCCGTGCCCTGCCGGGCCAGTCGGTGGAGTCGTACACCGTGCAGGGGCGGACGCTGACGGTCCGGTTCACCGGCGGGGTATGCGCCGCGTACGGCGCGAAGGCGAGCGAGACCGGCCGTCAGGTGCGGGTGACCATCACCGAGTCGCACCCCGACCCCGGGCGCGTGTGCATCGCCGTCGCCGTGCCGGTGACGGCGAAGGTGACGCTGGACGCGCCCCTGGGTGACCGCGAGGTCGTGGACGCGAGGACGGGGAAGGCGATCAAGCCCGGCACCGGCTGAGCGGCAAACGGCTCACGGAGAAACGGCTCACAGGGGTACGGCTCGCACAGACACGGCTCGCGGAGATACGGCGGAGGCGGCGGTCCCGGAAGGGAACCGCCGCCTCTGTCGCGTACGCCGGCCGGGCGTCGCCCCGGCCCGGTGTGCCGCTCAGTTGAAGGAGTCGCCGCAGGCGCAGGACCCGGTCGCGTTCGGGTTGTCGATGGTGAAGCCCTGCTTCTCGATGGTGTCGACGAAGTCGATGGAGGCACCGCCCAGGTACGGAGCGCTCATCCGGTCGGTCACGACCTTCACGCCGCCGAAGTCCTTGACGACATCGCCGTCGAGCGAACGCTCGTCGAAGAACAGCTGATAGCGCAGGCCGGAGCAGCCACCGGGCTGTACGGCGACACGCAGCGCCAGGTCGTCCCGGCCTTCCTGGTCCAGCAGGGCCTTCACCTTGGCCGCGGCGGCGTCGGACAGGAGGATGCCGTCGCTCACGGTGGTGGTCTCGTCCGATACGGACATCTGCTTCATCACTCCCGGGATGGTGTCCCCACCAGAGGCAGGGCGATGTACGGAGACTGCTTGCCGACGATTGCAACCGGCGAGGCCGCGGATTCATTCCGCGCCCGTGGCCCCTCTTTCCCTTCTTATGCTCGCACACCGCCTGGGCTGGGGACACGGCGTGGAGCCGGGGGGTGCGTCACATCGACGCTATGGCCATCGTCAAACTGACGTGAAGCGGTTATGATAGATAACGTCAAGTAGACGATAAAGGTCTGTGCAGAAATAGAAAGGGTGTGTGTCGTGACCACCGCCCAAGCCCGTACGGAGCCGCAGGACGCCCTGCTCGACGTACAGCCGACGCCCCTCGCCCTGCTGCTCCTCGGCCGTGAGGCCGACCCGAGGAGCGAGCGCGGCGTGGAGTGCCCCGGCGACCTGCCGTCCCCGTCCGACCCGGATCTGGTGGAACGCGCACGTGCCGCCAAGGAGAAGCTCGGCGACAAGGTCTTCATCCTCGGCCACCACTACCAACGCGACGAGGTCATCCAGTTCGCCGACGTCACCGGAGACTCCTTCAAGCTGGCGAAGGACGCGGCGGCGCGGCCGGAGGCCGAGTACATCGTCTTCTGCGGTGTGCACTTCATGGCGGAGTCCGCGGACATCCTCACCTCCGACGACCAGAAGGTCGTCCTGCCGGACCTCGCGGCGGGCTGTTCCATGGCCGACATGGCGACGGCCGAACAGGTCGCCGAGTGCTGGGACGCGCTGACCGACGCCGGTATCGCCGAGCAGGTCGTACCCGTCTCGTACATGAACTCCTCGGCGGACATCAAGGCGTTCACCGGGAAGCACGGCGGCACGATCTGCACCTCGTCCAATGCGCAGCGGGCCCTGGAGTGGGCCTTCGAGCAGGGCGAGAAGATCCTCTTCCTGCCGGACCAGCACCTCGGGCGCAACACCGCCGTACGGGACCTGGGTCTGTCGCTCGACGACTGCGTGGTCTACAACCCGCACAAGCCGAACGGCGGGCTGACCACGGAGCAGTTGCGCGCGGCGAAGATGATCCTGTGGCGCGGGCACTGCTCGGTGCACGGGCGCTTCTCGCTGGATTCGGTCCGTGAGGTACGGGAGCGGATCCCGGGGGTGAATGTGCTCGTGCACCCCGAGTGCAAGCACGAGGTCGTGGCGGAGGCGGACTACGTCGGCTCGACGGAGTACATCATCAAGACGCTGGAGGCGGCCCCGGCCGGTTCCCAGTGGGCGATCGGCACCGAGCTGAACCTGGTGCGCCGGGTGGCGGCGGCGCACCCCGACAAGGAGGTCGTCTTCCTCGACAGGACGGTCTGCTTCTGCTCGACCATGAACCGCATCGATCTGCCCCACCTGGTGTGGGCGCTGGAGTCGCTGGCGGAGGGATCGCTGGTGAACCGTGTCCAGGTCGACAAGGAGACGGAGAGCTTCGCGAAGCTGGCGCTGGAGCGGATGCTGGCGCTGCCGTAGCGGGTGGCGGAACAGGAAGGGGGCGCTCCGGTCGTCGCGACCGGAGCGCCCCCTTCGTCGCCCGGGCCCTCGCCGGGGCTCCGCCCGGACCCGCGCCTCACACGCCGGCGGGGCCGGGGCTGCCGTGGCGGGGACGGGACTGCCCTTAGGTTTCGCAGATCCAGTCCGTGAGTTCCGAGGGGCGGCTGAGCGCGACCAGATGGCCGCCGGGGAGGATCTCGACCGGGATGCCCAGGCGGGCGGCGACCGTGCGGCGCTGGAAGTCCGCGGGGAAGAAGCGGTCGTCGCGGGACTGGAGGAAGCGGGTGGGGATCCCCGGCCAGGACGGCAGGGGCCAGGGATCCGCGAACAGTGCCTCGGACGGGCCCCCGGGCGGGGAGGTCATCGCCTCGGCGGTGACCTCGGGCGGGACGTCGTGGAAGAAGTCGACGAGCGGGTCGAACGGGGCGTCGGGGTCGCGGCCGTCGCGGACCGCGAGGGCCCGGCGGGCCTGCGGCTGGCCCGTGTTGGCCCACCACTGGCCCGCCGTCTCACCGGGCGCGGGGACCATCGCGTTGACCAGGATCAGACGCTCGACCGAGATCCGCTCGCAGACCAGGGGCGCGATGAAACCCGACAGCGACTGGGCGACGACGACCAGCCTGCCGGGGGGCGCACCGAGCTGGTCGACCACCGCGTCGGTGTAGTCGGCCAGATCCGCGGTGTTGTCCTCGGGCAGATCGACGGCGATGGCCTCGTGCCCCCGGGCGCGCAGCTCGGGCACCACCCGGTGCCAGTACCAGGCGCGGCCGTCGGCGCCGGGGATGAGGAGGTACTCCGTCATACGACGCTCCTGCGGAAGGGGCCAGAGGACCCCATCGTGGCGCACGAAAGCCCGGTCCGGGCTCCCGAAGGGGCCCGGACCGGGCGTGTTCACCGGATCTGCGCTACAGGTCGGCCGAGGCCAGCGCGTCCGCGTCGGCGTCCGAGACCTCGGGCGGCAGGTCGTCGCCCGACTTCGCGCGCTTCGCGGCCTTCTTCTTCGCGCGCCGCTCCTTGCGCAGCTCCACCATCGCGTACAGCGTCGGCACGAGCAGCAGCGTGAGCAGCGTGGAGGTGATCAGACCGCCGATCACGACCACCGCCAGCGGCTTGGCGATGAAGCCGCCCTCGCCCGTGACGCCCAGGGCCATCGGGAGCAGGGCGCAGATCGTCGCCAGGGCGGTCATCAGAATCGGGCGCAGCCGGTGCCGCCCGCCCTCGATGACGGACTCGACGACGCCGAGTCCCTGTGCGCGGTACTGGTTGATGAGGTCGATCAGCACGATCGCGTTGGTGACGACGATGCCGATCAGCATCAGCATGCCGATCATCGCCGGGACACCCATCGGAGTGCCGGTGATGACCAGCAGACCGATCGCGCCGGTCGCCGCGAACGGGATGGAGACCAGCAGGATCAGCGGCTGCACCAGCGAGCGGAAGGTGGCGACCAGCAGCATGAAGACGATCGCGATCGCCGCGAGCATCGCCAGGCCCAGCGCGCCGAACGCCTCGTCCTGGTCCTCCGACACACCGCCGATGGAGGCCGTGGCGCCCTCCGGCAGGTCGAGGGACTTCAGCTTGGACTGGAGCGCGGAGCTGACCGCGCCCGTGTTGTCACCGGTCGGCTTCGCCGTGATCGTGGCGGCGCGGGCGCCGTCGATACGGGTCATGGAGACCGGGCCGGGCACCTGCTTCACCTCGGCGACCTGCCCGAGCGTCACCGCCCCGAGGGGCAGGTTCCGCAGTTCCGCGATGGTCCTCGCGGGCTTGGCGGAGGTGATGACGACATCGCGCTCGGTGTTGTCGAGGATCGCCTTGGCCGTGGGGGTGCCGCGCACGGCCTGGGTGACGGCCATGCCGAGGGTGGTGTCGTTGAAGCCGGCCGCCACCGCGTTGGCGTTGGCCTTGACCGAGATCCTCGGGACGCTCTGCGCCAGGTCGCTCTGGACGTCGGTGACGTCCTTGAGACCGGCGACCTCCTCGCGTACCGCCTCGGAGGCGGACTTCAGGGTGTCCGGGTCGGCGGCCTTGACGACGACGCTCAGGTCCTGGCTGCCGAATCCGTCGCCGGCCGCGATGGTGGTGTCGCCGATGCCGTCGAGCTTGGCCAGTTCGGCGTCGATGCGGTCGCGGGTCTTCTCGTAGTCGGCCGCGTCCTTCAGGGTCATCTGGTACGACGCCTGGTTGGCGCCGGTGCCGCCGCCGAAGGCGGCCATGAAGCCGGAGGAGCCGACGGTGACCTGGTAGTTCTCCAGCTCGTCGATGCCGTCGAGTACGCCCTCGACCTTCTTCGCCGCGGCGTCGGACGCCTCCAGGCTGGTGCCCGGGGGCAGCTCCTGCTTGATCGACATGACCTCCTGCTCGCCCTGGTCGAAGAAGTTCGTCTTCAGCAGACCGGCCATGCCGAAGGTGCCGAAGAGGATGACGACCGCGAGGGCGACGCTGGTGATCCGGCGGCGGGTGGCGAAGCGCAGGACCGGGATGTACGTGCGCTGGAGCCTGCTGCGCTCCTCCTTCTCCTCCGCGATCCGGCGGGCCTCGTCCGGGTCCATGCCGCGGACGGCCTTCGGCGCGCGCAGGAACCAGAACGACAGCACCGGCACCACGGTGAGCGAGACGAGGAGGGAGGCCAGCAGGGCGGCGGAGACGGTGAGCGAGAACGAGCCGAACAGCTCGCCGATCATGCCGCCGGTCAGACCGATCGGCAGGAACACGGCGACGGTGGTCAGCGTCGAGGCGGTGACCGCGCCGGCGACCTCCTTCACCGCGTTGATGATCGCGCTCTCGCGCTCCTCGCCGTAGCCGAGGTGGCGCTTGATGTTCTCCAGGACCACGATCGAGTCGTCGACGACCCGGCCGATGGCGATGGTGAGCGCGCCGAGGGTGAGCATGTTGAGCGACAGGTCGCGGGTCCACAGCACGATCAGCGCCAGCACCACGGACAGCGGGATGGAGACCGCGGTGACCAGGGTGGAGCGCAGCGAGGCCAGGAAGACCAGGATGACGATCACGGCGAAGAGAAGGCCGAGGGCGCCCTCGGTGGTCAGTCCGGAGATCGACTTGGAGACCGCCGGGCCCTGGTCGGAGACGACGGTCAGTTCGGCGCCGGAGCCCAGGTCCTTGCGCAGATCGGGCAGCTTGTCCCGGACCGCGTCGGAGATGGCGACGGCGCTGCCGTCGTTGTCCATGGTCGCGAGGACGGCGAGGCTCGGCCTGCCGTTCGTACGGGTGAGGGAGACCGCGGTGGACGGGGTCTGCTCGACCTTGGCGATGTCGCCGAGGCGGACAGGCTTGCCCCTGGGTGCCGCCGAGGGGATCCGTACGTCCGCGATCTGGCGGAGGCTGGAGAAGCCGTTGCCGACCTGGACGTTGAGGTTCTGGCCCCCCTCGCTGAAGGAACCGGCCGGCATGGTCGCGCCGCCCGCCTTCAGCGCCTCGCCGATCGCGCCGACCCCGAGACCGGCGGCGCGGAGCCTCGCCTCGTAGGGGGTGACCGAGACCTGGAGGTCCTGGACGCCGTCGATGGAGACCTGGCCGACGCCGTCGATGTCCTCCAGGGCGGGGACGACGGTGCGCTCCAGCTGATCGGCGAGCGCCTGCTGGTCCTTGTCGGAGGTGACGGCGAGGACGACGGTCGGGATGTCGTCCGTGGAGCCGGCGATCACCTGCGGGTCGACGTCGTCGGGCAGTTGGGCGCTCGCCCGGTTCACGGCCTGCTGGACGTCGGCGACGAGTTGCTTGGTGCCGTCCCCGTACTCGAAGCCGGCCATGATCACGGCGTTGCCCTCGCTCGCCGTGGAGGTGATGCTCTTGATGCCGTCGACGGCCTTGATCGAGCTCTCCAGCGGCTCGACGACCTGCTTCTCGACCACATCGGGGGACGCGCCCTGGTAGGGGGCGAGCACCGACACCATCGGGAGTTCGATGGACGGCAGCAGCTGCTGTTTGAGCTGGGGGATGGCGATCGCGCCGAAGACGATCGCCACGATCGACATCAGCCCGACCAGGGCTCGTTGCTTCAGGCTGAATCTCGACAGCCAGGACATGAGGTCTCTCTTCTGTGACTTACGCGGCAGGAAGGCGCCGGACGACAGGCGTACTGTGTGGCGTCGGGCACAGTCGGTGGCCCGCTTATACGATCAGCCATGAGGATGGCGGACCCGTCGCCCGCAGGTCTCGTTTCTTTATCTCGCGTATACCGCAGCTGGAGTACACCGCGGTGTCGGATCAGTCCGACCTCGGGCGGACCAGACCCGATTCATAGGCGATGACGACGAGCTGGGCGCGGTCGCGGGCGCCCAATTTGGCCATGGCGCGGTTCACATGGGTCTTCACGGTCAGCGGGCTCACCGCGAGGCGTTCGGCGATCTCGTCGTTGGTGTGGCCGCCGGCGACCAGGACGAGGACCTCGCGCTCGCGCACGGTGAGCGCTTCGAGGCGCTCGGAGTAGGTCGCGGAGTCCGGGTCGTCGTCCCGCCCGCCGCCCTGCGCGAGGAACTTGGCGATCAGCCCCTTGGTGGCGACGGGCGACAGCAGCGCCTCGCCGGCGGCGGCGATACGGATGGCGCTGAGGAGTTCGTCCGGCTCGGCGCCCTTGCCGAGGAAGCCCGACGCCCCGGCGCGCAGGGACTGGACGACGTACTCGTCCACTTCGAAGGTCGTCAGCATGACGATCCGGACATGGGCCAGTGCCGGGTCGGCGCTGATCATCCGGGTGGCGGCGAGGCCGTCCGTACCGGGCATCCGGATGTCCATGAGGACGACATCGGCCTGTTCGGAACGGGCGAGGGCGACGGCCTCGGCGCCGTCCGCGGCCTCCCCGACCACGGCCATGTCCGGTTCCGAGTCCACCAGGACCCGGAAGGCACTGCGCAGCAGTGCCTGGTCGTCGGCGAGCAGCACCCTGATCGTCATGCGTCCTCCCCCGTGCGCGCTTTCAGGGGCAGTATCGCCTGTACCCGGAAACCACCGCCGTACCGGGGGCCCGCGCTGAGCCGGCCGCCGAGGGCGGAGACACGTTCGCGCATGCCGAGGAGGCCGTGGCCGCCGCCGCGCTGGTGGGCGGGGGCACCGGGGGCGTAGGGCCGGACGGTGTGGGTGTCCGGGGTGGTGCCGTTGTCCAGCACCGTGACCTCCAGGGTCGCGCCCACGCGGATCACGCTCACCTCGGCCTTGGCGTCCGGGCCCGCGTGCTTGCGCACATTGGTCAGCGCCTCCTGGATGATCCGGTACGCGGCGAGGTCGACGGCAGCGGGACGCCGGACCCCCTCGTCGGCACGGGCCACCTCCACCGCCAGACCCGACTGCCGGAAGGTGGTGACCAGTTGGTCGAGAACGCCGAGGCCGGGGGCGGGTTCGGTGGGTGCCTCCGGGTCACCGGACTGCCGCAGCAGCCCCACGGTGGCGCGCAGTTCGTTGAGCGCGGAGCGGCTGGCCTCCCGCACATGCGCGAGCGCCTCCTTGGCCTGGTCGGGGCGCTTGTCCATGACATGCGCGGCAACGCCCGCCTGCACATTGACCAGGGCGATGTGATGGGCGACGACGTCGTGGAGGTCCCGGGCGATACGCAGGCGCTCCTCGGCGACCCGGCGGCGGGCCTCCTCCTCACGGGTCCGCTCGGCACGGTCGGCGCGCTCCCGGATCGCGTCGACGAACGCCCGTCTGCTGCGCACGGCGTCACCGGCGGCCGCCGCCATCCCGGTCCAGGCGAAGATGCCCAGGTTCTCCTGGGTGTACCAGGGGGTGGTGCCGAAGAACATCGCGGCGCCGGTGAGCACGGTCATCGTGAGGAGGCCGACCCGCCAGGTGGTGGGCCGGTCGGTGCGGGAGGCGACGGTGTAGAGCGCGATCACGGCGGCCATCGCGACCGGGGCCGGCCGATCGGCGAGGATCAGCTCGACCACGGCCAGGGCTCCGGCGAGGACCAGCACGCACACCGGCCGGCGGCGGCGGTAGACGAGCGCCGCGGACGCCAGGACAAGCAGCACCAGGGTGAGTGCGCCGGGGGTGCGGGCGCCGAACTCCGGCCCGTGCTTTCCGTACGGCTCCGCGAAGGAACCCAGGACCATGCCGGCCAGCACGATCACGGCGAGTGCGGCGTCGAGCGCCAGGGGGTGCTCGCGGAGCCAGCGCTGGGCGCGGGCGAACCGGGTGGCGAGGGAGGTCACATCAGGCAACGGTACGGCGTGTCGCGGCACCTGGGTGCCCGACGGCCGTTCAGGCGTACGGACGCGGGGATCCCGGGAGGTGTGGGCGGGGGCCGTGGCGAGTGCGCGGGAGGAAGGGCGTAACGGGCGCGGGAAGCAGTGGCAGGCGCGGGGGCCGGGCCGGGGCACGCACCCGGTCGCCTCGCCGCCTCCCGGCGCCGTCGCGCCCGCGGCCCGTGCGCGGTGTGAGGCGCTGTGCCCGCGGTCAGGCGGTGTACGCCCGTGAACGGCCCCGCCCCCGGGAAGGGGTGTGCCCCTGGACGCGTACGGGCCCGGCGGGGGTACGCCGCCCGACGCGCACGTGCCCCGCTCCGGGGGCTCCGGGGCGGGGCACGCTGTTGGAATGCGAGGGCCGCGTGGGCCGGGTGGGGTCTGGGGGCCGGGGGTCAGCCGGGGATGAGCCCGCCGTCGCCGAGCATCTCCCGGACGTCCTCCAGGGTGGCTCCCGGAGCGGGGAGGATCAGCTCCGACGGCTCCAGGAAGTCGTCCGGCACCGGCTCCCCCAGCTCCCGGACGCGCTCCAGGAGCGCGGCGAGCGTCCGGCGGAAACCGGGGCCGTCGCCCTGTTCCATCTCCGCCAGCAGCTCGTCGTCGAGCCTGTTCAGTTCGGCGAAGTGGCTGTCCGCCAGCTTCACCTGACCCTCCCCCATGATCCGTACGATCATGACGAGTCCCTACTGCTCGGTCCCGGGGGGTGTCACCGGCCGGCCGGCGACGGTCGCCGGCCGAAGGCCGCCGGTGCCCTCACGGGCGCGTCCTCAGTGCTTGTCGGGTGCTTGTCGGCGCTTGTCGGCACTTATCGACTTCTGCTGGTTTCTGCCGGCTTCCGCCGGTTTCGCTCAGTGCTTGTCGAAATTGGGCCTGGCGCTGTTCTGCTGTCCCTGGGCGTCCTGCGGAGTGGCGGTGCCGCCCTCGATCGCCTGCTGCGAGGAGCCGCTGCCGCCCGCCAGCTCGGCCTTCATCCGCTGGAGCTCCAGCTCCACATCCGTACCACCGGAGATACGGTCCAGCTCGGCGGCGATGTCGTCCTTCGCCATCCCGCTCGGGTCGTCGAGCGCGCCCGAGGCGAGCAGCTCGTCGATCGCGCCCGCCCGCGCCTGGAGCTGGGCGGTCTTGTCCTCGGCCCGCTGGATCGCGAGCCCGACGTCGCCCATCTCCTCCGAGATGCCGGAGAACGCCTCCCCGATCCGGGTCTGGGCCTGCGCGGCGGTGTAGGTGGCCTTGATCGTCTCCTTCTTGGTGCGGAAGGCGTCGACCTTGGCCTGGAGGCGCTGTGCCGCGAGGGTGAGCTTCTCCTCCTCGCCCTGCAGCGTGGTGTGCTGCGTCTCCAGGTCGGTGACCTGCTGCTGGAGCGCGGCGCGGCGGGAGAGCGCCTCGCGCGCCAGGTCCTCACGGCCGAGCGCCAGCGCCTTGCGGCCCTGGTCCTCCAGCTTGGAGGACTGTCCCTGCAACTGGTTGAGCTGGAGCTCCAGGCGCTTGCGGGAGGTCGCCACATCGGCGACTCCGCGGCGCACCTTCTGGAGCAGCTCCAGCTGCTTCTGGTACGAGTAATCGAGGGTCTCGCGCGGATCCTCGGCCCGGTCAAGGGCCTTGTTTGCCTTCGCGCGGAAGATCATCCCCATACGCTTCATGACACCGCTCATGGGCTTCGCGCGCCCCCTTCATGACGGACTACGGCTCCAGCACTCCAACAGAACCCACAGTACGGGCCCTGCATCCATTACCGCACTGTTCGAGCGCGGATGCGCTCCTCCCCAAGGACGACTGCGGACTGCTCCCGATCCGGCGCAAGGAGTAGATGACCGTCAGGGACATCACCGGGAACCGCCCGCGCAGGCCCGCCGGGGCCACCGCGGCCGGCGTCCGGACCCGAGCCCTCCGGCTCCCTGTCCCGCGCCGCCCTTCTCTCCCCTGCAGACGTACGGTGTTGCGGGATCGTTCCCCTCCGGCGTTGGGTCCATGCACGCCACCCCTTACCCTTGGGTTTTGTGTTCCGTAGCCGTGCCAAGACGGAGAAGTCCCCCACCGACCAGGTGACGGCGGACCTCTCCCAGCATCCCCGCGACCCCCAGGCCCCTAAGGGCCGCCCCACTCCCAAGCGGAGCGAGGCCCAGAGCCAGCGCCGTCGTGCCGCCACGACGCCACTCGACCGCAAGGCGGCGGCAAAGCGCCAGCGGGAGGCGAGGCGCGCGGACATGGCGCGCCAGCGCGAGGCCCTCGCCAGCGGTGACGAGCGGTATCTGCCGGCCCGTGACAAGGGCGAGGTGCGCCGCTTCGTCCGTGACTTCGTCGACTCGCGCTTCTGCGTCGCGGAGTTCTTCCTGCCGATGGCCGTGGTCATCCTCATCGCGAGCATGGTCCGTGTCGGCCAGCTCCAGAACATCGCGCTGCTGCTCTGGCTCGGTGTCATCGTGATGATCCTGGTGGACTCGGCAGGTCTGGCGATGCGGCTGAAGAAGCAGCTGAGGGAGCGGTTCCCCGACGACCCCAAGCGCGGCGCGGTCGCCTACGGTCTGATGCGTACGCTCCAGATGCGCCGGCTGCGTCTGCCGAAGCCGCAGGTCAAGCGCGGAGAGCGACCCTGAGCACTGAGGCCCCCGGTGTCGCGGACGCCCCGGGTGGTCCCGTCGTGCCCGGAGGGCTGCGCGACACCGTCCGCCAGGAGCTGCTCGCCCGGCAGCTCGACGAGCAGATAGTCGCCCGCTACCCGGTGGGGCAGCGGCTGCGGATCCTCGACGTGGGCATGGGCCGGGGCGCGCAGGCGCTGCGGCTGGCCCGGGCGGGGCACACGGTCACCGGCCTGGAGTCCGACCCCGGGCTGCTGCGGACGGCCCAGGAGTCGCTGTCCACCGAGCCCGCCGGCATCCGCGACCGGGTGCGGCTGCTGGAGGGCGACGGCCACGACACCGGGGTGCACTTCCTGCCGGGCAGCTTCGACGTGGTGCTCTGCCACGGAGTCCTGATGTCCTCCCCGGAGCCGGACGCGATGCTCGCGGGTCTGGCCAGGATGCTGGCACCGGGCGGGCTGCTGTCCCTTCTCGTACGGAACGCGGACGCGCTGGCCATGGGCCCGGGACTCGGCGGGGACTGGAGCGGAACACTGGCCGCCCTGGAGTCGGACCTGTACTCCGACGGCCGGGGCGTGGCCCTGCGGGCCGACCGGCTCGACGCGCTGACCTCGACGCTCGCGGGGATCGCGGCGCCGCTGCACGCCTGGTACGGGGTGCAGGTCTTCACCGACTGGGGCGTCGACACCGTCATCCCGGCCGCGGACGAACTGGAGCGGCTGCTGACCGCCGAGGACCGGGCGGGCCGCACGGAGCCGTACCGCCGGGTGGCCGCGCTGCTGCATCTGTGCGGCGTACGCGGCTGACACCGCGCCCCACCCGCCGGGACGGCCGCCGGCCCCGGGAAACCTCGTCCGGCACGACGGCGGTACGCGGCGACACGGAGAGTTGCCCCGGCCGCTCAGGCGGCGGAGCCCCCGATGCGTCCTCCTTCAAGTGAGCACCGCAGACACCACCCGAAATGACGACCCCGGGACCACCGGCGCCGGTCACCCCGTGAACGGCACGGCCGGCGGCGCGGCGGGCACGCCTGCCAAGGACCCGGCGCGGCTGTCCCCGGACCCCACGCGCAAGCTGCCCGCCCGCGAGACCTGGCGCGCCCTGTACACGCACTTCCGGCCGCACCGCTGGACCGTCCTGCTCGGCGCGGCGCTGGCCCTGGTCGGCACGGTCGCCGGGCTCGCCCAGCCGCTCGCCGCGAAGTCCCTGGTGGAACGGCTCGGCGAGGACGGCTCGATCACCGGGGTGCTGATCCTGCTCACGGGTCTGGTGGTGATCGGCACGGCGATCGAGGCGGTGGGCGCGTACATCCTGGAGCGCACCGCCGAGTCCGTGGTGCTGGCCGCGCGCCGGACCCTGATCGGGCGGCTGCTGCGGCTGCGGCTGCCGGAGGTGGAGCGGACCCAGCCGGGCGATCTGATGTCCCGGGTCACGTCCGACACCACCCTGCTGAAGGCGGTGACCACCCAGTCGCTGGTGTCCGCGGTCACCGGGGGGCTCGCCTTCGTGGCCACGATCGTGCTGATGGGGCTGATGGACGCGGTGCTCCTCGGTGTCACGCTCGGGGTGATCGTGCTGATCGGCGGCTGTGTCGCCCTGGTCATGCCGCAGATCTCGCGGTCCACCCAGCGGGCGCAGGCGGCCGTCGGCGAGATCTCCACGGTGCTGGAGCGGGCGTTCGGGGCGTTCCGTACGGTCAAGGCGTCCGGTGCGGAGGAGCGCGAGACGGCGATCGTGGCGGACGCGGCCCGGGAGGCGTGGCGGCACGGCGTCCGGTCGGCGAAGTGGCAGTCCGTGGCCTGGTCGTCGGTGGGGCTCGCGGTACAGGTGTCGTTCCTGGCGGTGCTGGGCATCGGCGGGGCGCGGGTGGCGTCCGGCGCGATCTCGGTGTCGACGCTGGTGGCGTTCCTGCTGTTCCTCTTCTATCTGATCGACCCGGTGTCGAAGCTGGTGGAGGCGGCCACGCAGTACCAGGTGGGATCGGCGGCGATCGCGCGGATCGTGGAGGCGGAGCGGCTGGAGACGGAGGAGCTGGACACGGGGCGGGCGACGGGCGGGGGCCCGGGCGCGGCGGTGCGGCCCGTGGACGGGCCCTCGTCGGTGGCCTTCGAGGAGGTGACCTTCCGCTACCGGGAGGACCTGCCCTCTGTGCATCACGGCGTCACCTTCTCCGTACCCGGCCCGGGCATGACGGCGTTCGTGGGCCCCTCGGGTGCGGGCAAGACGACGGTGTTCGGCCTGATCGAGCGGTTCTACGAGGCGGACGGCGGCCGGATCCTGGTCGACGGGCGGGATGTGCGCGACTGGCCCCTGGCGGAGCTGCGGGCCGCGATCGGCTATGTCGAGCAGGACGCGCCCGTACTGGCGGGGACCCTGCGCGACAATCTCGTCTTCGCCGCGCCGGAGGTGACGGGCGACGAGATCCGGGACGTTCTCGTACGGGCCCGGCTGGACGCGCTCGTGGACCGGCTGCCCGACGGGCTGGAGACGGTGGTCGGCCACCGCGGCTCCAAGCTGTCGGGCGGTGAGCGCCAGCGGGTGGCGATCGCGCGGGCGCTGCTGCGGCGGCCCCGGCTGCTTCTGCTGGACGAGGCGACCTCGCAGCTCGACGCGGTCAACGAGATGGCGCTGCGGGACGTGGTGGCCGAGGTGTCCCGCGAGGTGACGGTCCTGGTGGTGGCGCACCGGCTGTCCACGGTGACGCTGGCGGACCGGATCGTGGTCATGGACGCGGGGAAGGTACGGGCGGTGGGGACGCACGCCGAGCTGGTGGCCGGGGATCCGCTGTACGGGGAGCTGGCGGCGACGCAGTTCCTGGCGTCGGAGCCCGGGGCGGGAGCGGGAACGGCCGGGGCAGGGGCGGCGGAAGCCTCGGGGGCGTCCCGGGCCGCCGAGGCCGTGGGGGCGCCCCGGGCTCCGGGTGCCGCCGGCGGCCCGGACGCCACCGCTACCCCGGACACCTCGGCGCCGGAGGTCACGGCGGGCTGAGCGCCGGCCCTGTCGGACGGAGCGGCCGTCTCACGGACGGTACGACCCGTCGGCGGGTGCCGTGACCCGCCGGCGGGCGGTGCGCTTCCCGCCGGACACCACCTGATCGGAGGCGTACCACAGGCCGACCGGTGGAGACAAAAGGGACACTCCCCCTATGGATGGACTCCCCGAGCACCCCTCTCGCTCCTCCCGCCATGTCCGCCGGCTCCTGCTGTCGCTCACCGCCGCGATATCCGCCACCGTCCTGATCGGCGGCTGCTCCTCCGGCTCGGAGGCCACCGTGCCGGAGAGTTCGACGCGGGCGGTCGTGCCCAAGGCGACCAACGACCTCCAGAGCGACTACGAGACCGTGATCAGAAATGTGCTGCCGTCGGTCGTCCAGATCGAGGCGGGGGACAATCTGGGCTCGGGCATCGTGTACGACGGCAAGGGCCATGTGATCACCAATGCGCATGTGATCGACCAGACCAAGAGCTTCCTGGTCACGGTCGCGACGGGCGAGGAGCCGCTGCCCGCCAAGCTGGTCTCCTCCTATCCGCAGCAGGATCTGGCCGTGATCAGGCTGGACCGGGTTCCGGCGGGGCTGAAGCCCGCGCGGTTCGGCGATTCGGCGGCGGTGGAGGTGGGCCAGATCGTGCTGGCCATGGGGTCACCGCTCGGCCTGTCCAGCAGCGTGACCCAGGGCATCGTCTCGGGCCTCGGCCGCACGGTGACCGAGAGCGCCTCGGGCGGGGGCACGGGAGCGACGATCGGCAACATGGTGCAGACCTCGGCGGCGATCAACCCGGGCAACAGCGGGGGCGCGCTGGTCAATCTGGACAGCGAGGTCATCGGTATCCCGACCCTCGCGGCGACGGATCCGCAACTGGGCAACAGCGCGGCGCCCGGGATCGGTTTCGCGATCCCCGTCTCGATGGTGAAGACGGTCGCCGACCAGATCATCAAGACCGGCAAGGTCACGCACTCGGGCCGGGCGGCGCTCGGGATCACGGCCCGTACGGTCCTCGACGACAACTACCAGCCGTCGGGGGCCGCGGTCGTCGACGTGGAGCCGGGCGGCCCCGCGGACAAGGCGG
Organism: Streptomyces sp. NPDC004609; assembly: GCF_042873655.1. Lineage (NCBI taxonomy): Bacteria > Bacillati > Actinomycetota > Actinomycetes > Kitasatosporales > Streptomycetaceae > Streptomyces > Streptomyces sp. NPDC004609. The sequence goes on along the minus strand of NZ_JBIALS010000017.1, from coordinate 99,596 downwards.
GCCTGCGGCCGGGGGACATCATCACGCGGGTGGGCTCCGCGCGGATCACGACGATCACCTCGCTCGCGGAGGCGCTGGCGTCGGACAATCCCGGGGACACGGTGAGGGTGGCGTACACCCGCCAGGGCGAGCGCAGGACCACGAACGTCACGCTGGGCGAGATCTAGGGCGTGTATCGAAAGTCCCGCCTGGCCTGCGACGCCCAGCACGCACACTCGCTGCGTTGTCGGAATCACCCAAGTACGTCCAGTACGAGGGCGACCCTCCGCCTTGCGATTGCACGCACCGGACGCCGCAGGCCCCGCCCTCCGGGCGGACGGCGCTACTTTCGATACACGCCCTAGCGGAAGGCAGGGGCGAGGCGGGAAAGCGGAACCCGGGACAGGGAAGCGGAACCCGGGCGGAACCTCCGGGGGCCGGCCGGGGGCGGACGGCGGAGACGGGAACGGAACCGGGGGAACCCGGGACAGGGGCCGGGAACGGAACCGGGGTGACCGGGGGCGGGTGCCGGGGCCCGGACCGGCCGCCGCACGGGATGCGGGCGCGCACCGGCCGCGGCGGAACCCCGGGGGCCGGATGCTCGGAAGCCGCCCCCGCCCCCGGGCCGTGGCTCACTCCGCGTGGAGACTCATCGGGCCGTAGATCCTGGTGGAGTCCTCGGAGAGGGTCACCTGGTCCGCGCCGCCTTCACGGAGTTCCTTCCAGTACTCGCCGATCCACGACTCGGCGTCGCCCTGGGTCGTGAACTCGTCCGGCTCGACCGCCGGCTGGACCTCCGTTCCGTCGGACTTCTCGAATCGCCACGTCCATGCCATGTGCGCCTCCCAGGGACCTTCGGTGATCTCCGTCCTGCCCGCAGCGTATCCGGGCGGGCAGCGGGCGGGGGGACGCGGGAGGATCGAGGAGTGGAACTCACTCTGCTCGGTACCGGCGCACCCGCCGGGCTGCCCCGGTCCGACTGTCCGTGCGCCGTCTGCGCCCTCGCCCGGGGGCCTCGCGCGCGGGCCGCGACGGCGCTGCTCGTCGACGGTGCGCTGCTGCTCGATCTCACCCCCGGAGCCGCGCTGGCCGCCGCGAGGGCGGGGCACTCGCTCGTCGGCGTACGGCAGGTGCTGCTGACGCACCCTCACAACGGCCCGGCGGTGGAGCTGCCCGCCGGTCTTCCCCCGGCGGGGCGCGTCCCCGACGGGCGGGTGCTGACACTGATCAGCGGACACCGGGTGCGCGCGGTGCCGATGGACCATCCCGGTACGGGGTACGAGGTGACCTCACCCGACGGCGACCGGCTGCTGTATCTGCCGCCGGGCGCCGCTCCGGCCGGTCTGGCGGAGGGGCTCGCCGCGTACGAGATGGTCGTCGCGGACGTCGTGGGGCGGCCGGACGCGATCGCGCGGCTGCGGGCGGCCGGCGCGATCGGCGCGACCACCGATGTGATCGCGGTGCATCTCGACCACGACGTGCCGGGCGGTCCCGAACTGGACCGCAGGCTGGCGGCGGCGGGGGCGCGCGCGGTGCCCGACGGGACGACGCTGATCGTCGGGGAGTACCACGCGGTGCCGGACGTGCCGCGCCGGACCCTGGTCACCGGGGGCGCGCGCTCGGGCAAGTCCGTCGAGGCGGAACGCCGGCTGGAGTCCTTCCCCGAGGTGCTGTACATCGCGACCGGCGGGCTCCGGGAGGGCGACACCGAGTGGGCCGAGCGGGTCGCGCTGCACCGCGAGCGCCGCCCCGGGTCCTGGCGTACGGAGGAGACCTGCGACCTCGTCCCGCTGCTGGCGGAGGACGGCCCGGCGCTGCTGATCGACTGTCTGTCGCTGTGGCTGACCGACGCGATGGACCGGGTGGGGGCGTGGGACGACGCGACCTGGCGGGCGGACGGCGAGCGCGCGCTGCGGGAGCGGGTCGCCGAACTGGTCACGGCCGTGCGGGAGACCCCGCGCACGGTGGTGGCGGTGACCAATGAGGCCGGGTCGGGAGTGGTTCCGGCGACGGCCTCGGGGCGGCGGTTCCGCGACGAGCTGGGCCGGCTCAACGCGGCCTTCGCCGCGGAGTGCGAGCATGTGCTGCTGGTGGTCGCGGGCCAGGCCCTGGTCCTGCGGTCGTGACGTTCGGCCCAGCCGGTACTGTTCGGCGAATGAGCAGGCTGAATCTCGACGACTTCTCCGATCTGATCGAGCGTCCCGACGGTGGCGTCAGGCGTGACGCCGAGGAGCGCAGGGAGCGGCTGATCGTCCCGCCCGGCTCCCTCGGCCGCCTGGACGAGCTGGGCGAGTGGCTGTCGGCCGCGCAGGCGTCCGTGCCGGTGAAGGCCGTCGAGCGTCCGCGAGTGGTGCTCTTCGCCGCCGACCACGGGGTCGCCGGACTGGGGGTGTCCGGGCGGGAACCGGGCTCCGCCCACCTGCTGGTGCGCCGGGTGCTGGAGGGCGCGAGCCCCGTCGCCGTACTGGCCCGCCGGACGGGCGTGCCGGTGCGGATCGTCGACGCCGGACTCGACTGCGATCCCGCACTGCTGCCGCAGGACGTGGTACGCCACCGGGTGCGGCGCGGCAGCGGCCGGATCGACATCGAGGACGCGCTCACGGCCGCCGAGGCGGAGGCCGCCGTACGCCTGGGCATGGCCGTGGCGGACGAGGAGGCCGACGCGGGCACCGATCTGGTGGTGCTCGGGGACCTGAGCGTCGGCGGAACCACACCCGCGTCCACGCTGATCGCGGCGCTGTGCGGTACGGACGCCTCGGTGGTCACCGGGCGCGGTGGCGCGGGCATCGACGATCTGGCGTGGATGCGCAAGTGCGCGGCGGTCCGGGACGCGCTGCGGCGGGCGCGGCCGGTGCTCGGCGACCAGCTGGAACTCCTGGCGGCGGTGGGGGGCGCGGATCTCGCGGCGACGACCGGGTTCCTGCTCCAGAGCGCGGTGCGCCGGATGCCGGTGATCCTGGACGGGGTCGTCTCGGCGGCCTGCGCGCTGGTGGGGCAGCGGGCGGCGTTCCGGGCGCCGGACTGGTGGCTGGCCGGTCAGCTGAGCGGTGAGCCCGCCCAGGCAAAGGCGCTGGACCGGATGGCGCTCAACCCGCTGCTGGACCAGGGCGTCACTGTGGGAGAAGGAACCGGAGCATTGCTGGCCCTTCCCCTCGTCCAGGCGGCCGCCGCGCTCGCGGCGGAGCTGCCGGAACGCGAGGAACCGGAGAAGGAACCGGAACCGGCGGAGGCGGAGAGCGACACGGACTGACGCGCCGGGTGCGGCCGCCACTGACCACGGCGGCCGTTCCCTCGCCCACCATGATCCGCGATGCCCCATATGATCGCTTTTCATGGGAGAGGTCCGTTTGATCAGCATCGGCGAAGCGACGAGCCGCACGACGACCACTGGCACGAGTCAACGCACACCCCGCTCACGGCGCGGAGCCGCGTTCGCGGTCTGGTACCTGCGGGCGGTGACCTTCATCAACCTGCTGAGCGCCGTGTGGGTCTCGTTCGGGCAGGACATCCGCCGGCACAACATCGACAGCTACTTCACTCCGTACCTGCTGACCGCGGGCTTCGCCTCCGGCGCCTTCACGCTCTTCCTCGCGATCACCATGCGCCGCCGCAAACGGGCCGCGTGGATCCTCAACACCGTTCTGTGCGGGCTCTTCCTGGTGCTCTTCGGCCTCGCCCTCGCGCTGGACGCCGAGGTGCGGTCACATCCCCAGAACTGGGTGTCGTTCGGGCTGTCCGCCGCGTTCACGGCGGCGCTGCTGCTGGGCCGCCGGGAGTTCTACGCGAAGGGCGACCGCTCCAACCCCCGGCTGGCCGCGGCCGTCGCCGCCGGAGGGCTGCTGGTCACCTCGCTGGCGGCGACCGTCCTCGTCGCCGCCACCAACACGGCGGACTCCGGCTCCACCTTCCCCGAGCGCTGGCGCTATGCGGCGATGCGGCTGGTCACGCTGGCCGCCGACGACTCCCGCTACCCGGGCATCAACACCCCCGGCTGGGTCGACGTCGTCATCAACGTCCTGTCCACCCTGCTGCTGCTCGCCGTGCTGTACGCGGCCTTCCGCTCCCGCCGTGCCGTCGACCCGCTCACCGAGGACGACGAGGAACGGCTGCGGGTGCTGCTCCAGCGCCAGGGAGACCGTGACTCGCTCGGCTACTTCGCGCTGCGCCGGGAGAAGAGCGTCGTCTGGTCCCCCACCGGCAAGGCAGCCGTCGCCTACCGGGTCGTCGGCGGGGTCGCGCTGGCCTCCGGCGACCCCATCGGCGACCCCGAGGCATGGCCCGGCGCGATCGAGCCCTGGCTCGCCCAGGCCCGGGAACACGGCTGGATCCCCGCGGTCATGGGCGCGAGCGAGGAAGCCGGGACGATCTACGCCCGGCACGGCCTGGACGCCCTGGAGCTGGGCGACGAGGCGATCGTCGAGACCGCCGAGTTCACCCTGGAGGGGCGCGCCATGCGGACCGTGCGCCAGGCGTACAACCGGGTGAAGCGCGCCGGCTACGAGGTGCGGATCCGCCGCCACGAGGAGATCCCGCCCGACGAGATGGACCACCTGGTCCGGCGCGCCGACGACTGGCGCGACGGCGCCACCGAACGCGGCTTCTCCATGGCGCTCGGCCGGCTCGGCGACCCGGGCGACGGCCGGTGCGTGATGCTCGAATGCACCGACGGCGAGGGCGAACTGCGGGCGGTGCTGAGCTTTGTGCCCTGGGGCCCCAAGGGGCTCTCGCTCGATCTGATGCGCCGTGACCGCGACTCCGAGAACGGCCTGATGGAGTTCATGGTCATCGAACTCCTGGAGCGCGCGGCCGACATCGGCATCGGGCAGGTGTCGCTGAACTTCGCGATGTTCCGGTCCGTCTTCGAACGCGGCTCCCGGCTCGGCGCGGGCCCGGTGCTGCGGCTGTGGCGCTCCCTGCTGACCTTCTTCTCCCGCTGGTGGCAGATCGAGTCGCTGTACCGCGCCAACGCCAAGTACCGGCCCATCTGGGAGCCCCGCTTCCTGCTCTTCGAGAAGAGCGCCGATCTGCTGCGCATCGGCCTCGCGGCGGGCCGCGCCGAGGGCTTCCTGGAGGCGCCCGGACTGCCCAAGTGGCTGCACCGCAGGCACCTGGAGACCAGGCGTTGAACACCCCGAGCGCCTTCGCGCGGCGCGAGTGGGGGCCCCTGTACGCGGCCCTGCGGACGGCCCTCGCCGCCCGCGGGTGGCGGGCGGTCCCGATGACGCTCTCGGCGGCCTGTCTCACCGCCCTCTTCCAGATCACCCAGAACCAGAGCTGGGGCTACGGCTTCGTCCGCGATATCGGCTTCGTCCGGGCCGAGGACCCGCTGTGGCTCGCCCTGCTCCGTACCCCCCTGTCGCTGTTCGTGCCCGCGCTCGACCTTCCCGTGTGGGGGGCGCTGGCGCAGATCCTGCTGGTGTTCGGGATCGCCGAGATCTGTCTGGGGCCCCGGCGGACCCTGGTCGTCGCGTACGTCTCCACACTCGCCGGGACCCTGTACGCGCGGATCGGCATCGCGGTCGGCCCTGACGGCCCCTTCGGGCTGCCGGCCGGTGACGCGCGGATCGTGGACACGGGACCGTCGGCCGCGGTCGTGGGACTCGCCGTCGTCGTCTGCTGGTGCTTCCGGGCCTGGTTCACGGGCGCCCTGGTGGTCGTGGCGATGGTCGTCGAAGTGATCGTCAAACCCAATCTCGCGGGCAAGGAGCATCTCGCGGCGATCGCGGCCGCGCTGGTGCTGTGCGCGGTCGCCGAGGCCTGGCAGCGGCGGCCGTCTCAGCGCTTGCGCGAACGCAGCCGGTCGGGCGCGCCGCCGATCAGATCCTGAAACCTCCGCCGGGGCGCGGTCCAGCGGCGGTCGTGCCGGTAGGAGCGCAGCGCGGCCCGGGCGCGGGCCCTGTGCCGGTTGTGGTAGAACCTCCGGGCCCAGAGCGAGTTGGGCCGGGCGAGCCGTACGGCCCCGAAGAGGGCGACGAACGGGACGAGAATGCTGATGAGCGCCATCCTCGGTTTGCCCTTGACGAAGGTGATCAGCACGAGGACCAGATTCAGCAGCAGGGTGCCGATGACCGTGGCGCGGTTCTGCCGTTCGTCCGGGGTGAGCGAGTCGACGCCGAGAGGGGAGAAGCCGCCGAGGACCAGCAGCGCGAGGGCGGCGGCCAGGACCACGACCTCCACGCTTCTGCGGCCCTCCTCGGTCCAGTAGACGTCGTCGAGATGGACGATCAGCGCGAACTCGTCGAGTACCAGCCCCGCGCCGATCCCGAAGAGGATCGCGCAGACGGCCGCGGCGGGTCCGTGGCGTCCGCTGCCGACCGCGCCGAAGCCCCCGACGACGGTGAGGATCACCCCGGGGACCACATGGTGGATGTGCACCCCGCCGGGCGTGATGTTCCGGAAGGGCCCCCGGCCCGCGCGGATCAGCCGGGTGACGGCCCGGGTGATGAGGAAGGTGAGGACGAAGGAGGCCAGGGCGAGGAGCATCGGGAGCTTCCCCGGCTCGATGATGTTGTCGTACAACCAGTTGCCCATATGTCGAGTACTCCCCTATTCGCCCAACTTATGCGCAATTTAACCCGTGGGGGACCGTCGGCGGCTTCCGCCCGGCGAGTCGCCCGCCCGGTGCACCGGGCTACCCTTCGCCCGTGAGTGATCTGGCCGGTCTGCGTTTTGCCTTCGGGACCCTGACGGCGCTCCCGGTCCGCGTCACCCGGTGGGACCGGGACGCGGCGCGGGCCGGCATGCTGTGCGCCCCGCTGGCCGGTCTGGTCGTGGGGCTGTTCGCGGGCGGGGTCGGCGGGTTGTTCCTGCTGGCGGGCTCGGGGGCGCCGCTCGCGGCCGTGGCCACCGTCGCCGTCCCGGCCGTCCTCACCCGGGGACTCCATCTCGACGGGCTCGCGGACACCGCCGACGGACTCGGCAGCGGCAGGCCCGCCGAGGACGCGCTGGCGGTCATGAAGCGGTCGGACATCGGGCCGTTCGGTGTGATCACCCTGCTGTTCACCCTGCTCGCGCAGATCCTGGCCGTCGCCGCGCTGTACGGCGAGGGCTGGCCCTCCGGTGCCCTCGCCGTGACGGTCTCGGCCGTCGCCGCCCGGCTCGCCCTGACCCTGGCGGCCCGCGGCGGTGTCCCGGCGGCCCGCCCGGGAGGGCTGGGCGCGGCGGTCGCGGAAGCCGTCCCGCGGCCCGCGGCGGTGGCGCTCGCCGCGCTGGTCACCGCGGTCTGCGCGGGCGCGGGCGCGCTGAGCGGCGGATACGGCGCGCTGCACCAGGCGCTCGCGGTCCTCGCCGCGCTCGCGGCGGCCCAGTTGCTGCTGCGGCACTGCGTACGGCGCTTCGGCGGGGTGACGGGCGATGTGTTCGGGGCGCTGGCGGAGACGGCGGCGACGGCGGCGCTGGTGGTGCTGGTCCTCGGTCCGTAAGTCGCCGGGCAGGCGGGCGGTTTCGGCGGGGCGGCGCGAGCGGTTTCCGCAGGCGGCGCGGGCGGTTCGGGCCGGGTACGCGGCAGAAGCCCCCCGGACACGACACGGAGCAGCCCCCGGCTCCCCCGCCCGACGCGGCGAGCGGGCCCGGGTGTTCACGGTTTTCGGCCCCGACGTGAAACAAAGGCCACGGAAGAGTGAACGGCCGCCGCCGTGAGCGATGGATCCGACCGCGCGTAGGCTTTTGTCCGGCGGGATGCCGGCAGACCGCCGCACCCTCGACGGCCCTGACAGGCCCAGGAACTCAAACGGAAGCGAGAAATCACCACCGTGACTGCTCTCACTCTCAGCACCGCCGGCGCGGCGACTCTGCGCGCCGACGCTCTTGTCGTCGGGGTCGCGAAGGGCGCCAAGGGCCTGGTGGTCGCGCCGGGCGCCGAGGCCGTGGACAAGGCGTTCGACGGAAAGCTCGCGTCCGTACTGGAGACCATGGGCGCGTCCGGCGCCGAGGGCGAGGCGACCAAGCTCCCCTCCCCGTCCGGCCTCAAGGCACCCGTCGTCATCGCCGTCGGCCTCGGGCCGGTGCCGGAGAACGCCCAGAAGAGCGCCGGGTACGCGGCCGAGTCGCTGCGCCGCGCCGCGGGCACCGCCGCCCGCGCGCTCGCCGGCTCGAAGAAGGCCGCGTTCGCGCTGCCCATCGGCTCGGCCGGGGACGCCGGGGCGATCGCCGAGGGCGCGCTGCTGGGCGCGTACGCCTTCACCGTCTACCAGGGCGGCGGGAAGGCCACGAAGAACGGCGGGCCCAAGCAGCCGCTCGCCGAGGTCGCCCTGCTGGGCGCCAAGCCGCGCGACAAGGCGTACAAGGCCGTGGCCGAGCGCGCGATCGCCCTCACCGAGGAGGTCAACCGCGCCCGCGACCTGATCAACACCCCGCCGAACGACCTCACCCCCGAGGCTTTTGCGGCCGTGGCCGCCGCCGCGGGCAAGGAGAACGGCGTCAAGGTCCAGATCCTGGACGAGAAGGCGCTGGTCAAGGGCGGTTTCGGTGGAATCGTCGGCGTCGGTCAGGGATCGCAGAACCCGCCGCGCCTGGTCAAGCTCACCTACACCCACGCCAAGGCGGCCAAGACGCTCGCGCTGGTCGGCAAGGGCATCACCTACGACTCGGGCGGCATCTCCCTCAAGCCCGCCGGTCACAACGAGACGATGAAGTGCGACATGAGCGGCGCCGCCGCGGTGTTCGCCGCCGTCATCGCGGTCGCCCGGCTCGGCCTCCCGGTCAACGTCACCTGCTGGCTCGCGCTCGCCGAGAACATGCCGTCCGGCTCGGCCACCCGCCCCGGTGATGTGCTGCGCATGTACAGCGGCAAGACGGTCGAGGTGCTGAACACCGACGCGGAGGGCCGGCTCGTCCTCGCGGACGCGCTGTGGAAGGCGTCCGAGGAGAAGCCGGACGCGATCGTGGACGTGGCGACCCTGACCGGCGCGATGGTGCTGGCGCTCGGCCACCGCACCTTCGGTGTCATGGCCAACGACGACGCCTTCCGTACCGCCGTGCACGAGATCGCCGGCGAGGTCGGCGAGCAGTCCTGGCCGATGCCGCTCCCCGCCGAACTGCGCAAGGGCATGGACTCCCCGACCGCCGACATCTCCAACATGGGCGAGCGGATGGGCAGCGGGCTGGTGGCCGGACTGTTCCTCCAGGAGTTCGTGGGCGAGGGCATCACCTGGGCGCACCTGGACATCGCGGGCCCGGCGTTCCACGAGAGCGCGCCGTACGGCTACACGCCGAAGGGCGGCACCGGATCCTCGGTCCGTACGCTGGTGAGGCTGGCCGAGCGGATGGCCTCCGGCGACCTCGGCTGAGCCCCGGGAACCCCGGTCGTCACGGTCCCGGGCCACGCGCCCGGGGCCGCCGCCGTCCCCGCCGGGGCGTTCGCTCTCAACGAAATGTCCCCGACATGACATTCTCGCCGGAATCGATCGGCACGTCCCGATGTTCTACGGACGGGTAACCCGTGAGGTGATCGATCAGACGTTGTCCGAGCGCCGCCCCGCGTCCCGTCTTCCCCCAACAAGTGCGAAGATGGGTTCTCGGCAGGACAGGGCCCACCAAGGGCCGACGAGACATCGGCCGCACACCAGCCGAAAGGCCGGTCGTCCCCGGGGAAAGGGGACCCGGCGACCGGCGCACATGCATGGAGGACGTGACGTGGCGAACGACGCCAGCACCGTTTTCGACCTAGTGATCCTCGGCGGCGGTAGCGGCGGTTACGCTGCGGCGCTGCGCGGGGCCCAGCTGGGCCTGGACGTCGCCCTGATCGAGAAGGACAAGCTCGGCGGCACCTGCCTGCACTACGGCTGCATCCCCACCAAGGCACTGCTGCACGCCGGCGAGATCGCCGACCAGGCCCGCGAGTCCGAGCAGTTCGGTGTCCGGGCGACCTTCGAGGGCATCGACGTCGCAGCCGTTCACAAGTACAAGGACGACGTGATCCAGGGCCTCTACAAGGGCCTCCAGGGACTCATCGCCTCCCGCAAGATCACGGTCGTCGAGGGCTCGGGCCGGCTGTCGTCGCCCACCTCCGTCGACGTCAACGGCCAGCGGGTCCAGGGCCGTCACATCCTCCTCGCCACCGGCTCCGTACCGAAGTCGCTGCCCGGGCTGGAGATCGACGGCAACCGCATCATCTCCTCCGACCACGCGCTGAGGATGGACCGCGTCCCGCAGTCCGCGATCGTGCTGGGCGGCGGCGTCATCGGTGTCGAGTTCGCCTCCGCGTGGAAGTCCTTCGGCGCGGACGTCACCGTCATCGAGGGCCTCAAGCACCTCGTCCCGGCCGAGGACGAGAACAGTTCCAAGCTTCTTGAGCGCGCGTTCCGCAAGCGCGGCATCAAGTTCAACCTGGGCACCTTCTTCGAGAAGGCCGAGTACACCCAGGACGGGGTCCGCGTGACCCTCGCGGACGGCAAGGCCTTCGAGGCCGAGGTGCTGCTGGTCGCGGTGGGCCGCGGCCCGGTGTCCGCCGGTCTCGGGTACGAGGAGCAGGGCGTCGCGATGGACCGCGGCCATGTCCTGGTCGACGAGTACATGCAGACCAACGTGCCCACCATCTCCGCCGTCGGCGACCTCGTCCCGACGCTCCAGCTCGCGCACGTCGGCTTCGCCGAGGGCATCCTGGTGGCGGAGCGGCTGGCCGGCCTGAAGACCGTCCCGGTCGACTACGACGGTGTGCCCCGGGTGACGTACTGCCACCCCGAGGTCGCCTCCGTCGGCATCACCGAGGCCAGGGCCAAGGAGATCTACGGTGCGGACAAGGTCGTCGCCCTGAAGTACCCCCTCGGGGGCAACGGCAAGAGCAGGATCCTCAAGACCCAGGGCGAGATCAAGCTCGTCCAGGTCAAGGACGGTGCCGTGGTCGGCGTCCACATGGTCGGTGACCGCATGGGCGAGCAGATCGGCGAGGCGCAGCTCATCTACAACTGGGAGGCCCTGCCCGCCGAGGTCGCGCAGCTCATCCACGCGCACCCGACGCAGAACGAGGCGCTGGGCGAGGCGCACCTGGCGCTGGCCGGCAAGCCCCTGCACGCCCATGACTGAGCCGGCCGGGCCCTCGGGCGCTCTCGGGCACGACGACCACTTCCGCACTTCCCCACGCTCGCCGCTTCGCTTGAGCTGGGGAGACCCCATCGTTAGGAGCAACTGAAACCATGTCGGTTTCCGTAACCCTTCCGGCGCTCGGCGAGAGCGTCACCGAGGGCACTGTCACCCGCTGGCTGAAGGCCGAGGGCGAGCGCGTCGAGGCCGACGAGCCGCTGCTGGAGGTGTCCACCGACAAGGTCGACACCGAGATCCCCGCCCCCGCGTCCGGTGTTCTGGCGTCCATCAAGGTGGCCGAGGACGAGACCGTCGAGGTCGGCGCCGAGCTGGCGATCATCGACGACGGCTCGGGCGGCCAGGCCGCCGCTCCGGCGCCCGCCGCCGTCGAGGCCGCCGCGCCTGCACCCGCCGCGGCACCCGCACCCGCACCCGCACCCGCCGCCGAGCCGGCGGCCGCTCCCGTGGCGGCCGCTCCCGTCGCTCCCGTGGCCGAGGCCCCCGCGCCCGCTCCGGCGCCCGCCGCCGCTCCGGCCGGTGGCGCGTCCGGTACGGACGTGGTCCTGCCCGCGCTCGGCGAGAGCGTCACCGAGGGCACCGTCACCCGCTGGCTCAAGGAGGTCGGCGAGTCCGTCGAGGCCGACGAGCCGCTGCTGGAGGTGTCCACCGACAAGGTCGACACCGAGATCCCCGCCCCGGCCTCCGGCGTCCTGCTGGAGATCGTCGTCGGCGAGGACGAGACCGCCGAGGTCGGCGCGAAGCTGGCCGTGATCGGCGTCGCGGGTGCCGCCCCCGCGGCTCCGGCACCGGCCGCCCCCGCTCCGGCCGCGGCTCCGGCACCGGCCGCCGCTGCGCCGGCACCGGCACCGGCACCGGCTCCCGCCGCCGCACCGGCACCCGCGCCCGCTCCGGTCCAGGCCGCGGCCCCGGTGGCTCCCCCGGCGCCCGCGCCGGCTCCGGCCGCTCCGGCACCCGCTCCCGCACCGGCCCCGGCCGCGCCCTCCGCCGGTGACGCCTATGTGACCCCCCTGGTCCGTAAGCTCGCCGCCGAGAACAGCGTGGACCTGGCCTCGGTCCGCGGCACCGGCGTCGGTGGCCGGATCCGCAAGCAGGACGTGGTCGCCGCCGCGGAGGCCGCCAGGGCAGCCGCCCCGGCTCCGGCCCCCGCCGCAGTCCAGGCGCCCGCCGCCCCGAGGACTCCGTCCCTGGAGGTGTCCCCGCTGCGCGGCCAGACGGTCAAGATGACCCGGATGCGCAAGCTCATCGGCGACAACATGATGAAGGCGCTGCACAGCCAGGCCCAGCTGACCTCGGTCGTCGAGGTCGACATCACCAGGCTGATGAAGCTGCGCGCCCAGGCCAAGGACGGCTTCGCCGCCCGCGAGGGCGTCAAGCTCTCCCCGATGCCGTTCTTCGTGAAGGCCGCGGCCCAGGCGCTGAAGGCCCACCCGGTCGTCAACGCCCGGATCAACGAGGACGAGGGCACCATCACCTACTTCGACACGGAGAACATCGGCATCGCCGTGGACTCCGAGAAGGGGCTGATGACGCCGGTCATCAAGGGCGCGGGCGATCTGAACATCGCCGGTATCGCCAAGAAGACCGCCGAGCTGGCCGGTGCCGTCCGGAACAACAAGATCCGTCCGGACGACCTGGCGGGCGCGACCTTCACCGTCAGCAACACCGGTTCGCGCGGTGCGCTGTTCGACACGGTCATCGTGCCGCCGACCCAGGCGGCCATCCTGGGCATCGGTGCCACGGTGAAACGCCCGGCCGTCATCGAGACGCCCGAGGGCACCGTGATCGGCGTCCGTGACATGACGTATCTGTCGCTCTCCTACGACCACCGTCTGGTGGACGGCGCCGACGCCGCCCGCTACCTGACGGCCGTCAAGGCGATCCTGGAGGCCGGCGAGTTCGAGGTCGAGCTCGGCCTGTAGGACCATCGGCCACCGTGCCGGAGCCCCCGCCCGGGCAACACAGGGCGGGGGCTCCGCCGTGTTCGCGGTGCCCGACGTGTTCACCCGCCGTGTTCGCGGCGGGCGCCGACGCTTTTCCCTCGCATTCGCCGTATTCGCCGGTGCCGGAAGCCGGAGCCGGCCCGGGTCTCTGCGGCCCGGGTCTCTCCGGCGCACGTCCACCGGCCGCGGGCCGGCGGACGGCGGCCCGTGACAGCGGACACACCAACGGCCGCGGGGAGGAAAAGCGGCCCCGGCACCGCCGCACGGATCCGCCCGCTCCGGCGGGGCCGGCGGTCTCGCGGCCGAGCGGTTGCCGCACGGTCCCACCCGCGCATTCGCCTTCCCGGGTGATGTCCGCCGGGCCCTCGCGCTCCGCCCGGCGGCGTGCCCGGCCTTCCCGGATCCCGGCCGCGGGGGCCGGGCCGGACGGTCCGCGGATGCGTCGCGGGGCCTCGGCCCGGCCGAGCGGGAGCAATAATGGCACCCCACATCCGCGCGCTGTCCCCCTCGGGAGCCCTCATGACCCCGCCCGTCGTCCACTCGCTGCGGGAGCAGATCCGCCAGCACATCGTGGAGGGGATCGTCAGCGGCCGCTGGAAGCCCGGGGAGCGCATCGTCGAGCGCGGGATCGCGACGGAGCTCCAGGTCTCCCAGACGCCGGTACGGGAGGCGCTGCGGGAGCTGGAGAGCCTGCGGCTGATCGAGTCCGTGCCCAACAAGGGCGTACGGGTACGGAATCTCACGGCGGCGGACCTGGAGGAGAGCTATCCGGTGCGCGCCGGCCTGGAGCAGATCGCCGCGGAGCTGGCGGCGGACCGGCTGGCCGCGGACTGCTCGGCGCTCCAGCCGCATGTGGAGGCGCTGTACGCGGCGGACCGCGCGGGCGACTCGGCGGGGCAGGTCCGCCACACGGTCGCCTTCCACCGCGAACTGGTCCGGGCGGCGGGCAACGGCGTGCTGCTGCACACCTGGGAAGGTCTCGGCATCGAGGTCTTCACCGCGCTGTCGATCCGCTGGCTGGGCACGGTGCAGCAGTCGTACGCCGAGGAGCACGAGGCCCTGGTGGAGGCCTTCCTCCGCCACGACCCGGGCATCGGGGCCCTGGTCAAGGCCCATGTCCTGGGCTGCGCGCCCAGGGCGTGACCGGCGGCAGCCCGCTCCCGGCCCACCGGGCGCCCGACGACCGGAACGCTCACCGGAAGGACATCCTCCTCACCGGAAGGACGCCCTCACCCGAAAACACCGCCACCGGAAAGACGCCCTCACCGGAAAGACAACCCCACCGGCAGGACGCCGTCACCGGCGCGGTGAGCGGTCCCATCCGCCACTCGCGACACCACCCGCCACTCACGACACTCCGTGCCCATTTTCGCGGCACGGAATGCCAATTTCGCCCTCCGGAGAAGTTTTACCTCCTAGCACTTTGATCGATCATCGATCAGAGGCTTAGAGTCGGAGCCGGGCAACAAACCCACCCGCCCTGTCCTGCCAGACAAGGCACCATCTCCACCCCCCTCCCAGTCCGGAAGGCGGCGACCATGACCGACCCCGTAGGCAAGCTTCCGAGCGAGCTGGACCAGCTCCCGGATCGCGACGCCGAGGAGACCGCCGAGTGGGCGGCTTCTCTCGACGCCGTCGCCCGGCACGCCGGCCCGCACCGCGCCGCATACCTCATGCGCCGCACGCTCCAGCACGCCGAGGCGGCCGGAGTCCCCGTACCCAGGCTGCTGGAGACGGACTACGTCAACACCATTCCCACCTCCGCCGAGCCCGCCTTCGAGGGCGACGAGGCGCTGGAAGCCCGTATCACCGCCTGGAACCGCTGGAACGCCGCCGCCATGGTGACCCGCGGCTCCCGGCTCGGCGTCGGCGGGCACATCGCCACCTTCGCCTCCGCCGCCTGGCTCTACGAGACCGGCTTCAACCACTTCTTCCGCGGCAAGGAAGGGCTGGGGGAGGTAGGGGGAGGCAGCGGCGACCAGCTCTACATCCAGGGCCACGCCTCCCCCGGCATCTACGCCCGCGCCTTCCTCGACGGCCGGCTCACCGAGGCCCACCTCGACAACTTCCGCCAGGAGGCCGGCGGCAACGGTCTGCCGTCGTACCCGCATCCGCGGCGGCTGCCCTGGCTGTGGGAGTTCCCGACGGTCTCCATGGGCCTCGGCCCGCTCTCCGCGATCTACCAGGCCCGTTTCAACCGCTACCTCCAGGGCCGGGGTATCAAGGACACCTCCGGCTCCCATGTGTGGGCGTTCCTCGGCGACGGCGAGATGGACGAGCCCGAGTCGACCGCGGCGCTCGCCCTCGCGGCCCGCGAGCGGCTGGACAATCTGACGTTCGTCATCAACTGCAATCTCCAGCGCCTCGACGGCCCGGTCCGGGCCAACTTCAAGATCGTGCAGGAGCTGGAGGCCCAGTTCCGCGGCGCGGGCTGGAATGTCATCAAGTCGCTCTGGGGCTCGGCCTGGGACGAACTGTTCCGGCTGGACACGACGGGCGCGCTGCTGCGCCGCCTGCGCGAGGTCCCGGACGCGCAGTTCCAGACGTACGCCACCCGCGACGTCGCGTACATCCGCACGCACTTCTTCGGCGCCGAGCCCGCGCTCGCCGAGCTGGCGAAGCTGCTGCCGGACGCGAAGATCGCGGAGTGCTTCTTCACCTCGCGCGGCGGCCACGAGTCCCGCAAGGTGTACGCGGCCTACCGCGCGGCCCTCGCCCACAAGGGCGCGCCGACCGTGATCCTCGCCCAGACGGTGAAGGGCCACACCCTCGGCAGCGGCTTCGCGTCCAAGAACGCCAACCACCAGATGAAGAAGCTGACGATCGACGAGTTCAAGGGCATGCGCGACCGGCTCGAACTCCCGATTCCGGACAGCGCCTTCGCCGACGGCACCGTGCCGTACGGCCACCCGGGAGCGGACTCCCCCGAGGTCCGCTACCTCCAAGAACGCCGCGCTGCACTCGGTGGTCCCGCCCCCGCCCGCCGAGTGCACGCGGTCAGTCTCCCCGCGCCGGACGAGAAGGCGTTCGCCCTCCTGGAGAAGGGCTCGGGCCAGCAGGAGATGGCCACGACCATGGCGTTCGTACGCCTGGTCAAGGATCTGATGCGGGACAAGAACACCGGCAGGCGCTGGGTCCCGATCGTCCCCGACGAGGCCCGCACCTTCGGCATGGAGTCGCTGTTCCCGTCGGCCGGCATCTACTCCCCGCTCGGCCAGACGTACGACCCGGTCGACCGCGACCAGCTGATGTACTACAAGGAGGCCACGGACGGCCAGATCCTCAACGAGGGGATCACCGAGGCCGGCTCCATGGCGGACTTCATCGCCGCGTCCACGTCGTACGCGACGCACGGCGAGCCGATGATCCCCTTCTACATCTTCTACTCGATGTTCGGCTGGCAGCGCACGGGCGACCAGATGTGGCAGCTCGCCGACCAGCTGGGCAAGGGGTTCATCGTCGGCGCGACCGCCGGCCGCACCACCCTCACCGGCGAGGGACTCCAGCACGCGGACGGCCACTCGCATCTGATCGCGTCCACGAACCCGGCGTCGCTCAACTACGACCCGGCCTTCGCGTACGAGATCGCGGTCATCGTCAAGGACGGCCTGCGGAGGATGTACGGGCCCGAGCCCGAGGACGTCTTCTACTACCTGACGGTCTACAACGAGCCCAGGCGGCAGCCCGCGATGCCGGAGGGCGTCGAGGAGGGCATCGTCCGGGGGCTGTACCGCTTCCGGGAGGGTGTCGCGCCCTACCAGGACTCCCCCCGGCTCCAGCTCCTCGCCTCGGGCACGGCGATCCACTGGGCGCTGGAGGCCCAGGAACTGCTGGCGGCCGACTGGGGTGTCACGGCCGACGTCTGGTCCGCGACCTCCTGGGGCGAGCTGCGCCGGGACGCGCTGGAGGCCGACGAGGCACTCCTCCGGGGCGAGGAGCGCACACCGTACATCCGGCAGGTGCTGGACGGCGCCCCGGGACCGGTCCTCGCGGTCAGCGACTGGATGCGCCAGGTCCCGGACCAGATCAGCCAGTGGGTCGAGCAGGACTGGACCTCGCTGGGAACCGACGGCTTCGGTCTGTCGGACACACGACAGGCGGCCCGCCGGCACTTCGGCGTGGACGCGCAGTCCATCACCGTGGCGGCGCTGGCACAGCTCGCCCGCCGAGGCGAGTTGCCCGCCTCCGCGGTGAAGGAGGCCCGGGAGCGCTACGGGCTCTGACGCTCCCGATGATCACCCCTGGGCGGCTCGCACCACCGCCCGGGGGTGATTCCCCTTTTCCGGTTTCCGGGCTTCCACGCGT
Organism: Streptomyces sp. NPDC004609; assembly: GCF_042873655.1. NCBI lineage: Bacteria > Bacillati > Actinomycetota > Actinomycetes > Kitasatosporales > Streptomycetaceae > Streptomyces > Streptomyces sp. NPDC004609. Next base: position 82,332 of record NZ_JBIALS010000017.1, on the reverse strand, counting down.
TTTCCGGATTTACGCTCTTTTCGCCGGTTTCCACGGGCTTTCCGTGGCCGTCCGGGCGCGGGCCGCGCGACCGGGCTCCCTGCCGGGCGGGGGCCCCCGGCGCCCGGCCGGGCCGTGGCCCCGGGTGCGGACCGCGGGTCAGGTCGGGGATGCTTGACCCGGACACCGTGTCGGCCGTGCACTGGGGAGCCATGTTCACCATCGGAGACTTCGCCCGGCACGGCCGTGTGTCGGCCCGCATGCTGCGGCACTACGACACGATCGGGCTGCTGCGGCCCGCCCGCACCGACCCGTTCACCGGCTACCGCCGCTACACCGCGGCCCAGCTCGCCGTGCTCAACCGTGTCATCGCCCTCAAGGACCTCGGCTTCACCCTCCAGCAGATCCGGCGGATCCTCGACGACAGGGTGAGCACCGAGGAACTGCGCGGAATGCTCGTCCTGCGGCGGGCGGAGCTGGAGGAGACGATGGCGGCCGCGGCCGCCGGGCTGGCCCAGGTCGAGGCGAGGCTCCGTTCCATCGAGAGCGAAGGGCACATGCCGACCGACGACGTCGTCGTCAAGAGTGTTCCCGCGGTCCGGGTGGCCGAGCTGGCCGCCACCGCCGCGAGCTTCGGCCCCGAGGACGTCGGCCCGGTCATCGAACCCCTCTACCAGGAGCTGTTCCGCCGGCTGAAGGCGGCGGGGATCGCCCCGAGCGGCCCCGGTATCGCGTACTACGAGGACGCGTCGGAGGGCGACGGCTCGATCGTGGTGCACGCGGCGGTGACGGTCTCGCAGGGGCCCCGGCCCGGACTGGACGTACGGATCACGGAGCTGCCGGCCGTCGAGCGTGCCGCGACGATCGTGCACCGCGGCCCGATGAGCGCGGTCGTGCCCACGGCCCAGACCCTGGCCCACTGGATCGACACGGGCGGCCGGCGTTCGGCGGGATACGCCCGCGAGGTCACGCTCGCCTGCCCCGCGGACCGGGAGCAGTGGGTGACGGAACTGCAGGAGCCGCTCGTCTGACATCCGCCGCCGCGTCTCGGCCATCATGGGGTCATGCGTGCTGCCCGGCTGATCAAGATGGTGCTCCTCCTCCAGGCGAGGCCCTCCATGACCGGGGCCGAGCTCGCCCGGGAGCTGGAGGTCTCCGAGCGGACCATCACCCGGGACGCGCTCGCGCTGTCGGAGGCCGGGGTCCCGGTCTACGCCGACCGGGGGCGGAGCGGCGGCTACCGGCTCATCGGCGGCTACCGGACCCGGCTGACGGGCCTCGGCCGCAGCGAGGCCGAGGCACTGTTCCTCTCCGGGCTCCCGGTCGCCCTGCGCGAGATGGGCCTGGAGGACGCGGCGTCCGCGGCCCGGCTGAAGGTGACGGCGGCGCTGCTGCCCTCGGTCAGCGACGCCTCCGAGAGCGCGGCCCAGCGCTTCCACCTGGACGCCCCGGGCTGGTACCACGAGTCCAGGACCCCGGATCTCCTTCCGCCGGTCGCGGAGGCGGTGTGGGGCGACCGGCGCGTACGGGCGACGTACCGCGGCCGCAGCGACGCGGAGGTGGAGCGCGAACTGGAGCCGTACGGTCTCGTGCTGAAGGCGGGCGTCTGGTACCTGTGCGCCCGGGTGGAGGGCACGTTCCGGGTGTACCGGATCGACCGCTTCTCGTCCGTCGAGGCGGACGGCGGTCTCTTCGAGCGGGACCCGGACTTCGATCTGCCGGCGTTCTGGGAGGAGCGGGCGGGGCAGTTCGCGCGGTCCCTCCTGCGGGCCGAGGTCGTCATCAGGGTGACGGAGGAGGGCGCCCGGAGGCTGCCGTACCTCACGGACCGGGTGGCGGCCCGCGAGGCCCTCGCGGCGGCGGACCCGCCCGACGGAAAGGGCCGGGTGACCCTCACCCTGCCGGTCGAGTCCCACGAGGTGGCGTACGCGCAGCTGTTCACGCTGGGCCCGGACGTCGAGGTGCTGGAGCCGGCGGAGCTGCGGAAGCGGTTCGCGGAGTCGGCGGAACGGGCGGCGAGGCTGTACCGATGACGGCGGCACGGCCGGCCGCCGGGGCGCGGCCGTGCCGGGGGACGCGATCCGCCGGCCCCTGAGCGAGGCTCCGCCGGCAGGCGCGCACGGGCCGCTATCGGTAGCCGTCGAGAGCGGGCTCCGCCCCTGCCCTCTCCGCCAGGATGTACCCCCACACATCGGGCCGGCTGCCGTCGACGTCCGTCAGGCCGTACTCCCGTGCGAGCTGTCCGCTGTCGAGCGACCAGCCGTTCCAGCGGTGGCGCCCGGGGTCCGCGGCGAGGGCGGCGACACCCCGGCCGATGTAGACGGGTGACTCGGAGAGCGCCCAGTGCCGTTCCTTCGTGATGCCGTCACGCCAGTTCTCCTCGGTGACGCCGAAGGTGTCGAGCATCTCCTCCGAGCGGAGGAAACCCGGTGTGACCGCGACCGCCGTGCCGCCGACGCTCTTCAGCTCCTCGCCGAGGATGTACGCCATCCGGATCGGGCCGTTCTTGGCGAGGTCGTAGTAGAAGTTCTCGCGGAACTCCTTGTTGGTCCTGGCGGTGCCGTCGGTGACTTCGACGACCAGGCCGCCCGGTTCCCGTACCAGCAGGGGAAGCGCGATGCTGCTGGTGATGATGTGGCTTCTGACACCCAGGTCGAGCATGCGCAGCCCTCGGTCCAGATCGACCTCCCACATCTTGGTGCTGAAGTCCAGCAACCGATTCCCGCCCCAGATGTCGTTGACGAGGATGTCGAGACGGCCGTGGTCGCGGTCGATCGACGCGACCAGGTCCCGTACCCGCTCGACCTCCAGATGGTCGGTCGGCACGGCGATGCCCGTTCCCCCGGCCGCGTCGACGAGTTCGGCCGTCTCCTCGATGGTCTCCGTCGCCCGGCCCAACTCGCTGACCCGCTCACGGGTGGTCCTGCCGGTCACGTAGACGGTCGCGCCCGCGGCCCCGAGCTGTACGGCGATGGCGCGACCGGCGCCCCGAGTGGCCCCCGCGACCAGCGCGACCTTCCCTGACAGTGCTGCTTGTGTCGTCATGTCAACGACCGTCGCACGGAAACCGGACATCCTCCGTCCGCCATTCGCACCGCACTGAGACGGTCAGCATTTCGGCCGCTCCGCGTGCGCGGCCCCCTCCCAAGCACGATGCTGTACCCGTGATGGACGAGACGGAGTTCTGGGAGATCGTCGACAGCACCCGCGAGGCCGCCGAGGGCGACCCGGAAGAGCACGCCGATCTGCTGGTCGAGCGGCTGCTTCAGCTCGACCCCGACTCCGTGCTGGACTTCGCCCGCCACTTCGAGGCGCGCTACAACCGGGCCTACACCTGGGATCTGTGGGGTGCGGCGGCCGTCCTGCTCGACGGCGCCAGCGACGACGCGTTCGACTACTTCCGCTGCTGGCTCATCGGCCAGGGCCGGGAGATCTTCGAGGGCGCCCTGCACGATCCGGACTCCCTGGCCGAACTGCTGGACGAGTTCGACGAGGACGTCGACGGGGACGGCGAGGAGCTGGGCTACGCGGCGGACGAGGCGTACGAGCAGCTCACGGGTGTGGTCGCACCGGATCTGGGAATCACGCCGCAGACGGCGGAACCGGTGGGCACGCCGTTCGACTTCGACGACAACGCGGCGCTGGCGGTCCGGTTCCCCCGCTTGTGGGAGCGCTTCGGCGCCGACTGACCCGGACCCGTCCGGCCGGGGTGCCTCGCCGGCCGGACGTCTCGGCCGGATCGATGCCGTGTCCCGCAGAATGTCCTGTCCCGCGGGATGTCCTTTCCCGCGGAGGCGTCTTGTCCGGCCGGGGGTCTCGGCGAGCCGGGTGTCCCGGCCGGATCCCGCCGGTTCGTGGTCCCGGCACCGGGCCCGTTCCCTCGTCCGGGCCGATCCGAACAGGCCCTCAGCGCAGGCTTCGCCCCATCAGGACATCGTCGACGTACCGGCCGTCGAGCCAGAACTCCTCCGGCAGCACGCCCTCGACGGTGAAGCCCTCCGACGCGTACAGGGCGCGCGCGGGAGTGTTGTGCCCGAGCACCCGCAGCGTGATGCGTACCGCGCCCTGCCGGCGTGACTCGTCGGACGCGCGCCTCAGCAGCGCCCGTCCGATCCCGCGCCCGCGTGCGCCCGGCGCGACGACGAGCCCCTGGATCTGACGCACATGCTGGTTGCAGGCGAGCGACGTCGGCGGGACGAGCCGGATGTAGCCGACGACCGTCCCCCCGGCCTCCTCGGCGACGAAGAAGTCCTCGGGCCGGTGGTCGGAGTCGAAGAAGGGGTCGTACGGAGGCATCGGCCTCGGCGCCACGGCGTGCAGCGTCGACCAGGTGTCCCGGTCGAGCCCGCCCAGGGCGGCGGCGTCGGTGGCGCGCGCCAGGCGTATGTGCGACTCGGGTGATGTGGGCGATTCGGCCATGGGAACAACAGTGTCACGAGGGCACTCGGGGCAGGATGGCACCATGCGGATCGCGGTCACCGGCTCGTCCGGACTCATCGGTACGGCACTCGTGCACTCACTGCGCGCGGACGGGCACGAGGTGGTGCGCCTGGTACGGCGTCCCGCGCGGGCCGGGGACGAGGTGGAGTGGGATCCCCGCCGGCGGTACGTGGACACGGCGGGCCTCGTCGGCTGCGAGGGCGTCGTGAACCTCGCGGGCGCGGGGGTCGCCGACCACCGCTGGACGGAGGCGTACCGCAAGGAGATCCGCGACAGCCGCGTCCTCGGCACGGCCACGATCGCGGAGGCCGTCGCCTCGCTGGACACCCCGCCGAGGGTGCTCCTGTGCGGGAGCGCGATCGGGTACTACGGCGACACCGGGGACCGCGCGGTGGACGAGAGCGCCCCGCCCGGCGACGGATTCCTGCCGCGGGTCTGCGTCGAGTGGGAGGCGGCGGCCGCCCCGGCGCTGGAGGCGGGCATCCGGACGGCGTTCGCCCGTACGGGCCTGGTCGTGGCGCGCGAGGGTGGTGCGTGGGCCCGGATGTTCCCCCTCTTCAAGGCGGGTATGGGCGGCCGGCTGGGGGACGGCCGCCAGTACTGGAGCTTCGTCTCCCTCCACGACGAGGTCGCGGCCCTGCGCCACATCCTGGACACGGACTCCCTCGCGGGCCCGGTCAACTGCACGGCCCCCGAACCCCTCACCAACCGCGACATCACCGCGGCCATGTCCCGCGTCCTCCACCGCCCCGCCCTGTTCACCGTCCCCGCGGCGGCCCTCCGCCTCGTCCTCGGCGACATGGCGTCCGATGTCCTCAGCAGCCAACGCGCGGTCCCCGCCCGGCTCCTGGAGTCGGGCTTCTCCTTCGCCTTCCCGGACATCGAGTCCGCGATCACCGCGGCCCTGGCCGCCCCTACGAGGTAGCCCCGCGGCGCCCGGCATCGCGGCCCGCTCCCGGAGTCCGGGCGGCTCCCGCCGGGCCCCGGTCCCGGCGCGGGGCCCGCGGCACCGGGGACCACCCGGTCCGGCGGCGCCCGCGGTGGAGGCGCGGGCCCAGGCCCCGGGGGTGCGGCGCCGGCCCCGCGCCGACGGCCACGCCCACGTCTCCGCAGGCCATGCGCCCCCCACGCAACCATGCCCCACCTCATGCGCTTATCGCAGCGCGCCCACGCCTCCCTACCCTCGACCCGGACTCCGGCATTGCGGGGGCCTGTTGGGGGCAGGGCCCTCCCAGCAGCCGCGCCGACCTCGGGGAGGGGCACGTGCTCATCAGCACCGCTCACAGTGCGGACCACGCGGATGTCGTCATCGTCGGGGCCGGTGTCGCCGGTCTCGCGGCTGCCCACCGTCTGACCAGCGCAGGTGTCAGTGTCAGTGTGCTGGAGGCAGCGCCACGGCCCGGCGGCAGGATGGCCACCGAGGACGTCGACGGTTTCCGGCTCGACCACGTCGGACGGCTGCTCACCACGTCGTACCCCGAACTGCGCCGGATGGCCGGCCTCGACACGATGCCCCTGCGGCTCTTCTCACCGGGCGTGCTCGTCCACAGCGGCGGGCGGCTGCAGCGGACCGGGGAGACCGTCTGCCGTACGGGCGAACCGGGGAGCGCACGCCGGGGTTCCCCCAACGCCCGGCGGGGCGTGGGGGGCGCGTTCACGGTGGCTCGCGCCCTCGTGAACGCGCCGCGCCCCCTGGACGAGGCCCGGCTCGGCGCGTCGCTGGCGCGTCTCGGGGTGATGCCGCTGGAGCGTCTGACGTCCCGTCCGGAACGTTCCGTCGAGGCCGCGCTGACCGCCCGCGGCCTCCCGGTCCGCACCGTGAGCGGCTTTCTGCGCCCCCTGCTGTCGGCGCTGCTGTGCGATCCGGAGCTGACGACGTCGAGCCGGTGCGCCGATCTCGCGCTGCGGGGCTACGCGCGCGGCCGGATGTGCGTACCGGAGGGCGGCGCGGCCTCGCTTCCGGAGCGGCTGGCCGCGTCACTGCCCCCGGGCACGGTACTCACGGGCGTACGGGTCAAGGACGCGTCGATCAGCAGGGTCAGTACGGAGGAGTACGGCGAACTCTCCTGCCGCGCGCTGGTCCTGGCGACCGGCGCGCGGCAGGCGGCGGAGCTGCTGCCGGGGCTGCGCGTGCCGGAGTTCCACCCGGTGACGGTGCTGCACCACACCGCGCCGGTGGCACCGCCGACGGGCGCGGCGCTGGTGCTGGACGCGGACGGCGGCGGTCCGGTCGCGTACACCGCCGTGATGAGCGAGGTCGATCCGTCGAGGGCGCCGCGGGGGCGGGTGCTCGTCTCCTCGACGGTGCTGGGCACCCCACCGCCGTATCTGGACCGGACGGTCCGCGCGCATCTCGCGCGGCTGTACGGGGTGCCCACGGACGACTGGGAGCTGCTGGCGGTCCACCACACCCCCGACGCCGTGCCCGCGATGCCCCCGCCGCACGATCTGCGGCGGCCCGTGCGCGTGCTGGCGGGTCTCTACGTGTGCGGCGACCACCGCGACACGAGTACCGTCCAAGGGGCTCTCTTCTCGGGCCGCCGCGCGGCGGACGCGATCCTCACGGACCTGGCCCTCCACCCCCCGACATCCCGCCCCCTCCCCTCCGCGGCCTGACCCGCCCGTGACCGGCCGCTCCGGAACGCAGCCCGCCGCTCCGGCCCGCCCGGCGCCCGGGGCGAGAGGCCCCGGGGTCCGGCGCAAGAGTCCGGGGCGCTCGGGGCGAGGGGACCCGCACGCCCCTCCCGCCCCGGCCCCGGGGCCCGCAGGCACTCCCGGGACGACCCGTCTCACCCCAGCGCGGCCACCCGCTCCCGGTACCCCCGTACCGCCGCCGCGTCCCGGTAGGGCTCCAGGCGGCGTTCGAAGTCGCGGACGTACTCCACCGCCCGCGCCGACCGCATCTCCGACGCGTGGAGCGCCGCCTCCGCCCCCAGCGCGCACGCCTGGTCCAGGTCTCCGAGACCGAGCCGCGCGGACGCGAGCACCACCCGGCAGAAGAGCCGGCTCCGTGCGAGCCCGTGCGGCCTCAGCTGGAGCGAGCGTTCGGCGTGCTGGACGGCGGGCCGGTACTGCTGGAGGTCCCGGTAGCAGTGCCCGAACTCGTCCGCCAGCTGCGCCTCGTCGAAGAACCGGGCCCAGTGCGGCACCTCGTCCCCCGGCCGCGCCGACTCCAGGGCCCGTTCCGCGCGCATCAGGGAGGCCGTACAGGCGCGTACCTCCCCGAGCACCCCGTGCCCCCGCGCCTCCACCGCGTGCAGCAGCGCCTGCACCACGGGCGGCGCGGACGGCCCGAGCCCCTGCTGGGCGACCCGGGTGAGCTGCACCGCCTCGCGTCCGTGGCCGAGGTAGACCGCCTGACGGCTCATCGTGACCAGCACATAGGACCCGTACGCCCGGTCCCCCGCCGCCTGCGCCAGCCGCAGCGCCTGGACGAAGTAGCGCTGGGCGAGACCGTGGGCCGCGATGTCGTACGAGGTCCACCCGGCCAGCCGGGTCAGATCGGCGATCGCGCCGAAGAGTCTGCGCCCGGTCACCTCCCCGTAGGTCCCGCGGAGCATGGGCTCGGCCTCGTGTTCGAGGTAGCGCACCAGGGCCTGGCGCGCGTGCCCGCCCCCGTACGCGTTGTCGAGCGTGCGGAACAGCTCGCTCACCGACCGCAGCGCCGCGATGTCCCCGCTGGAGACACGCTGTCCGGGGCCGCGGTCCGTGCCCCGGTCGTTGGTGCGCTGGCGGGGCACGCTCAGCCCGCCCTGCACGGGGACCCGCACGGCCCCGGCGTCTCCCCGGCCCACCCGTTCGTCCGCGCGCCCGATCAGCCAGTCGCGGCTCGGCACGACGAGCCCCGCCGGGGTGAAGGCGATCTTCCGCAGCTCCGCATGGCTGCCGGAGTCCTTGCGCCACAGGCCCCCGACGATGTCGACGGCCTCCTCGGGCGTGGCGGCGAACTCCAGTCCCGCGTACACGGGCGCGCACGCGTCGAGGCCCAGGTCCTGCGCGGAGAGCCGCCGCCCGAGCCGTCTGGTGAACACCTCGGCGATCAGCGCGGGGGTGGTCCCGCGCGGCTGCTGGCCGCGCAGCCAGCGGGTCACGGACGTCTTGTCGTAGCGCAGGTCCAGCCCGTGTTCGAGTCCGAGCTGGTCCACTCTGCGGGCGAGCCCCGCATTGGAGAATCCGGCTTCCGCGATGAGTGCGGCGAGCTGGCGGTTGGGGGTGCGCTGCGGAGGTCGTTCCGTCATCAGCTGTGCGGTCTCCTGCCTTCCGGGCCGGTCGCAGCCCTCATGGAACGGCGCGAATTTAGCGGCACCCACCCTGCGGACCGGACCCTTCCGCCCAGATTCATCAGATCGTGTGAGGACCGGCGTCCCCGCTGACGGGACACACCTCCGGCCGGGACCGCCGAGGCCCGCCGTACAGTGGCTGGGTGCGACCGGCGGGAACGGCGGTCGCGCGCACGGAGGACGGCGGACGCCGCGACACGCGGGCCGGGCCCCTTCCGTACGCGCGTGGCCGGGACCGTCCGTACGCGCGCGACGGGGTTCCCGGTACACGCAGGGTGAGGTTCGAGGGAGGCAGTGCCGTGAGTGAGCTGCGGTTCGTCCGGCTGGGCTTCGGCGAGGAAGCCGTCGAGTACCGGGAGGCGTGGCAGAGGCAGCGCGAGATCCACGCCGCCCGGTTCGCGGACGAGATCCCGGACACCTGTCTGCTGCTGGAGCACCCGCCGGTGTACACGGCGGGCCGGCGCACGGAGGACAGCGAACGCCCGCTGGACGGCACGCCCGTCGTCGACGTCGACCGCGGTGGCAAGATCACCTGGCACGGGCCCGGCCAGCTGGTGGGCTACCCGATCCTGAAGCTGCCCCGCCCGGTGGACGTCGTCGCGCATGTACGCCGTCTTGAGGACGCCCTGATCCGTACCTGCGCGGAGTTCGGGGTGGAGACCAGCCGGATCGAGGGCCGCAGCGGTGTGTGGGTGCTGGGCGACCCGGTGGAGGCACGCCCGTCGGTGGGGGGCCTGTCGCTGGACTTCGACCCCCGGCTGCGGGACGACGAGTTCGATCCCCGGCTCCACGGCCCCGAGTACGCCCCCTCGAACGCCGGCCAGCGCCGCGAGGACCGCAAACTGGCCGCGATCGGCATCCGTATCGCCAAGGGCGTCTCCATGCACGGCTTCGCCCTCAATGTGAACCCGGACAACACCTGGTACGACAGGATCGTGCCGTGCGGGATCCGGGACGCGGGCGTGGCGTCGCTGGCGGACGAGCTGGGCCGTGACCTCACGGTCGCCGAGGTCCTCCCCGTGGTGGAGAGGCATCTGAGGGACGTCCTGGAGAACGCGGACCCGCGCCCGAGGACGGTCGAGGCGGCCCGGTGACCGCCAAAGCGGGCACCGGGGCGACGCGCGTCCACCCGTTCGCGGGAATGAGCCCCCGTCTCCGCGGGTTGGCTTGACGCAGGGCCGTATGAACGACGGGCGTACCCTGGTGTGCGCCGCAGATTCGAATGCCGCGATAGCAGAAAGGGGCGCCACGTGTCCGCTGTCGCACCCGACGGACGCAAGATGCTGCGCCTGGAGGTCCGGAACAGCCAGACCCCCATCGAGCGCAAGCCCGAGTGGATCAAGACCCGGGCGAAAATGGGCCCCGAGTACACCCAGATGCAGAAGCTCGTCAAAAGCGAGGGACTGCATACGGTGTGCCAGGAGGCGGGCTGTCCGAACATCTACGAGTGCTGGGAGGACCGCGAGGCCACGTTCCTCATCGGCGGTGACCAGTGCACGCGCCGCTGTGACTTCTGCCAGATCGACACGGGCAAGCCGCAGGCGCTGGACCGTGACGAGCCCCGCCGGGTCGGCGAGTCGGTCGTCACGATGGACCTGAACTACGCGACGATCACCGGCGTCGCCCGCGACGACCTGGAGGACGGCGGCGCCTGGCTGTACGCGGAGACCGTGCGCCAGATCCACGCCCAGACCGCCGACCGCCCCGGCGGCCACACGAAGGTCGAGCTGCTGGCCCCCGACTTCAACGCGGTCCCCGAACTGCTGACGGAGGTCTTCGCCTCCCGCCCCGAGGTCTTCGCCCACAATGTCGAGACCGTGCCGCGGATCTTCAAGCGGATCCGTCCCGGTTTCCGTTACGAGCGCTCCCTGGACGTCATCACCCGCGCCCGTGAGGCGGGGCTGATCACCAAGTCGAACCTCATCCTCGGCATGGGCGAGGAGCGCGCCGAGATCAGCGAGACACTGCGCGCGCTGCACGAGGCGGGCTGCGAACTGATCACGATCACGCAGTACCTGCGCCCCTCGGTGCGCCACCACCCGGTGGAGCGCTGGGTGAAGCCGCACGAGTTCGTGGAGCTGAAGGAGGAGGCCGAGCAGATCGGATACTCCGGAGTGATGTCGGGCCCGCTGGTGCGGTCGTCGTACCGGGCGGGGCGGCTGTACGGCCAGGCGATGGAGAAGCGGGACCGGGCCGCCGCCTGACGCATGCGCCCCATCGGCCGTGGACACCATCGGCCTGTGGATCACAGCGACGCTCTGGATCAGAGCGGCGTATGAACCAGGTCGGCGTGCGGACCCGGCCGGCGTGCGGATTTCTCGCTGTGTGAATTCAGGCACAAGTGACTACCGTTGGGTAATACCGGATCGGGCGCGGCCCGTACGCTCTCCGCAGGTCGGGGAGGCGTACGGGCCGCGTCAGCGTTTCCGGGCGGCGCGCAAAGGTTTCATCGGTGTTTGACCGCTCGGTCACGCACTGGTAACACCAATCAGTAACTCTGGTTCTCAGCACCGCGCCCGCACACACACCCACCCGATCCCGGCAGCTCCCCACCGGCCCCCGCGCGGACCGGACGAACGCAGCGAGCACCACCGGCACTCCGTCGCCACCACTCCCCAAAGGGGGCCCACCCATGCAGGCCGCGCCAGTACGCCCCGTACGCGCAACCGCCATCCCGTCGATGACCGACGCTCTGCGCGCCATGGAGTCGCTTCTCCTGCGCGGCGGGCAGCGTACCGCCCGCCGGAACGCGTGGACGGCCGTCCTGGAGGACCGCCGCCGGGCGAAGGACCGGGTCGAGGCGCAGTACGTACTGGAGGCCGTGGCGGACCGCGCTTCCCGGGCCACGTAAACTTCGGGTTATGGCGAGGAAGGCAAACACCGACAGCGCTGCCAACACTGACGCTGCTGCGAACCCCGGGCGACTCAAGCAGATCGCCCTGACCTACAAGATGACCCGGAAGGCCGACCCCAAGGTCGGGCTGGTCATCGCGGCCGTGGGAATCGTCACCTTCGGTGTCTTCCTCGGGATCGGTTTCCTGATCGGCCACCCCATCTATCTCGCGATCCTGGGCTTCCTGCTCGCGTTCCTCGCGATGGCGATCATCTTCGGACGCCGCGCCGAGCGGGCGGCGTTCGGCCAGATGGAAGGCCAGCCGGGGGCCGCGGCCGCCGTGCTGCAGAACGTGGGGCGGGGCTGGACGACGACCCCGGCGGTCGCGATGAACCGCAACCAGGACGTGGTGCACCGGGCCGTCGGCCGGGCGGGCATCGTGCTGGTCGCCGAGGGCAACCCGAACCGGCTGAAGACCCTGCTGGCGGCCGAGAAGAAGCGGATGGCGCGCATCGTGGTGGATGTGCCCGTGCACGACATCGTGGTGGGCACGGACGAGGGCCAGGTGCCGCTCAAGAAGGTCCGTACGACCATGCTGAAGCTGCCCCGGGTGCTCACCGGCCCGCAGGTCACGGCCACCAACGACCGGCTGCGCGCCCTCGGCGACCTGATGAGCAACATGCCGCTGCCGAAGGGACCGATGCCCAAGGGCATGCGCATGCCACGCGGTGGAAAGACGCGCTGACCCCGTCGGCGATACACGTCGGAGGGGGCGCCCGGGTCGAACCCGGGCGCCCCCTCTGACGTACGGCCCCGTCAGGCGTACGGCCCCCTACTCGGCATGCGGCGCTCACAGCGGGTCCGCCAGCGCTCACGCGCGCGGGTCGTCCACGGGTCGTACGCGCGCGGGCCGTACGCGCGGCCGGTCCGCACGGCGCGGTGCCTGCGCCGGGCCCTTGCGGGCCGGGAGGGGCCTCGCGCCCGCTCCGTTCCGATCCGCGCCCGGTTCAGATCCGCACCTGGACGGCGCGGGCGAAGCGGTCGTGCAGGCCCCGGCCGTCCCGGTCCCAGATGAGGGCCGGGATCCCCAGGCACAGCAGCACACTGCGCAGCACGACCCGGACGATGCCCAGCCGGCCGCCGTCCACGGAGATGACGCGCAGCCCGAGGATCCGCTTGCCTGGAGTGAAGCCGACGGTACCGACGGTGAGTAGACTGAGTACGAGGAAGACACCGAGCGCCCAGTTCCCGGCGGCCTGCCGGTCGCCGTTCGCGAAGAACGCGGAGGCGATCAGGAGGCAGAGCCCCCAGTCGAGGAAGAGGGCTCCGAAACGGCGTCCGAGCGGTGCGATGGAGCCGGACCCCTCCTCGGGCAGACCGAGCCGCTTGCCCCGGTACCCGAAGTCGGCGCCCATCTCCTCCGCCGCCGCGCGGGGGCCGGAGAGCCAGGATCCGATTACTTGCCTGTTGTCCACCCGTCCACGGTACTGGGCGCCCGGCGAACCGCCCCCGGCCGGGTCACCGGGCGTGACCCACGCGACGTCCCCGGCCACTCCGGTTAACTTGGGTGAAACAATTGGGTCATCCTTGAGAAATCCCATCTGCCTATCGTCGGGTCCTGCGTGTGCCACCGCACTGGCCTCACGGACGAGCTGCAACCCCGCCCCTTCCGGGACGGGAGTAGGAGGAGTTGGATGTTCCAGAACGCCGACGAAGCGAAGAAGTACATCGCCGACGAGGACGTGAAGTTCGTCGACGTCCGGTTCTGCGACCTGCCCGGCGTGATGCAGCACTTCACGATCCCCGCCGCGGTGTTCGACCCGGCCGAGGAGCTGGCCTTCGACGGCTCGTCGATCCGCGGTTTCCAGGCCATCCACGAGTCCGACATGGCGCTGCGCGCGGACCTGTCGACGGCGCGGGTGGACCCCTTCCGCCGTGACAAGACCGTCAACATCAACTTCTTCATCCACGACCCGATCACGGGCGAGCAGTACAGCCGGGACCCGCGCAACATCGCGAAGAAGGCGGAGACCTACCTCGCCTCGACCGGTATCGCGGACACGGCCTACTTCGGTCCGGAGGCGGAGTTCTACGTCTTCGACTCCGTACGCTTCAACACCTCCGCCAACGAGGGCTTCTACCACATCGACTCCGAGGCCGGCGCCTGGAACACCGGTGCGATCGAGGACAACCGCGGCTACAAGGTCCGCTACAAGGGCGGCTACTTCCCGGCCCCGCCTGTCGACCACTTCGCCGACCTGCGTGCCGAGATCTCCCTGGAGCTGGACAAGGCGGGCCTCCAGGTCGAGCGCCAGCACCACGAGGTGGGCACGGCCGGCCAGGCGGAGATCAACTACAAGTTCAACACCCTGCTGGCCGCGGCCGACGACCTGATGCTCTTCAAGTACATCGTGAAGAACGTCGCCTGGCGCAACGGCAAGACCGCGACCTTCATGCCGAAGCCGATCTTCGGTGACAACGGCTCGGGCATGCACGTCCACCAGTCCCTGTGGCAGGGCGGCGTCCCCCTCTTCTACGACGAGCAGGGTTACGCGGGCCTGTCGGACACCGCCCGCTACTACATCGGCGGCATCCTCAAGCACGCCCCCTCGCTGCTCGCCTTCACCAACCCGACGGTGAACTCCTACCACCGCCTGGTCCCCGGCTTCGAGGCCCCGGTCAACCTGGTCTACTCGCAGCGTAACCGCTCCGCCGCGATGCGTATCCCGATCACGGGCTCCAACCCGAAGGCCAAGCGCGTCGAGTTCCGCGCCCCCGACCCGTCCTCCAACCCGTACCTGGCCTTCTCGGCCCTGCTCCTCGCGGGCATCGACGGCGTCAAGAACAAGATCGAGCCGGCCGAGCCGATCGACAAGGACCTCTACGAGCTGGCCCCCGAGGAGCACGCGGGCGTCCCCCAGGTCCCGACCTCGCTCCCCGCGGTCCTCGACGCCCTGGAGGCGGACAACGAGTACCTCCAGGCGGGCGGTGTGTTCACGGCCGACCTGATCGAGACGTGGATCGACTACAAGCGCACCAATGAGATCGCCCCGATCCAGCTGCGGCCGCACCCGCACGAGTTCGAGCTGTACTTCGACATCTAGGAACACCCCTCGGGCCGCCCCGGCCCGCTCGGCGACGCCACGGCCCCTGCCTCCCCGATGAAGGGGAGGCAGGGGCCGTGGCGTTGTGCGGGGTGGCGCCGTCAGGTGCGGCCGGAGCGTTTGCGGCGGAGGGGCGGGAGGAGGCGCAGAGCGTTGTCGCGGTTGATGCCGCGGCGGTGGCGGGCGGTGAGGGCGGGGTCGCCGTCAAGGGCGGGGGACGCCAGTTCGGTGATCGTCGCGGCGGAGGTGGCAGGCCAGTCGCTGCCGAACAGAATGCGGGACGGGTCGGCCACGGACAGCAGCGTGGGGGTGGAGGAGGGGGCCATGGGGGCCGCCGTGTCGTAGTGGAAGCGGTGCAGATAGTCCCGTACCCGGGAGGGTTCGACGGGTGGGGTGAGGAGGCCGGCGAAGTGCTCCACCCGGGTGGCGATGTAGGGGAGGAAGCCACCGCCGTGCGGGAGGATGAAGGAGAGGTCGGGGTAGCGGTCGAGTGTGCCGTTGAGGATCAGGTTGACGGCCGCGCGGGTGGTGTCGAGGGGGAAGTCGCACAGGAAGCTCGGAATGCCGGGGACCGCGGGACGGGCCGGGTCGGTGCCGGGGAGTTCGAGCGGGTGGGTGCTGATCACGGCGGAGCGCTCGTTGAGCTCGGCGAGCAGCGCGTCGTGGGAGCGGTCGCCCAGATAGACGCCGTTGCTGCACGCCTTGGTCTGGACGCCCAGCGCGCCGTAGGTGTCGAGTCCCCGCGCGAGGGACCAGCGGGAGGTCTTCAGATCGTCGGGGAAGACCGGGGCGAAGAAGGCGAAACGGTCGGGGTGAGTGGTCGTCAGTTCCTGAACCGCGTCGAAGACGACGTTCACGCTCTCGCGCAGTTGCGCGGAGTCCCGGAAGCCGCGGGTCGGCATGGCCGGGCTGACGACGCTCGTGGCGATGCCCGCGTCGTCCATCAGCGCGAGGGTGGCGGTGAGGTCCCACTTGGTCCACCAGGGCAGTCGAGCCCGGGTGACCAGGCCCTTCTTCTCGGCCCACGTCACCCAGGAGGGCGCGGTGAAGTGGTGGTGGACGTCGATCCTCGCCCGGCGTCCGTCGCCGCCGGACTGCCCTGGGGGAGGGTCGGGCGCTTCGCCCGCGTCGAGTGCGATCGCCCCGGTCAACTCGGCGGCGGCCACGGAGGCAGTCGCTCCACCCGCCAGTAGGAGCATGTTGCGACGGCCGACCCTCCGGCTGGCGTGTGACATGTCGGTGTCCCCGGATTCGCTGGTGAGTTTGGGTTTTCACTCTGTGGCGGGCGGACCTGTGATGACGTCAGCACACGCGGGTCGGGGAGGTGAGTCCACCGGATGCGCAAGCCCGGCCCGTCCCCCTGGGTGAAATGACCATGGGGGCCGA
Source organism: Streptomyces sp. NPDC004609 (assembly GCF_042873655.1). Classification (NCBI taxonomy): domain Bacteria; kingdom Bacillati; phylum Actinomycetota; class Actinomycetes; order Kitasatosporales; family Streptomycetaceae; genus Streptomyces; species Streptomyces sp. NPDC004609. The sequence goes on along the minus strand of NZ_JBIALS010000017.1, from coordinate 66,310 downwards.
CGCTCTATCGTGTTCCGCATGTCCGTGCCTGAGCTGATCCGTGTCGTCACCCGCTCCTCCCCCATGGCCCTCGCCCAAGTGGAACGCGTCCGGGCCGAGTTGGCGGTGCTTCAGCCGGGGATCCGTACCGAGGTCGTGCCGGTCACGACCTCCGGGGACCGCTGGATGGGGGATCTGGCGAAGCTGGGCGGGAAGGGCGCGTTCACCAAGGAAGTGGACGCGGCGCTGCTCGCCGGGGAGGCGGATCTGGCGGTGCACTGTGTGAAGGACGTGCCCGCGGACCGGCCGCTTCCGGCGGGGACGACCTTTGCCGCGTTCCTCCGGCGGGACGACATCCGGGACGCGCTGGTGCATCCCGGAGGGCTGACGCTGGACGAGCTGCCGGCGGGCACCCGGATCGGGACCTCGTCGGTGCGCAGGATCGCCCAGTTGGCCGGGTCGCATCCCCGGCTGGAGTGCGTGCCGATGCGGGGCAACGCCAACCGGCGGCTGGAGAAGCTGGCGGCCGGGGAGGCGGACGCGCTGCTGCTCGCGGTGTCCGGGCTGGAGCGGATCGGGCGCCCGGAGGTGATCAGCGAGGTGCTCTCCGAGGAGACCATGTGCCCGCCGATCGGGGCGGGGATTCTGGCTCTCCAGTGCCGGGAGGACGACACCACGACCATCGATGTGGTCAGCGCGCTCGGCGACCCGGCGGCCCATCGGGAGACGACGGCGGAACGGATGTTCCTGCATGTCCTCCAGGGACACTGCAACTCGCCGATCGCCGGTTACGCGCGCTCCGAACGCGGTGGTGATCTGTCGCTCCGGGCCAAGGTGTTCACCCCGGACGGCAAGACGGTACTGAACGCGCACGAGTGGGCGGGGCCGCTCGACCCGGCGACGCTGGGGACGTCGGTGGCGGTGGCCCTGCTGCGGCAGGGCGCGCGGGAGCTGATCGACGGCATCGCGCACTGAGCCCGCTGGCGGCGCCGGACAGCCGGGGGCGCTGCCCCCGGGCGCGCCTGCCTCTCCAATGTGAGCGGTTTGGCCCTCCGGCTCGGGCCGCGGGCCGGGCTCGCTGTCCGGTCGCGGCGGACGGCGCCGGGACTCGGACGGCCTCGGGACCGGAGAGGGGAACGCGGGCCGTTGGCGAGGTCCTGCCCAGGGAACGCGGGGCCTGCCCCGGGGCGACGGGTCAGCAGCGCGGGACCGGTGCCCAGTGGTTCCAGCATGCCCCCGCCCACGGCCGACCGACCCCGCCCGGACGCGGATTGGCGACGACCCGCCACCCGGGAACGGGCGGCGGGCCGGGCCGTCACCTCAGCGGCCGTACCGGATCAGGGCCCTGACCATCCGGCAGGTCGTGTCCGAGGGCGGATGCACCCCGATCTGGTCCGCCGTCGCGCGAATCCTCACATTGTCCGCGGTCGCCGGGTGGTAGACGCCCGAGTCGAGCAGGGCGATCGCCAGGCGCATCGCCTTCAGCCGGCGATTGTGCGTCACATACCACTCACGCGGCTGTCCGGCCGGCAGCGGCTTCTTCCTCAACGGTGCGTACGGGGTCGTGTGCCCGGGCTTCGCGGGCTTCCTCATGAGTCTGGATACGGCCATCGGCAACCTCCAGGCGCGGTGGCGGGACCATCCCGAACTACTGTTCAGTCTACTTCCCACCACTGACAATCGCCGCTGGCCAGACGGCATTTGAGGCGGGCGCGCGAGGGCACGCCGGAAGCACGGGAGGGGCACGGCGGGGGCATCGGAGACAGGGCCCGCTCGCGTCGCACGGGAGCGCGGGCGGGACCGCCGGAGCGCGCCCCCGGAGGTACCGTGGCCGCCATGGAGATCTGGATCAATCCCGCGTGTTCCAAGTGCCGCGGCGCTCTCGAACTGCTCGACGAGGAGGGCGCCTCCTACACCGTGCGGCGCTATCTGGAGGATGTGCCGAGCGCGGGCGAGATCAGGGGCGTACTGGCCCGGCTCGGACTCGAACCCTGGGACATCACCCGGACCCGGGAGGCCATCGCGAAGGACCTGGGGCTGGAGGAGTGGGACCGTGACGAGGCGTCGCGCGAGCGGTGGATCGGGGCACTCGCGAACCACCCCGAGCTGATCCAGCGTCCCATCATCACCGCGGACGACGGGACGGCCGTCGTGGCACGCACGGAGGACGCGGTACGGGACGCCCTCGGCCGGAGCTGAGCCCGGCGCCACCGACTCCGTCCGGGCCGGGCCGGAAGTACCCGGAGACGTAAGCGGAACGTCTCCGCGGGCTCGTCGGGAAGTCCCTCCGGAGCTGAGAACCGGGCCGCGCGTCCTGAGTCCAGTCTGCGCTGGGGGATTCCGCGGGGCTGGATTCGACGGGGCCGGATTCCGCGGGGCCGGACGGCCGGGTCCCGAGTCCGGGCGGCCGCATCCAGGGTGCCGCCTGAGCGGGCCCGCCGCGCCCCGGGGTTCCGCCGTACGCGCCAGACCGGGGCCGGATGCCGCGGCCCGTCGGCGGGCACGCCCGCGGTGTCCGCGATCGCGGCGCACTCCCTGCTCCGCGCGCCCTGGTGATCACAGGCGGAAGGCCCCGCGAACCCCCTCGACCCATGTTCGACCTTAAGAAAAGTTAAGGAAGTCACGGGTGAGGAGGGTGAGACGAAGCCCGAAGCTACTCGTACGTAACGGCACACGGAATCGACCCGACAGGAGTCCCACGTGTCGCGCAAGAAAACCCTCAGCGGCAAGAAGAAGATCGCCCTGCTCGTCGGCGCCGCGCTCGCGGCCGGTGGCGCGGCCTTCGCCATGACCGGCACCAGCCAGGCATCGGTCGTCTGTGACGGGCTGAACACCGCGCTCCGGAACAACGAGCGCTTCATCGCCGGTCAGCGCGCCAATCCTGACGCGCAGTCCGAGGCCCGGATCGCCAACCGCCTGGCCGTCATCGAGGAGATCAAGCGGAAGCAGGCGGCTTCCGGTTGCCCGGTGGGCGGCGGAGGCGGTCAGGCGGCCCCGCCGCCGGCCCAGCAGCAGCCTCCGGCCCAGCAGGCGCCGACCACCGCACCCCCCGCCCAGAGCGGCGGCAACGACAACAACGGCGGCCAGGGCAACGGCGGCGGAGCCACCGGACAGGTCGTCTGCGCCGGCTCGACCGTGACGCTGTCGGGCGAGGGCGGCGCCCCGGCCGCCTCCAGCAACCAGTTCCCGATCGGCACCACCCTCAAGGTGACGAACCTCGACAACAACAAGTCGACGACCGTGAAGGTCGCCTCGGTCTCCGGCAGTTGCGCCCTCCTGAACAACGCGGCGTTCGAGCAGGTACGCGAGCCCGGCAAGTTCCTCATCCGCAAGGCCCGGATCGAGCGGGTGGGCTGAGAGCCCGGTCCGCCGGGACGTGCCGTCGAAGGAGCGTCGTACGCCCGGAAACGCGGGCCCGGTGGCTCCCGGCGCCAGGGCGTATCCCGTACAGCACCGGCGCCTGCCGGGCGGGAGGCCGGGGGGTACCGCGAGACGGAGGCGGGGGTCCCTCCGGGGCGAGGTTCCGGGCGAGTCCGTGCGGCCCAGGTCCCGGGGCACATCCGCCCCTGGCCACCCCGAGTGGACCGCCTCCCCGCCGGAGGCCCTGGTGGACGCGCCCACCCGCCCCGCCGTGGCACCCCCGCCCGTACACGCAGGGGTACGGGCGGCAGGTGCGGCGCGGCACCACCACCGCCGGCCGGGCGGAACGCCGACGACGCCCCCCGGGGCGACGACACGCCCCCGGCCGGGGGGGCGCACCCGGCTCGACGCACCCGAGCCGCTTCCGGACGGTCGGCGCGGCCGGTTGCGGGGCGTTCGGCAGCGGGGCGTCCGGAAGTACCGTGCCGCGGCTCGTTCCCCCGAGCGGGCCGCGGCTCCCCGCATCGCCCCGGTACGGCGGCGGAGCCGATGCCCGGGACCGGCCGCTCCCTGTCCGTCCGCCCAGTGGTCCGCCCGGCCGGAACCCCCGCCACCGGAAACGCCCGCTGTCAGGGGCCCGCCCGGCCCCGGGCGAACCCCCTCAGGCGAGCTGTGCCTCCGCCTCGGCCAGGATCTCGGTCAGACGCAGCCCGAATCGCGCGTCGCACGCGTGCGGGCGCCCGGTCCGCGCCGCCTCCAGCAGGGCGTCCACGGCCAGCCGGAACGCGTCGACCGTGCCGGACCACTCCGGCAGGGCCACCGTGCCCGTTTCACCGAGGAGTTCGAGGCTCGCGCCCGCCGTCTCCGGCGGGGCGCTCAGGCTCAGGGTCGCCGTGCTCGACGCGTCCGAGGTGTGCCGGAGCGCCAGATGCACGGTGTCGCCGGGGCCGCGTGCCGCCGTCACCGCGGTCACCTCACCGAGCACGGGGACCAGCACGGACAGCACATGCGGCCCCACGTCCCACAGCGCGCCCTTCTCCCGCCGCCAGGGCGATGCCGCGTACGGGCTGTCCGCGCCGGGCGCGAACAGCGGGGCGAGCCACTGCGCGCGGGCCGTGAACCAGCCCCCGGCGGCGGCCCGTCCGGCGATCCAGCCACGGGTCTCCTCCGTGAAGCGGAGGGTGCAGAAGACCACCGACGCGACCCCGGCGCGCTCCGCCGCCCGCGCGGTGGCGCGCGCGGCGGCCACCGTCGTCGCGACCGGCTTGTCCAACAGCAGATGGCAGCCGGCCTCGGCCGCGCGGACCGCGAGCGGGGCCTGGACGTCCGGGGGCAGGGCGAACGCGACGGCTTCGCAGGAGGCGAGCAGCTCATCGACGCCGTCGTCGCCGGAGTACGCCTTCGTGCCGTGCGCTCCGGCGAGCGCGGCGGCGGCCTCGGGCCGTCTGGCCCACACCCCCGCGAAGTCGACGCCCTCATGGGCGCCGAGCGCGGGCGCCTGGGTCCTCTCCGCCCAGGGCCCGGCGCCGAGGAGTCCGATGCGTGTCCGCCGCTGGGGCCGTCGGTCAGGGCTCACGGGCTGTGTCATGGCCCCAGTCTGCCCGCCGGGACCCCGGGGCACGGCAGACCGGTGTGCCACGGAGCCGCCGGCCCGCCCCTCCCCGGGCGGGGCGCACCGGAGCCTCCCCGGCCGCACGCCGACACGACCATGCACCGACACGACCGCACGCCCACGCGGCCGCCCCCGCACAACCGCCGGCCCGGGCCGGCCGGTCCCCGGCCCAACGCTCCCCGGCCCCGGCCCCTCCCCCGCCCGCAAGCGCGGAAAATCGCGGGGAGCCCGGCACGCCGGGTGTTACGTTGGGGCGGACCGGCCGCGGGACTCCGGTGCGACTTCCGAGACGTGCTTCTGATGCAGTGATTTCGCTGATCGCGCCCCCATTCCCCGGCCGGTTTCCCACAGCCGCGCCCTCGGGGGGAGCCATGGCGGAGGAGAGTTACGCCGATCTGATCGCGGCCGAGGACGTGCTCCTGTTCGTGAACGCCGCCGTCACGGCCACCGGACAGCGTGAGTTCCACTCGGACGCGTACCGGCAGCAGCTCTCGCTGTCCTTCCTCCACGAGTACGTCCGCGTCAACTACCGGTCGGTGTACGCGGCGGCGCTGGCCCTCGACATCAACGACCACAACGCGGCCCGGATCGTGGAGCAGCTGCTGCGCACGGCGGGCGACGCGACCGCGGAGCAGAAGCGTGTGGAAGGCCGGCTGATCGCCGCGCGGCTGGCCGTACTGCCGCCGCAGCGGGTCTACCGGCTGTTCCGCGCGCTCGGCGGCGCCCGGGTCAACAACCGCCGCACCCGGGCGATCCAGCGGGACTGGCTGGCGTCGCGGCCCGATCCGGGCCATGACGCGGTGAAGTACCGGAGCGGTCTGAAGTCGGTGGTGCGGCAGGCCCATCTGCCCGTCGGGGACGAGCTGGGCGACTTCCTCTTCCGGCCCGGGAAGCGGGTCCGCTACGAGCACGCGTTCCTGGACGCGTACCGCCGCGCCCACTACGAACAGGGTGCGATCTACGAGCTGCCGTTCACCGTCGCCGAGGGCTTCGCCTCCCGGCACCGGGTGCCGCGTGAGCTGTTCCTGGAGCGGATCGCCCCGAGGATGACCAGGCTGGAGCGGCTGCGTACCCGGCGGAGCGCGGACACGGAGCCCGATCTGGCCGTGATGCCGCTGACCAGGCTCGCCCTCTACGTCCTGTCCCTTCCGCTCGCGAGGCGCATGGACCGGCGCGCGGAGCTGAGGGACGCGCTCCGGGCCGCCGCGCGCCGGGCGGCGGGACCGTACGCGGGGACCTGGGGCCGGGTCTCGGCCGTGCTGGACGACAGCTACTCGTCGTACGGCTCCGGGGTGAAGCGCCGCCGTCCGCTGGCCGTGGCGCTGGGCGCGCACTGTCTGCTGGAGGCGCTGGCGGGTTCGTACACCGCGCACTGGACGTCGGGCGGCCGTGATCCCCTGCTGGTACGCCCCCGGGGCGCGAGCCCGCTCGGTGCGCGGGTGCTGGACGCGCTGGAGGACTCCCCCGAGCGGCTGGTGATCGTCTCGGACGGCTGGGACAACGCGCCGCCGGGGCTCGCCGGTGAGGTGCTGCGCGTATGGCGGACCCGGCTCGATCCGGGCCGCGGCACCGGTGTCGTGCATCTGAACCCCGTATACGACGCGGACGGTTTCGACGTACGGCGGCTCGCGCCGGGGGTGCCGACGGCCGGGATCCGGGACGCGGAGGATCTGCCCGCGCTGGTGGAGATCGCTCAGTTCGCGGAGGGCCGTACGGGTCTGCCGGAGCTCCAGGCGTATCTGGACCGGCGCACCGGGCTCCTTCTGGACCGCCGTGGCAAGGGGACGCGATGAGCCGGCTGGACATGACGGGGCTGGTCGCGGCGCCCGCGCAGGTGTGGGGCGGGATCCGGCTGGTGCCGCTGGTGCGGGAGGCTCCGGTGGAGGGGCTGCGGCTGCGCCACGAGGTCTACGGCTGCGCGGCCCCGGTCGGCGGGACATCGGGAACCCGGGCGGAGTACGGGCCCGCGTACGACGACGACGGCGACTGCTGCCATGCCTGCGCCGTCGGCCGCGAGGACGCCGGGCGTGCCCACAGCGCCGTGGACCTCGGGTCCGGCCACCGCTATGTCTCCTACGTCCCGCACGGCTTCGTCGCGGACTGGTCGGGCGACGGCGGACGGTCCGCCGCGTACGGAACGGTCCTGGGCGACGCCGCCCCGGAGCATGTCCCCGTCCGCCGCCATCACCGGCTGGCCAAGCGCCGGGGCCCGGACCGGCGCGGCGGCCGGGACGGCGGCGGGCAGCGGCTGCGCTTCCTCCCGCTGCATCTGGCGCTGGAGGGGTATCTCGCGCTCCACTTCGGCGGCCCTTCCGTGATGTGGGACGAATGGTCCCAGCGGGCGGTACGCCAGGGGCTGTCGCCGCGCGCGGAGGCGGCGTACGGCGGGTGGCGGGTCCACGGGCTGGAGGACGCGCTGCGGGTGTTCGAGATCCATGAGGACCAGTGCGGTGTGCTGGTGTACGCGGCGGACTCGCTCGCCTCGGCCTTCGCCGTACCGCACCCGGCCGACTACCGGGCGCTGCATCCGTCGCTGATCGAGGATCTGTACGGGGAGCTGGTCCATCAGCACGCCCTCTTCGGCCGGCCGGTGCCCGCGTTCGAGGCGGTCGTCCGCGACGACCGCCGGGTGCGGACGCTCGCGGATCTGCGGGCCGTGGCACGGGAGCAGGAGCGGGAGTGGACGCGGAACCACGACACGGTGATGGCGGCCGGGCTGCTCGATCCGTCGTACGCGTTCGAGCGGGTGCGCTCCCTGGGGTCGTTCACGCTCCGGCGCTTCCTCCCGCCGTTCCAGCGGGGCGTGCGGGAGCAGCACATCGGCGAGGTGATCACCGACCACCGGGGGCGGGTGGCCTATCTGAAGACGTTCCGGCTCTCCGAGGCGCAGATCCGCCGGGGACATCTGCTGCGGTCGCTGCACGACGGCGACTGGCATCTGGACCGTACGGCCGAGGCGCTCGGCACGAGCCGGGCCGATCTTGTGCGCCGGATCCACGACGCGGGCTTCGGATCGCTGCTGAAGCAGGGGGCGGAACACCGGCCCGGAAGCTAGCCCTGGGGGGACGACCGGCCGTTTCCCTCCCTGCGCCCGGCCCCGCGCCGACGTGCGTGCGGGAGCCCTCACCGCTGTGCGTACGGAAGCCCGCGCCGATGCCTGTACGGAAGCGGAATGCGTACGGGACGGCGGTTTCGTCACATCACGGACGCCGTAACACGGGGTTCACATCGGGGCAATGGACGGGAAATCGCGCATTGCCAAGCTGCGTGGCATACCGCTGGACCCGCACAGGATGAGGCCCCCGTGACCATCAAGGCTGAGTACATCTGGATCGACGGCACCGAGCCGACCGCGAAGCTCCGCTCGAAGACCAGGATCCTCCCCGACGCCACCGAGCTCCCCGTCTGGGGCTTCGACGGGTCCAGCACCAACCAGGCCAAGGGTCACGCCTCCGACCGGGTGCTCAAGCCGGTCCGCTCCTGCCCGGACCCCATCCGGGGCGGCGACCACGTCCTGGTCCTCTGCGAGGTCCTCAACACGGACATGACCCCCCACTCCTCCAACACCCGCGCGCAGCTGGCCGAGGTGGCCGAGCGGTTCGCCGCGCAGGAGCCGGTCTTCGGCATCGAGCAGGAGTACACGTTCTTCGACGGCGACCGCCCGCTCGGCTTCCCGGTCGGCGGCTTCCCCGCCCCGCAGGGCGGCTACTACTGCGGTGTCGGCGTCGACGAGATCCACGGCCGTGACGTCGTGGAGGCGCACCTGGAGAACTGTCTCCGGGCGGGCCTCGGGATCTCCGGCATCAACGCCGAGGTCATGCCGGGCCAGTGGGAGTTCCAGGTCGGTCCGCTCTCGCCGCTGGAGGTCGCCGACCAGCTGTGGATCGCCCGCTGGCTGCTCTACCGCACCGCCGAGGACTTCAAGGTCGCGGCGACGCTCGACCCGAAGCCGGTGAAGGGCGACTGGAACGGCGCGGGCGCGCACACCAACTTCTCGACGAAGGCGATGCGCGAGGGCTACGAGGCCATCATCACCGCGTGTGAGTCGCTGGGCGAGGGCTCGAAGCCGCTCGACCACGTGAAGAACTACGGCGCGGGCATCGACGACCGGCTCACCGGACTGCACGAGACCGCTCCGTGGAACGAGTACAGCTACGGCGTCTCCGACCGGGGTGCCTCCGTCCGTATCCCGTGGCAGGTGGAGCGGGACGGCAAGGGCTACATCGAGGACCGCCGTCCGAACGCCAACGTGGACCCGTATGTGGTGACCCGGCTGATGGTGGACACCTGCTGCACGGCGCTGGAGAAGGCCGGCCAGGTCTGAGACCATCCGGCTCCCGAGTGTGGTGAGGGGGTGCCCGCCGTGATACGGCGGGCACCCCCTCGTTGTCAGTGTCCTGTGGCATGGTGACCGCATGCTGGAGATCACGGTGACGGACGAAGACCCGGAGCGGTACGACGGGGTGGCGGAGGGCCGACTCGCCCAGGAGGACCCGGCGGAGGAGGAGCCCGCGTGGGACACGATGAAGGAGCTGACGTCCATGCTCCGCACCCAGATCGCCGCCGGGTACGCGGACATCGAGGATCTGGTCGACTCCGCGGACGACTTCCTGGACGGCGAGGGCGAGCCCGGGCCGGGCGAGGAGGAGCTCGGCACACTGATCGGGGAGCTGTGGCGGGAGCGGCTGGCCGAGCAGGCCGGGTGGGAGGGCGAGACGGACCCCGAGCGGATCACGCGCGCCTTCGACGTGCTGGAGGACGCCGGGATCACCGCCCGGGAGGACTTCACCTGCTGTCTGTCCTGCGGGACGTCCGAGATCGGAAGCGAAGGTTCCCCCGGCGCGCGCGGCTTTGTCTTCTTCCACTCGCAGGGGGTGGAGGGCGCGGTCGAGACCGGTTCGCTGTCGCTGTACTACGGCGGTTTCGACGGCTCCGAGGACACGACGGCGGCGATCGGCCGGGAGGTCGCGGCGGCGGTGGCCGGGGAAGGGCTCCGGGTGGAGTGGAACGGCCTCCCCGACCGGGCCGTCGAGGTGAAGCTGGACTGGCGCAAGCGGATCGACCCGGACATGAGCGCCCTCGACAGGGACGACCAGGAGGATGACGAGGACGACGCCGGCGAGGAGGAGTGACGGCCCGGGCGCGGCCGGCGGGACGAGATCGGTGTCTCGGTCCGTGAGAGACGCTCTCCTTCGTGTGCCGTTCATCTGATTCAATGAGCCCATGGCAGGCTTCCGGAACCCCGCGACAGGTCACTGCGACCTTGAGCCGTTCTGGCCTTCCCGGCAGCACCACGACTTCGACCGGGTGTGTTGCCCCGCGGTGAACGCGCGGGCCCTCTAAAGCCGCTCATCCGGCCTTCGGCCAGCGCGCACGACGTACGTCCGTCCCATCGACTCGTCGACTTCTCCGCGCGAAAGAGAGCTGACCTCTCATGGTGAACTCCCGTCCCTTCTCCGCGGTCCAGGCCGCGACCGCCGCCTCCGCCGTCCAGCCGGGGCGCCTCGCCCCGGGCCGTCCCGTACGACACCGGCTGCGGGCCGTCGATCCCGACGAGGTCGTCCCGCTGGGCGGTTTCGTCGAGGTGGCGGAACTGCTTCCGCCCGGCGCCACCTGGCTGCCCGCGCCGCAGCACGATGTGCCCGGTCTGCCGGGCCGGCCGCCGATGATCGGCTATCTCGTCCTCGTACCGGCCGATCAGCGCCCGCCGGCGGGGCCCGCGCCGGCCGCCGTTTCGCGGGGCGGGTCCGGGCCGGTGCGGATCGACGCGCCGGAGCGGCTGGCCGTGGTCGACGGGCGGGCGCTGGATCTGACGTATCTGGAGTTCGAGCTGCTGGCACATCTGGTGGCGCATCCCCACCGGGTGCACTCCCGCGACCAGTTGGTGACCACGGTCTGGGGCTACGGGCATGTGGGAGACGGGCGCACCGTCGACGTCCATGTCGCCCGGCTGCGCCGCAAGCTGGGCGCCGAGCACCGCCGGGCGATCCAGACGGTGCGCCGGGTCGGTTACAAGTACGCCCCCTGAGCGCCGGTGGCGCGGCCCGGACCCGTGGGAGGTACGGGTCCGGGCCGCGGTCCCGGGTCAGGCGCGGGCTCTCCCCACCGCCCCCAGCGCCAGGTCCACCACCAGGAACGCCAGCAGACTGAGGCCGAGCAGCGGCACGAACCAGCCGATCAGCGCGGTGACGGCCGCGAGCGGCAGCAGGACGGGGAGCGGCACCCTGCGCCAGGTTCCGCGCGGGACGGGACGGCCGCCGCGGAGCCCGCGTGCCTTCGCCGGCCTGCGCAGCCACCACATCCGGTAGCCCCACAGGATCAGCACGATGAGCGCGAGCGCGAGGGCGGCGAGGGCGAGCTGGTTGGCGAGGCCCAGGAAGACTCCCGTATGGGCGTCGATGCCGAAGCGGGTCAGCTGCGCCAGTACGGGATAGTCGGCGAAGCGCAGTTCGTCGACGATCCGGCCGTCCGCGGGGTCGACGGCGACCGAGTCCAGATGGACGGGGAACGTGGTGTCCGTCTCCCTGATGACATAGCCGGTGCCCTCGCCGGGGAGAGTGATGGAGAGCCTGCCGCCGATCCCTTGGCCGCGGGCGGCTTCCAGGGCCCGGTCCACGCCGATGTCCGTGCCGTGGTGGGCGCCCCCGGCCGAGCCACCGTGGCCCTCGTGGTCGCCGGCGGCTTCGGCGGGGCCGGACGCGAGTGCCGCCGAGACGGTGGGTGTGGCCCCGCCGAGCTGGTCCTGGACGGCGCCGATGTTCTCACCCGCGTACCGCGACCAGGTCAGTCCGGTCGCCGAGAGCAGAACCAGCCCGGTGACGGCCCACAGACCGACGGCGCCGTGCCAGGAGAGCGTTCTGCGGCGGCCCTTGGCTCCGCGCTCGGGGACGAACAGGGCGCGGCGCGCGGTGCGCCTGCGGCCGAGCCAGAGCAGCAGACCCCCGAGCGCGACGACCCACAGCCAGCCGGCGGCCAGTTCGCTGTAGTGGCGGCCGAGGTCGCCCAGATGAAGATCCCGGTGCAGGGAGTCGAGCCAGCTGCGCAGCGGCAGGGCGCCCGAGCTGCCGTAGGACGGCAGCTCTCCCCGTATCTCCGCGGTGTACGGATCGACGAAGACGGCGAGGGACTTGTCCTCGTCGACTCCGGGGGCGTTCATCAGCACCCGGGTGGTGGCGCCCTCCTCGGAGCCGGGCCAGACGGCGGTGACCGTGCCGTCGGGGCGGGCCTTGCGGGCGGCCTCGATCTGCTCGGAGAGCGGAAGGGTCCGCTCACCGGCCGGGACCGTCAGCTCGTGCCGGTAGACGATCTTCTCGGCCTGGAAGGAGAGGGCGTAGAGCAGTCCGCTGGTGGCGGCGACCAGCAGCAGCGGGGCGATCAGCAGCCCCGCGTAGAAGTGGATACGGAGCACGAGGGGCCGCAGGGCGCTCCATACGGAGCCGGTAGCGGTCTCCTGCTCGGTTTCGGTTCTGCCGTGGGCAGGGGCGTCAATGGCCATGGTGATCCCGGGAGTTGGTGTCGACATGGGGAAGGGCCCCAGGTCAGACAGCTGCTCCGGGGGCCGTGGCGCGGGTGGCGGGGAGCGCGGGCGGCCCGCGGCGCACCAGGGTGTGGCCGAGTACGGCGCTGAGGAGACGGGCCGTGGTGCCGGGCCGCGGCGGCACGAGCGGCCTCGGGCCCCGCGGCAGCGGTACGGCGGTGAGCGGTGGCCGCAGCGGGGTGAAGGCGAGGGCGGCGGCCGCGCGGGCGACCCGGAAGAACGCGGCCTCCCCGCGGGCCAGCCACAGGGCGCAGACGGCGGCGGCGAGGAGGTGGGCGGCGAGCATGCCCGCAGGGGAGGACCCGAGGAGCGCGGTGCCCTCGAACAGCGGGTCCGCCGCTGTGTCGTGATGGGCGTTCGGCACGGTTGCGCCTGCCGGGTCCTGGGCCCGGAACCGGGCCCGGGAGAAGAGCAGATGCAGCGCGCCCTGGGCGGTCAGCAGTGCCGTGCCGATGGAGAGCGTGCCCCGTCGGCGGGCGCCGGCGAGCCATGCGCCGGCCGCGGTCACCGCGAAGGCGGGCAGGAGTGTCGCGAGCGGGAGATCGTGCCCGGATGTGAACGAATGCCCTGCCGCGGCCCACGCGACGCAGATCGCCGCGAAGAGCGCGGCCCGCAGGGCGCGCAGGGGCGACCGGGCATCCGTCATCGTCCGCACATGCTGCCACCGCCGGGCGGGGTGCGGGAGGGGGACGGGGATTCCCGCGGCCCGCCGGGGAGTCGTTTGTGTTCTTCTGGTGGCAGAAATACTTTTCCCGGTCGGCACCGGCGGGCGGAGTCACGCCCATGAGACGTCTGAATCCGGGCGGAACGGAGTGCGCCGGGCCGCGGTCGCCGCGTGGGCGCCCGCCGGGGGCTGGGACGTGACCGTCTTCAACCGGGGCGGAATGCCCCTGTGGCGGAGGGCCCTCGGCGGGGACCGGACGGGGCCGGCGGCCTCGCGGCGCTCGCCGGGGGCAGGCCGACAGCATGGAGTACGGGGGCCGGGCCCAGGTACGGGGCCGGGTACGGGGCCGGGGCCGGGGGCCGGGTACGGGGCCGGGGCCGGGGGCCGGGTACGGGGCCGGGGGCCGGGTACGGGGCCGGGGGCCGGGTACGGGGCCGGGGGCCGAGGTCGGGTGCGGGAGCCGGTGAAGGCCGGGACCGGGTACGGGCCGGGGCGGTCCGGGGCGGTCCGGCGGGACCGGGTACGGGTACAGGTACGGGGGCCGGGCAAGGGCGGTCCGGCCGCCCCGCACCCGGCCCGGCGGTACGCCCGGCCGGACCGCCGTGGGGATCACCGCCTCAGGACGACGTGTCCGTCCCCGGGCTCCGGGCGGGCCGCGACCGGCCGCCCGCGCCCGGACTTCGGGGCGGGCCAGATGCGGTCGCCCAGGAGTGCCAGGACAGAGGGGAGCAGCACCATGCGCACCACGGTGGCGTCGAGCAGGACCGCGACCGCCAGTCCGACGCCCATCTGCTTCATGTCCTGCATGGACAGCGTGCCGAAGACCGCGAACACCGCGACCATGATCGCCGCCGCGCCGGTCACCGGTCCCGCCGTGCGGCGGATGCCCTCGCTGATCGCCTCACGGATGCCGGCTCCCCGCTCCCGGGCCTCGCGGATCCGGGAGACGACGAACACGTGGTAGTCCATGGAGAGCCCGAACAGCACCACCAGGACGAACAGCGGCAGATAGCTCTGCACCGCGCCGACCGCCTCCGTACCGAGGAGGGACGCGCCCCAGCCGTGCTGGAAGACGGCGGCCATCACCCCGTACGCGGCGGCCACCGAGAGCAGATTGAGCAGGATCGACACCACGGCGACGAGGTACGAGCGGAAGCAGTACAGCATCAGCACGAAGGTGACCACGGTGATGAAGGCGAGGACGGGCACGATCCCGCGCTTCAGCTGGTCGTTGAAGTCGACGGACTCCGCGAGTTCCCCGGTGACATGGGCCCGGGCGCCGGTGCCGTCGAAGGCGGCGGGGACGGTGGTCTCGCGCAGTTCGGCGAGGGCGTCCTGGGAGCGTTCGTCGGTGCCGTTCCCCGCGAGCGGGATCTCGATCTCGGCGACGTTCGCCGCCCGGTGGACGGTGACCTGGTCGAACTCGGCCAGTGCGGCCCGTACCGGCTCCGCCGTGATGTCGTCGGCCTCGACCACGACCCGCGCGGGCTCGGGACCGCCGGGGAACGTCTCGGTGATCTTCTTGTACGCGACCGACAGCGGGGCGCCCGAGCCGAACTGCTTCTCCCAGCCGAGCTGTTCGGTTCTCATACCCACGGCCGGGGCGGCGAGGGCCAGCATCAGCAGGGTGCCGGCCACCGCGAACAGCCCGGGCCGCGCCAGTACCGGCCGCAGGAGGGTGCCCGCCACCGCGCCGCCGCCGGGCGCGCGCCTGTTGCCGCGGCGGTTGAGGAAGGGCAGCCGGCCCGAGTCGACCCGGTCGCCCAGCCAGGCCAGCAGCGCGGGCAGCACGGTCACCGAGCCCAGCATCGCGATGAACACGACGAGGATCGTGGCGAGCGCGAAGCCCTCGAAGAGCATCAGCCCCGAGAGGAACATGCCGGACATCGCCACCATCACGGTCACCCCGGAGACCAGAACGGCCCGCCCGCTCGTCGCCGCGGCGATCCTCAGCGCGGTGTCGGCGTCGTGCCCCGCGGCCCGCTCGTCACGTTCACGGCGCAGGTAGAAGAGGCAGTAGTCGACGCCTACGGCGAGGCCCATCAGGAACATCACCGAGTACGTCGTCTGGAACAGATGCAGTTGATGGCTGGCGAGCGAGAGCAGACCGAAGGCCGCCATGCAGGCGGTCAGCGCGAGACCGACCGGCAGCAGCGCGGCGACGACGGCCCCGAAGGCGACGATCAGAATGCCGAACGCGAGCGGTACGGCGGTGAACTCGGCCCTCCGGAAGTCGTCGGAGAGCAGATCGCCGAGCCACTTCTCGGCGCTGGCCTGCCCGAACTGATGGACTTCGACGCCGTCACGGCCCGTGCCCGCGTCCCGTACCGCGTCGAGGACGGGCCCCACCCGGTCGGGTGCGGTGGCGGAGTCACCTCTGATCTCGAAACGGATCAGCGCCTCCCGGTCGTTGCCGGAGGCGAGGGGCGGTTCGACATTGCGGACCTCTCCGGTCCGCTCGATCGCCTCGGTCAGCTCGCGGGCGGTGTCCTTCCACCCTCCGGCCGTGGCACTGGTGACCAGGACGAGTTCACCGGCGGGCTGGTCGAGTCCGGCGTCGTCGAGGATCCTCTGGGCCCGCGCCGAGTCACCGGCGCCCTGCTCGGAGGCCGTCATCTCCACCGTCCCGGCCGCGCCTCCGACGCCGGTGGCCAGGACGACGAACAACAGCCAGCCGATGATCGCCGTTTTACGGTGGTACGCACTCCATACCCCGATACGTGCCGCGAGGTTGCGCCTCATGGTGGTTCCGCCCCCAAAGCCGAGCGCCCGACAGTTCGCCTACGACGCTAGGAACCGAAGCGCGGGCGCCCCAGCCGCCGAGCACCCCTCCCGGGAGCCATAGGGCGAGGCCAGGAGGGTGGTGCCAGCACCACCCCCGAGCCGGTGGCGGGGCCCAGTGTGCCGGGCCGGGCCGCACCGCAGACTGAGGGAAACCGGGCGATGAGGGGTGGATCATGGACACGACGAGGGAACGCGCGGCGGTGGCGCTGACGGCCGGCTTCCGGGGGCTGACCCTGGCGCTGCTGGCACTGGCCGGATCCATCACGCTCTTCGTCCTGGCCGTCGTGTCCATCGCCCTGATCCCGGTCGGGGTGGGTGTCTTCGCCACCCCGGCGGTCCTGAAGCTCGTGCGCGTGCACACGGGGCACCGCCGGCTGCTGGCCGCCCGCTGGGCCTCGATCCGGATACCGGCGGCCTACCGCCCTTTCCCGCGCGATCTGCGCCGGGGCGTCACCGGCCAGGTCGAGCAGTGTGTGCATCTGCTGAAGGATCCGGCGACCTGGCGGGATCTCCAGTGGCTCCTGCTGGACATGACGGCGGGCGCGATCGTGGCGCTCCTCGTGCCGTCCCTGTTGCTCCAGGGCCTGTTCGGCCTGCTGGTCGCCGGCGGCCTGTGGATTCCGCTCGTAGCCGTGGAGGACCCGTTCTGGTACCTGTTCGTCCCGGTCGGCGGCTGGGGTACGGCCGCTGTCGGCGCACTGGTCGCCGCGACGTTGCTGGCCATCGGGATCATGGCCGGTCCCACGCTGGTGAAGTCCCACTTCCGGATCGTCGGCAGCGCGCTCGATCCGCACGGCAAGGAGGCGCTGGAGCAGCGCATCGACCGGCTCACCGAGACCCGGCACGACGCGCTGGACACCTCGGCGGCCGAACTGCGTCGCATCGAACGGGATCTCCACGACGGCGCGCAGGCCAGGCTGGTCGCGATGGGCATGAACCTCGGCACCGTCGAGGCCCTGATCGAGAAGGACCCGTCGAAGGCGAAGGAGCTCCTGGTCAAGGCCCGGGAGTCGTCGGCGGAGGCGCTGACCGAACTGCGCGATCTGGTCCGGGGCATCCATCCCCCGGTGCTGGCGGAGCGCGGGCTCGGCGACGCGGTCAGGGCGCTCGCCCTGCGGCTGCCGCTGCCCACGGACGTGGATGTGGAGCTGCCGGGCCGCCCGGACGCCCCGGTGGAGTCGGCGGCGTACTTCGCGGTCAGTGAGGCGCTGACCAACGCGGTCAAGCACTCGGGGGCCGACCGGATCTGGGTGGACATGATGTACGGCGACGGCTCGCTGCGGATCGCGGTGACCGACAACGGCCGGGGTGGCGCGGTGATCGGCGCGGGGTCCGGCCTGAGCGGGGTCGAGCGGCGGCTCGGTACATTCGACGGCGTCCTTGCCGTCGGCTCTCCGGAGGGCGGCCCCACCATGGTCACCATGGAGATCCCTTGCGAGTTGTTCTAGCCGAAGACCTGTTTCTGCTGCGTGACGGCCTGGTGCGGCTGCTGGAGGCGTACGACTTCGAGATCCTGGCCGCCGTGGAGAGCGGGCCCGAGCTGAGCCGGGCGCTCGCGGAACTGGAGCCGGACGTCGCCGTGGTCGACGTCCGGCTTCCGCCGTCGCACACGGACGAGGGCCTCCAGTGCGCGCTGGCGGCGCGGCGGGCACGGCCGGGTCTTCCGGTGCTGGTCCTCTCGCAGCATGTGGAGCAGTTGTACGCGCGTGAGCTGCTGGCCGACGGGAACGGCGGGGTCGGCTATCTCCTCAAGGACCGGGTCTTCGACGCGGATCAGTTCGTCGACGCGGTACGGCGGGTGGCCAAGGGCGGTACGGCCATGGATCCCCAGGTGATCTCGCAGCTTCTGTCGCGCCGTGCCCAGGACGAGCCGATGGGCGGGCTGACCCCGAGGGAGCTGGAGGTGATGGAGCTGATGGCGCAGGGCCGTTCCAACGCGGCGATCGCGACCCAGCTGACCGTCACCGAGCGGGCGGTGGCCAAGCACACCTCGAACATCTTCGGGAAGCTGGGGCTGCCGGTGTCGGACGACGACAACCGCCGGGTGCTGGCGGTGCTGGCGTATCTGGATCACGGCTGACGGTCCCGCGGCCCTCGGCTTCCGTATGAGCCGGTTCTCATGAGGCACCGGAGCGACCGGGGCACCAGAGGGACACAACACCCCTTACAGGCCCTGCTTTTCCCTTGTATGCCGGTTTTACTCCTGGAGTTTTGCACAAAGTTCTCCATGTCCTGAACGCCTCATCAATCTCTCACGTATGAATGGTCGCGCTTCTCCCTCTGCCGGGACCCCCCAGAAAACACAACCACCCACGCCCGGCGACGAAGCAGAGGAGTTCCATGGGACGCAGGACAAGAAAACGCTCGAAGCTGGCGAACCGGGTCGTGGTCGCCTCGGTCGCCTTGATGATGGGCGGGGGTGGGCTGGTAGCGGTCAATGTGTACGCGTCCGCGGACGAAGGCCAGTCCGGCCGGAGCGGGCAGCAGACGCAGAACGCCGCACAGGCGTCGACCATCGACTGCCCCGAGGCGGCCAACGGCCTTCCCCGCGACGTGCCTTCGCGGGCGCGCGCCGAGGTCGACCGCGAACTGGCGACGATGGACAGCCAGATCACCGACGCCTACCAGCGGTTCGCCGAACAGAGGGACCGGATCCGGCAGGATCCGGCGGTCGCCGACGACGACATCCTCGACCCCCTCAAGGCCAGCCGCCAGGCGAGCATCGACCGGATCGCGGCGGCCATCAGCCGCGGCGGCACCAGATGGCGGGGCATGCAGGGCATGGCTCCGTGCACCCTGCGCGGCGACGACGACGGCGACGGGAACGGCACCACCGGCAACAGCCGTGGCGGCAGCGGCGGGAACAACGGGGGCGGTAACGGCGGGACCGGCGGCGGCAGCCAGGGCGGCACGGCCAACGGGGGCCAGGCCGGCGGAGGCAACAGCGGAGGCAACGGCGGCCAGGCGAGCAACGGCCCCGCGGCGTCCGACTTCGTCGACATCCGGTCCGTCCGGCCGAATGTGAAGACGCCCAAGAACCGCCGGAACGCCTCCAGGGGCACCTTCACCACCAACTGCGGTGTGAATCGGAACGGCCTGTTCAACCCCGACAACGTGATCGTGGCGCCGGGCGTCTCCAACGGCGCACACCATATGCACGACTATGTGGGCAACCAGGCCAACGACGCGTTCGCCAGCGACGACGACCTGGCCAACGGCGCCACCACATGCCGGAACCGCGGCGACCGTTCCTCGTACTACTGGCCGGTGCTGCGCCTCCAGAACGGGCAGAACGAGAACGACGCCAACGAGGACGGCGGTGGCAAGGACCAGAACGTCGGCGAGATCCAGACCCCGGCCGAGGTCAGCCTGAGGTTCGTCGGCAGCCCGAACGGCAGGGTCACGGCGATGCCGCGGCTGCTGCGCATCATCACCGGCGACGCCAAGGCGTTCGTCAACGGCCCCGGCAACGCCAATGCCTCCTGGAGCTGCACCGGCTTCGAGAACCGGCAGCTGAAGGACAAGTACCCGATCTGTCCGCGGGGCAGCAAGGTCGTCCGGACGTTCACGTTCCAGAGCTGCTGGGACGGCCAGAACATCGACAGCGCCAACCACCGTACGCATGTGGCCTTCGCCGACGGACAGGGCAAGTGCCAAAACGGGTTCAAGGCGATTCCTCAGCTGGTCCAGCGGATCGTCTACAACGTCCCGCCGGGCCCCGGCTTCGCCGTCGACTCCTTCCCCGAGCAGTTGCACAAGCCGATCACGGACCACGGTGACTTCATCAACGTCTTCGACGAGAGCCTGATGAACCGGATGGTGAACTGCATCAACCGCAACCAGAGGTGCACCTGACGGCACCGCTGCCGTCCGTGGCGCGGATGCCGCGGACGGCGGCCGAGTGACCCGTCGAGCCGGCCGGGCCGGTCCCCGAGGAGGGGGCCGGCCCGGCCGTTCGCGGCCCGCCCCCAACGGGACCGATGTTCCGACCTGCCCCGGCGCCGGGCCGGGTGGCCGCCCGGGCCAGGCGGCCGACCGGTTGCCTGCCGCGCCGTTCGCCTGCCAGGCCGAGTGGCCGCCCAGCCGGGTGCCCACCGGGGTCCGCTCGGTCAGCCGCCGTGGCCCGAGTGGTCCTCGCCCGTGGCCTCGCCGTCGCCCGGGCCCGGGCTGCCACCGCTCCCCGGGTGGTGTTCCGAGCCGGTCTCCACCGTGCCCCCCAGCCGTCCCCGCAGCACCGCGATCACCTTCTCGTCGCCCGAGGCGACCCACTTGCGGCCGACCAGATACACGCCGCCGTAGTCATTGGCCTCGTTGATCCACTCGCGCTGGCCGCGATCGGTGGCGAAGGTCGTCAGCACATACCTGCCGTCGCCCGTCCGGCAGTTCGCCTGCCGCAGCTCCTCGGCGTCCGTCTGGATGTTCGGTTTGCAGTCCGCCAGCGAGGCGAGCTCCTCCAGGGTGCCGGTGGCCGTCCGGGGAGCGTCGTCCCGGTCGCCGTCACCGTCGCCACGCCGATCGCCGTCGCCGCCGGAACCGCACGCCGCGACCAGGACCAGTGCCACAACTGCCAGTGCCGCGCGGGCCGTACGCCTCGCGCCGGTGCTCGTGCTCGTCCGCATCGGGCCATCGTGCCCCGCCGGTGCCCTCCCCCGGGCCTGAACGCCCGGTAACCTGCGCCACGCACGCACCAGCTGTGACGTGGGTAACACGGAGGAGTACCGATGTTCGGACAGTCGGGGCTGTCGAGACGTACGGTTCTGGGCACCGCGGGAGCGATCGGCGCGGGGGCCCTCGGCGTGGGAACGGCCGTCGCCGGGCCCGCGCCCACCGCCACAGCCGCTCCGGCACCGGGCGCGGCCGTCGCGGCGGCCCTCTTCGACACCGCCCCCGCCCGGGCCGCCCTGCGCAGGCTGCTGCCGCGCCACGCCGGGCAGTTCGCACTGCGCGCGACCGAGGGGCCCGAGCGCTTCCGGGTGACCGGCTCCACCGGACGTATCGAGGTCGAGGGCACCTCCCCCGCCGTGCTCCTCACCGGGGTGCACTGGTACCTCAAGTACGTCTGCCGGGCGCACATCTCCTGGTCGGGCAGCCAGCTGCGGCTGCCCGAGCGGCTGCCCGCCCCGAGCCGGCCGCTGGAGCGATCGGCGACCGTCCCGCACCGGTTCGCCTTCAACGACACCCACGACGGCTACACCGCCCCCTACGCCGACTGGGCCCGCTGGGAGCGGCTGATCGACGTCCTCGCGCTGCACGGCTGCAACGAGGTGCTGGTGACACCCGGCCACGAGGCCGTCTACCACCGCCTGCTCAAGGACTTCGGCTACTCGGACGCCGAGGCGCGGACCTGGCTGCCCGCGCCGTCGCACCAGGCGTGGTGGCTGCTGCAGAACATGAGCGGGTACGGCGGCCCGCTCTCCCCCGCGCTGATCGACCGCCGCGCCGACCTCGGCCGCCGTATCACCGGGCGGCTGCGCGAACTGGGCATGCACGCCGTCCTGCCCGGCTACTTCGGTACGGTCCCGGACGGCTTCACCGACCGCAATCCCGGCGCCCGTGTCGTCCCGCAGGGCACCTGGAACGGACTGCGCCGACCGGACTGGCTGGACCCGCGCACCACCGTGTTCCCCGAGGTCGCGGCGGCCTTCTACCGCCATCAGCGAGAACTCCTCGGCGAGTCCCGCTTCTTCAAGATGGACCTCCTCCACGAGGGCGGCTCCGCCGGGGACGTGCCGGTGCCCGACGCGGCCCGCGCGGTCGAGACGGCGCTGCGGACGGCCAGTCCCGGCGCTACCTGGGTGATCCTCGGGTGGCAGTCCAATCCGCGGCCCGCGCTCCTCGACGCGATCGACACCTCCCGGGTCCTGATCGTCGACGGCCTCTCCGACCTCGACACGGTCACCGACCGGGAGACGGAGTGGGGCGGGGCTCCGTACGCCTTCGGCACCATCCCCAACTTCGGCGGACGTACGACGATCGGCGCGAACACCGACCGGTGGACGGCCAGGTTCACCGCCTGGCGCGACAAGCCGGGCAGCGCGCTCGCCGGCACCGCGTACATGCCGGAGGCCGCCGAGCGCGATCCGGTCGCGCTGGAGCTGTTCAGCGAGCTGGCGTGGCGGCGGGAGCCGATCGACAGGGACGCCTGGTTCGCCGGGTACGCGGGGATCCGCTACGGCGGCGACGACCCCTCGGCACGGGCCGCGTTCGCCTCGCTCGCCGCCACCGCGTACCGGCTCACCAGCACCGACGGCCGCCCCTACCCCTCGCTCTTCGGCCGCCGGCCCGGGCTCACCGCGTCCATCGGCACGGCCTTCGACCCGGCGGAGTTCGACCGGGCGCTGGCCGCGTTGCTGGAGGTACGGCCCGGTCTGCGCGACAGCGACGCCTACCGCCACGATCTCACCGATGTGGCCCGCCAGGCGCTCGCGAACCGCTCCCGCACCCTCCAGCTCACGCTGCGGGCCGCGTACGCGCGCAAGGACGCCGACACCTTCCGGGCCGTGTCCGCGCTCTGGCTGAAGCTGATGCGGCTCGCCGACACCATGGCGGGCTGCCATCACTCGTTCCTCCTCGGGCCGTGGCTCCAGGACGCGAAGCGGTTCGCGACCGGCGCCGAGGAGGCGCTGGAGCTGGAGCGGACCGCGCGTGCGCTGATCACCACGTGGGCGGACCGGCCGGCGGCCGACCACATCGGCACCTACGCCGACCGCGACTGGCACGGGCTGATCGCCGATGTGCATCTGCCGCAGTGGGAGGCGTATCTGGGGGAGGTGGCCTCGGCGCTGGCGGAGGGCCGGAAGCCGAAGGCGTTCGACTGGTATCCGGCGGAGGAGGCGTGGACGAGGGACCGCCGCGCCTATCCGGCCCGGCCGACGGGTGACGCGTACCGCACGGCGCGGCGGGTGCGCGACACCCTCGCCGCCGCGCCCTACCAGGGCTTCGCCTCGGTCTCGGTGGACCCGCCCGCGTTCCGGCCGGGCAGCACGGGGGTGATGACGGCGGAGTTCCGCAACTTCAGCGGGCTGCGCGGGACGGGCCGGGTCGACTTCGAGCTGAGCGCCACCGGGGCCGTGCCCGAGCCACAGGGTCCGATGTCGCTCGACGGGGTGGCGGCGGGGGGCACGGGCTCGGTCTCCTGGCGGGTGACGGCCCCCTCGGAGCCGCTGACCGAACCCCTGCGCCCGATCCCCTACCGGCTGTCTGTCCGGTACGGCCCCTCCGGCGAGACCCCGGTCACCGTCGTCCAGCCGGGCGCGCTCCACATCGCCTCACCGCTCGGGCCGAAGTGGCGCACCCACTCCGGCAACGCGGCGGTCTTCGGCCGGCTCGGGGACCGTTACGCCATCAACGGCGCGGGCTACGACATGTGGCGCGGCACCACGCAGTTCGGCGCGGCGTACCGCGAGGGCGCGCTGGTGCCCGGGGTAAGCGTCGTCCTGAGGGTGGACTCCCAGGACAACACGGGCACCTGGGCACGCGCGGGCATCGTCGCCCGCAACAGCCTCGCGACACCCGGCGCGGCCGGCTTCCTCAATCTCGCCGTCACACCCCGGCGGGGTGTCGCCCTCTCCTACGACTCCAACGGCGACGGAACGCTCGACACCCACCGCCGTGTCACGGGTGTCCGGGCGCCGCTGCTGCTGCGGCTGACCCGGAGCGGGGACACCGTTTTCACCGGCGAACTGTCCCTGGACCACGGCGCGACATGGCGCCCGGTGGGGACGGTGACGGTGCCGGGCACAGCGGCGGCCCAGGACGTGGGCCTGTTCATGACGGCCATGAACGGGGGAAGCGGGGCACGGGGCACGGCGGCCTTCAGCGGTTGGTCCGTACTGCGCGGGTGAGCGGGCGGCCCGGACGGGGCCGCACCGGCCCGTGGCGGGTTCCCAACGTGGCGTACTCCCGCCACCGGGGTTTCCGCGCAACCCGTCGGCGAAGAGCGCCCGGACGGCGGGCCGGACCGCGGGAACGACCCGTCCGACGAGGGCGGACACAAGAGCGCGCATCCGGTCCGCGTTACCGGTCCGCCTCTCGCGTCGCCCGGAGCGCTCCCGGGCCCGGAGCCGTGAACTCCGCCCGGGCGGGCCGGTGACGGGGTCCCGCGGGACGGCGCCCGCGCTCCGGACGGCCCGGAGAGGCCGACCTCTAGAACAAATGCCCGCACGGCAGTCGGTAGGCTGGGGAGCATGACGACCGGGGTACGCCGCAGGATGGGCGTCGAGGAGCGCAGGCAGCAGCTGATCGGTGTGGCGCTGGAACTGTTCAGCGCCCGCTCCCCCGACGACGTGTCCATCGACGAGATAGCGGCGGCGGCCGGCATCTCCAGGCCGCTGGTGTACCACTACTTCCCGGGCAAGCAGAGTCTGTACGAGGCCGCGCTGCGGCGCGCGGCCGACGAACTGGCGGCCCGCTTCCACGAGCCGCACGAAGGCCCTCTCGGGACACGGCTGCTGCGGGTGATGCGCCGCTTCTTCGACTTCGTCGACGACCACGGCCCCGGGTTCTCCGCGCTGATGCGGGGCGGCCCGGCCGTCGGCTCCACCACGACCAACGCGATGATCGACGAGGTCCGCCAGGCGGCGTACGACCAGATCATGGCGCATCTGGGGATCCAGGACCCGCCGGTCCGGCTGGCGCTCGTGGTGCGTTCCTGGGTGTCGCTCGCCGAGTCGACCGCGCTGCTGTGGCTGGACGGCCGCGAGATCCCGCGCTCCGAGCTGGAGTTGCAGCTCGTGCACGACTTCGCGGCGCTGTGCGCGGTGAGCGCCGCGTACGACGACGAGATGGCGGGCGTGGTGGTCGGGATGCTGGCCGACGAGCCGATGGACGGCCCGTTCGGGGAACTCGTGGGCCGGCTGATGGCGATCGCCCCCGCGGTGATGTCCAAGGTGCCCGCCCCGCGCTGACTCCGCACCGCGCGTCCCGTGCCGGGGGTGCGCGGTTTGCAGGGGCGCCGGATCCGCTCCGGATCCGGAAGCCGTTCGGCGGGCCCGGGTCCGGTGCGCCCACCGGCGGGAGCCGGGGCGGAACACAACGCGCGCGCCTGCCCCGGCGCGGAGGCACCCCGGGCCGGGGCCGCAAGGGTCTCGTATCCGGAAGCGCGCGATACGCGTTGACCATCCTCGTACGGGGGAAACATCCCCATACGTAACCGCATGGCCTCCGTGTGCCGCACGACGACGGACTTTGACGACCTACAAGGGAACGTACATGACCCAGGAGCTCGCTCCCACCCTCCGTGACCAGCCCGCCGCCCGCTCGGCGGGCTGGTGGCGGGACGCCGTCATCTACCAGGTGTACGTGCGCTCCTTCGCCGACAGCGACGGGGACGGCATCGGCGATCTGCGGGGCGTCCGCGACCGATTGCCCTATCTCGCGGACCTGGGCGTCGACGCCGTGTGGCTCACCCCGTTCTACGCGTCCCCGCAGGCCGACGGGGGTTACGACGTGGCGGACTACCGCACCGTGGACCCGCTGTTCGGGGATCTCCCGGACGCCGACGATCTCGTGGGCGAGGCGCACCGGCTGGGTCTGCGGGTGATCGTCGACATCGTGCCCAACCACACCTCCGACCGGCACGCCTGGTTCCGGGCCGCGCTCGCGGGCGGGCCGGGGGCCCCCGAGCGCGGCCTGTACCACTTCCGTCCCGGCCGGGGCGAGCAGGGCGAACTGCCGCCCAACGACTGGGAGTCGGTCTTCGGCGGCCCGGCCTGGACGCGCACCGGAGCGGGCGACTGGTACCTCCATCTCTTCGCGCCGGAGCAGCCCGACCTCAACTGGGAACACCCCGCCGTACGGGAGGAGTTCACATCGGTCCTGCGGTTCTGGCTGGACCTCGGTGTCGACGGCTTCCGCGTCGACGTCGCCCACGGCATGATCAAGGCCGCCGGAATGCCGGACATCGGGATGCGCGAGCAGGCCAAGATGATCGGGGCGCAGGTGCTGCCCTTCTTCGACCAGGACGGTGTGCACGAGATCCACCGCTCCTGGAGGCGGCTGCTCGACAGTTACGACGGGGAGCGCATCGGCGTCGCCGAGGCGTGGGCGCCGACACCCGAGCGGCTCGCGCTGTACGTACGGCCCGACGAACTGCACCAGGCGTTCAATTTCCAGTTCCTGACCTGCGACTGGGACGCGGCCGCGATGCGAACGGTCATCGACGCGTCGCTGGCCGCGACCCGGTCGGTCGGCGCGCCCACGACCTGGGTGCTCTCCAACCACGACGTCGTACGCCACACCACCCGGTACGGCGGCGGGCCGGCGGGGCTGCGGCGGGCCCGCGCGGCGGCGCTGCTGACGCTGGCGCTGCCCGGCTCGGCGTATGTCTACCAGGGTGAGGAGCTGGGACTTCCGGAGGTGGCGGACCTCCCGGACGCGGTACGCCAGGACCCCGCCTTCTTCCGGGGTGACGGGCAGGACGGTCTGCGGGACGGCTGCCGGGTGCCGCTTCCGTGGTCGGGTTCGTCGCCGCCGTACGGATTCGGTCCGGGCGGCAGCTGGCTCCCGCAGCCCGATTCCTGGAAGGAGCTGTCGGCCGAGGCGCAGACCGGCGATCCCGGGTCCACACTGGAGCTGTACCGCTCGGCGATCGCGCTGCGCAGGGAGCTGCCGGGCCTGGGCGACGGTGACATGGAGTGGCTGCCGGCCCCCGAGGGCGTGCTGGCCTTCGCCCGCCCGGGGCTGGTCTGCACCCTGAACACCCTGTCGGTCGAGGCCCGGCTCCCGGTGCCCGGCCGTCCGCTGCTCTCGTCGGCCGCCCTGGAGTTCGCGGGTGGCACGGTGCGCGTTCCCGGCGGTACCTGCGTCTGGTGGGCCGTCTGACGTGCGCCGGGCACGGTCCCGGAAGGTGCCGGGCGGATACGCGTACGTTCCCGGGGATCCGGGCGCGTCCGAGACCGCCCCCTAGTGGTTCCGCATCACCGCGTACAGTGGGTCCGTCACTGTGCCCAGCTGGTCGTACGCTGTTCAACGGTCGTCGGATCCGGCCCGGGTGGGTGTATCTGACCAGTCCTTTCTCGTCCGCTGGGACGAGGGGGTGCAGGCCGAACCAGACCGAGGGATGATCGGTCGGTGGGCGCGCATCTGGCAGACTCTCGTCCCATGGGTGAAACGATCGCTGAGACACTGGAAGGCCGGACGGCCGCCCCTTCACCCATGGTGGACGAGATCGCTGATACGCCGGAGAGCCGGCCGACCCGCCTTCAGCGTCTGCGATCGCCCCGCCGCCCGCGTATCTGGTTCGAAATCCTGCTGATCGCGGTGAGTTACTGGACGTACTCACTGATCCGCAACGCCGTGCCCGAGCAGAAGGCACAGGCCCTGAAGAACGCGGACTGGATCTGGGATCTCGAACACTCCCTGGGATTGGCGTTCGAGCACTCGGTCAACCACGCAGTGAACTCGGTCACATGGCTGATCGTGACCATGAACTACTACTACGCGACTCTGCACTTCGTCGTGACCATCGGGGTGCTGGTCTGGCTCTACCGCTGGCATCCGGGCCGGTACGCGGCGGCCCGTCTCGTCCTGTTCGCCACCACGGGTGTGGCCCTGGTCGGTTACTACCTGTATCCGCTCGCACCGCCTCGGCTGATGAACGGCGAGACCTTCATCGACACCGTGCTGGTGCACGAGACCTGGGGCTCGATGGCCTCGGGCGATCTGAAGAACATGTCCAACCAGTACGCCGCCATGCCCTCGATGCACATCGGCTGGTCGCTGTGGTGCGGACTGATCATCTTCGCTCTGGCGTCCGCGCCCTGGGCGAAGATCCTGGGGCTGCTCTACCCCGTGGCCACGCTGGTCGTCATCGTCGCCACGGCGAACCACTTCTGGCTGGACGCGGTGGGCGGTATGGCCTGCCTCGCGGTCGGCTTCGCCGTCTCGTACGCCTGGTACGGCTCACTGCCCCACCGCCTGCCCAAGCTGCCGGAGCCGGTTCCGGCCGAGCGGAAGCGGGTGCGGACGGCGGTCCGGGTGTAGTTCGCGCGCACCGGCGTACGGATCGGGGGCGCGTGGTCCGTGGCCGGTGGCCGGTGGCATACGGTTTCCGGACCTGGTCCGTGGCCGGTGGCACACGGGCAGGGCCTGCCCCCGGTCGGGGCTGTTCCCTGGTGGGCCGCCCCTACGCGTGTACGCGGCTCCTGTGCCCGGCGGATGAAGTGACTGACGTTCCATCAGTCGATGCCCGGTGCGCGCGGCGGCGCCGAGTGGGCCGGTGCGACCGGGGAGAAACGTCACCGCGTCTCCAGGGGCGCACAAGAGGTCCACATCGGTGGTCATTTCCCGGCGGCGGAACCGCCGCAGACGCCCTCTCGGCATACGCCTCGGAACGGGCCGGGAGCATGACGGGGAAACACATTCCCCACCTTTCACACAGACCTCAGTGACATCTCGGTAAAACAGGCATCACACGGCTGCGGTTGGTACGCCGAGCACCGCCGGGCTTCGCAATCCGGTGGCGCATACTAGCCAACCCCTTTTTTGTTCGAATTCGGGGCGGGTACGTTGCTTGCGGGGAAGAAATCCCGGTTCGCACAGAGTCAGCAGATAGCGAGGAGAAGCATGTCGGTGACCGATGAGTTCCTGGCCAACAATGAGTCCTACGCGGCGTCGTTCGCAGGTCCGCTCGGCCTCGTGCCCGCCCGGGAGCTGGCGGTCGTCGCCTGCATGGACGCCCGGCTGAACATCTTCGCGATGCTCGGACTGAACGAGGGGGACGCGCATATCATCCGGAATGGGGGCGGCGCGGTCACCGAGGACGCCATTCGCTCACTGGCCATCAGCCAGCGCCTGCTGGGCACCCGCAGGATCATGCTGATCCACCACACGGACTGCGCCATGCAGACTTTCACCGACGACGAGTTCAAGCAACAGATCGAGAAGAAGATCGGAATCCGCCCCCCATGGGCTCCGGAGGCATTTTCGAACCTTGAGGAGGATGTCCGTCAGTCCATTCGCCGCATTAAGGCGGATCCCTTTATTCCACACACCGGGGCGACTCGCGGATTCATCTTCGATGTCGCCACCGGAAAACTGAAGGAGGTGAAATGAGGGGGATTGAAGGGCACCTGGGTGTCTCATCCGCCGTGCGGGCGGGGCGGACGCGCTTTCCGCCGCGACCGGTCCCGGCCCGGGGAGCCGGCCCCGCGCCACCGGGCCCCGGCGGCCGGTCCGGCGCCCCCGGTCCGCAGCCGGAGGCGCCGGGTCAGCAGGAACAGATCGGCCCACTGCTCGGCGGTGAGATTCTTCGGCAGCGCCGCCGGGCCGATCCCGTGTCGCCGGATCCAGCACCGGATCGACTCCCCCGGCAGTCCGGGGGCCGCGGTCGCCACGATCCGGGCCAGGCCGCGCCCCTTGCCGGTGAACACCCGGTGCACCAGGTCCTGATACTCCTTCAGCTCGGCGGGCGCCACCAGCGGGGCGTCCCGCCGGGTCATCGTCAGCAGTCCCCCGTCGACGCTCGGCCGTGGCCGGAACGCCGAGGCGGGGACCCTCCGGACCAGACGGAAGGTGAACCAGGGCCACCACTGCGCCGTCATCAGGGTCGCCCCGCCGACCCCCGCCCGGCGGCGTGCGACCTCCCACTGCACCAGCAGTACGGCGTCGGTCCATGCGGGCGAGCGGAGGATGCGGCGGAGCATCGGGGTCGTCTCGTGGAAGGGCAGATTGCCGACCAGCACATGCGGTGTCGCGGGTGCCCTGAAGTGGAGGAAGTCCGCGGTGACGATGGTCGTCGACCGAGAGGTACGGCGGTCCAGCCGCAGGGCCCGGCGTTCGTCGATCTCCACACCGGTGAGCTGTCTGCCGAGCCTCTGGAGCGGCAGTGTCAGCGCACCGTCGCCGGGCCCGATCTCGATGATCGGCCCCTGGGTGTGCGTGACGAGTTCGACGAAGGCTCCGATCGTGGCCTGGTCGACGAGGAAGTTCTGACCGAGCTCATGCCGGCCCGGGCGGTGCGTGTGCAAGAGGTTCTCCGCGGCTTCGAGGTGAGCCGGGCAGCACAGAAGGCCGCTCGGCGCGTACACGCTGAAGCGGCGGAACCTCTCCCACGAGAGTCCGGGTCCGCCGCTAGGAGCGGCGGAACCTCATCACAGCGATACCTCCACACATGGGAACCGACCCTAGCGGCCTCTGCGGGCCGACCCCAACCGCATTTTCGGCACCGCCGACCAGGACGGCACCCGGCCCCACGGGCCCGAACGCCCGGACCCCGGGGCGCGATCGGGGCGGCCGCCCTGAGCCTCCCCGGGTGCCGGGCCAGGACAGCGGAAGCCCCGGACGGCGGGCGCGGGCGAGTCGACCGGTCCAGCGGGAGGCCGCCCCGCACCACCGCCCGTACGCGGGACGCGGGCGGCCCGATCCGGCGGAAGGCTGTCCCAAGCCCGGACAGCGGGTACGGGGCCAAGCCCGGACGCGGGCGCGCCGGGCATGGGCGGTGGGCGCGATCCGGCAGGGCGGCCGTCCTGAGCCCGGGCAGCGTGCCCGGGCACGGTCGGGCGGCCGTCCCGAGCCGGGCCCTGGCTATCGTCGCCGGGCCCAGGCAGCGTGCACCGGCGCGGGCGAGCGACCGTCCGAAGCCCGGCCCCGGAGGCGGGCCGCCCCGCCGGGCCGGGGCCCTGGGCTCGGGCGGATGCGGGCCCGGACCCGGGCCCGGGCCCGGGCCGGACTCAGACGGGGGCAGGGGCGGGTCAGTCGCGGTGGACGATACGGCCCGCTGTGAGCGTGAGGCGGATCGGGGCCTCGGGGATCTCGTCGGCGGGGGCGGTCACCGGGTCCAGCGTGAAGGCCGTGAGGTCGGCGCGGTAGCCGGGGGCGATACGACCCGCGACGCCGGACTCGCCCGCGGCCAGCGCCGCGTGGCTGGTGCAGCCTTCGAGGGCCATCAGGCCCGTCAGCCCGATGCCCTCGGAGGCACCCCGCGGGGAGCGGCCCATGGCGAGGACGTCACGGGCGTCGAAGTGGGCGACGGGCCAGTCGGAGCCGAGGGCCAGGACCGCTCCCGCGTCGCGCAGATCCCGGCAGCGCCAGGCGTGGGACGCGCGCTCGTCGCCGAGGCGGGCGGACCACTCGTCAGTGTGGTCGGCGCGGGTGTAGGCGGCATGCGGCGGCTGCATCGAGGCGAAGACGCCCAGTTCGGCGAAGCGCGGGAGCTGATGGTCGGGAACGGTCTCGATGTGCTCGACGCGATGGCGGGGGCCGCCCGCGCCCAGCGATGCGACGGTGTCCAGCACATGGCGTACGGCCGCGTCGCCGATCGCGTGGGTCGCCGTCTGCACACCGGCCGCGTGCAGATGGCGTACGGCGGCGCTGTAGGCGGCGGGGTCGGGCCAGAAGGCGTCGGTGCCCTGGCCGTGGCAGTCCGCGTGCTCCAGCCACGCGGTGCCGCCCTCGACGGTGCCGTCCATGAAGAACTTCACCCCGCCGACCTTCCAGTCCCGGCCGCCGCGTCCCTGGACCGCGATCAGCTCGGCCAGCTCGTCCGGGCCCGCGCCCGGCATGCACCAGGGCGCGAGACGCAGCCGCAGCGGCAGGTCGTGGTTCTCCTCGACGGCGGCGAGCAGCCGGAGGGACTCACCCCCGAGGTCCATGACATGGGCGGAGGTCAGTCCGGTCGCGGCCATCGCGCCGAGCAGACCGACCAGGCGTTCGCCGCGCTCGGCGAAGGAGGCCCGGGGCAGCCGGTCGCCCACGAGGTCCATGGCGGCGTGCTCGACGAGATGCCCGGTGGGCCGTCCCTGGGCGTCGCAGACCACGGTGGAGCGCTGGTCGAAGGCGCGCGGCCCGTCGATGCCCGCGATCTTCAGCGCGGCCGCACTGGCCAGGGCGGAGTGCCCGTCGTAGAGGCGGATGAGGGCGGGGGCGCCGTTCAGGGCCTCCTCGATGAGGTCGTGGTGGAGGGGCCGGCCGCCGAAGGCGTTGTGGTCGAGGGCGTAGCCGATGACCCAGCCGTCGATGCGTTCGGTCGTGCGCAGGGCCGCGAGCAGTCCGTCCAGGTCGGTGATCTTCGACAGATCGGCCCCGGTCGCCAGCTCCATGCCCCAGATGGGGTGGCTGTGCGCGTCGGTCAGCCCCGGAGTGAGGGTGGCCCCCGAGAGATCGACGGTCTCGGTGCCGGATCCGCGCCAGTCCCGTACATCGGCCTCGTCGCCGACCGCCGCGATCAGGCCGTCCTTGACGGCCACGGCGGTGGCATACGGCCGGGCGGGGTCGAGGGTGCGGACCTTGGCTCCGGTCAGGACGATGTCTGCTGCGGACACGGATCACTCCTGGGTGAGGGTCGGTGCTGGTGGTGCGGGTCGGCGGGTACGGCGCCCGCCGGGATCGGGTACGGATACGGCGTCCGCCCGGTCGGTACGGAAGCCGCGGCGGACCGCCCGTGCCGTACGCACCGGGACATCCGCCCGGACAACCGTAAACCTAAAGGCTTTCGGTTTTGGCCAGGTAACCTCACGGCAGGAGATCCGGAAAGACCTATCGGGGAGATCGAGACCATGGGGCGGCCCCGCACACCGCTGATCGATCCGGA
Organism: Streptomyces sp. NPDC004609; assembly: GCF_042873655.1. Lineage (NCBI taxonomy): Bacteria > Bacillati > Actinomycetota > Actinomycetes > Kitasatosporales > Streptomycetaceae > Streptomyces > Streptomyces sp. NPDC004609. The sequence goes on along the minus strand of NZ_JBIALS010000017.1, from coordinate 33,846 downwards.
GCGCGTCACCACCATCGCGCTGGAGCTCGTCGGCGAAGAAGGCGAGTTCAGCGTCCCGGCGATCGCGCGGCGGCTCGGGGTCCGGACCGCTTCGGTCTACCACCACGTGGACGGACGGGACGGCATCGTCGAGCTGATGCGGGAACGGGTCGCCGACGGGATCGACACCTCCTTCCCGGCCGGCCGGCCGTGGGACGAGGCCCTGGCCGCCTGGGCCCGTTCCTACCGGGCGGCCTTCGCCGCGCACCCCCGGGTGATCCCGCTGCTGATGGCCTCACCGGTCCGTGCGCCGAGGGCGCTGGAGGGCTACGAGAAGGCGGTGCGGGTGCTGCTGGGCGCGGGGTTCGCCCCGGCGGACGTCATGACGGCGATCATCACGCTGGAGAATGTGATCCTCGGCTCGGCACTGGATCTGGCGGCCCCCGAGACGATGTGGGAGCTGCCCGACGAGACGAGCACCCCCGAACTGGCCCGCGCCCTCGCGGCGGCCCCCGCGAACCGTACGGACGCGGCGTTCGAACTGGCGCTGGGCGGATGCCTGGACCGCCTGCGGACGCTTCGGGACTGACGGCCGACCGGGCCCCGGCACCGGCCCGACGCCTCACGCCCCGTAGAACAGCACCTCCACCACCGCTCTCGCCCGCCGGGTGATGCGGCGGTAGTCGTCCAGCATGTCGCCGACATGGCCCGGCCCGTATCCGAGGTAGCGGCCCACCGCCGCCAGTTCGCGGCCGTCCGACGGGAAGGTGTCCCCCGCCCGGCCGCGGACCAGCATCACCGCGTTGCGCACCCGGGTCGCCAGCACCCATGCCTCGTCCAGGATCTGGGCGTCCTCCGTGCCGATGAGGCCCGCGCCGTGCGCGGCGGCCAGGGCCTCGCGGGTCCGGGTGGTGCGCAGGCCCGGCTCCGCCCATCCGTGCCGCAACTGGAAGAGCTGCACGGTCCACTCGACATCGCTCAGCCCGCCCCGTCCCAGCTTGGTGTGCAGCGTCGGATCGGCCCCGCGCGGCATCCGCTCGGACTCCATCCGGGCCTTCAGCCTGCGGATCTCGCGTACGGCGTCGTCGCCGAGCCCTTCGGCCGGGTACCGCAGCGGATCGACCAGCTCCATGAAGCGGGCGCCCAGCGCGGGGTCCCCCGCCATCGGTTCCGCGCGCAGCAGCGCCTGGCTCTCCCAGACGAGGGACCAGCGCCGGTAGTACGCCTCGTAGGACGCGAGGGTACGGACCATCGGCCCGCTCTTGCCCTCCGGCCGCAGATCCGCGTCGATCAGGAGCGGCGGGTCGGCGCTGGGAAGCTGGAGCAGCCGCCGCATCTCCTCGACGACGGTGTTGGCGGCCCGGGCCGCCTCCTGGTCGTCGACGCCCTCGCGCGGCTCGTGCACGAACAGAACATCGGCGTCGGAGCCGTACGCCAGTTCGTGGCCGCCGAAGCGCCCCATGCCGATGACAGCGAAGCGGGTCGGCAGCTCGTCGCCCCAGCGCTCGCGCACGGCGGCCCTGAGCGCACCCGCGATCGTCGCCGCGGTGAGGTCGGTGAGCGCGCCGCCGACCTGGTCGACGAGTGCGCCGGTGTCCGGCTCGGCGGGGCTGTCCTCGGTGCCGTACGAGCTGATCAGATCGGCGGCGGCGGTACGGAACAGCTCCCGGCGCCGTACCCCGCGGGCCGCCACGACGGCGGCCTCGGCGGTCTCCGCGCGCCCCACGGCCGCGAGGGTCTCCGGCTCCAGATGGTCCCGCCGGCGCGGCACCAGCCCCCCGGGGTCACCGAGGATGGCGACCGCCTCGGGCGCGCGGAGCAGCAGATCGGGGGCGAGCCGGCCCGCGGAGAGCACCCGGGCCAGGTTCTCCGCCGCCGCGCCCTCGTCGCGCAGCAGCCGCAGATACCAGGGTGTCCTCCCCAGCGCGTCGGAGACCTTGCGGAAGCCGAGGAGTCCGGCGTCGGGGTCGGCGGAGTCGGCGAACCAGCCGAGGAGCACGGGCAGCAGGGTCCGCTGGATGGCGGCCTTGCGGCTGACGCCGGAGGCCAGCGCCTCCAGATGCCGCAGCGCGGAGGCGGGGTCGGCGTAGCCGAGGGCCTCCAGCCGCTGGCCCGCGGCCTTGGTGCTGAGCCGGGTCTCGCCGGGGGCGAGCTGCGCCACGGCGTCCAGGAGCGGCCGGTAGAAGAGCTTCTCGTGCAGCCGCCGCACCACGGAGGCGTGCCGTCGCCACTCGCGGTTGAGTTCGGCGACGGGGTCCGTACGCAGGCCCAGGGAGCGTCCGAGGCGCCGCAGATCGTCCTCGTCCTCCGGTACGAGGTGGGTGCGCCGCAGCCGGTGGAGCTGGATGCGGTGCTCCATGGCGCGCAGGAACCGGTACGCCTCGTCGAGCTGGGCGGCGTCCGCCCGTCCCACGTAGCCGCCCGCGGCGAGTGCCTGGAGCGCCTCCAGGGTGCTGCCGCTGCGCAGGGTCGCGTCGGCGCGGCCGTGCACGAGCTGGAGGAGCTGTACGGCGAACTCGACGTCCCGGAGCCCGCCGGGGCCGAGTTTCAGCTCGCGCTCGACCTCGGCGGCCGGGATGTTGTCGACGACCCGGCGGCGCATCTTCTGGACGTCGGCGACGAAGTTGTCCCGCTCGGCGGCCTGCCACACCAGGGGGGACACGGCCTCGATGTAGTCCTCGCCGAGCGTGGGGTCCCCGGCGACCGCGCGCGCCTTGAGCAGCGCCTGGAACTCCCAGGTCTTGGCCCAGCGCTGGTAGTACGCGACGTGGCTGGAGAGGGTCCGTACGAGCGGGCCGTGGCGGCCCTCGGGGCGGAGGTTGGCGTCGACCGGCCAGATGGTTCCCTCGACGGTGGTCTCGGAGCAGATCCGCATCAGATGGGAGGCGAGCCGGGTGGCTGCCTGGAGCGCGCTGTTCTCGTCCGCGCCCGCGGCGGGTTCGCCGACGAAGACGACGTCCACGTCGGAGACGTAGTTGAGTTCATGGCCGCCGCACTTGCCGAGGGCGATGACCGCGAGCCGGCACAGAGCGGCGTCCCCGGGGGCCGCCGCGCGGGCGATGGCGAGGGCGGCGCGCAGGGTGGCGGTGGCGAGGTCGGCCAGTTCGGCGGCGGTCTCGGCGACATCGGTCGTCCCGCACACATCACGGGCGGCTATGGCGAGCAGACAGCGCCGGTAGCCGACGCGCAGGCCCACCGGATCGGTGGCGTCGGCGAGGCAGTCCTCGAACTCCTCGACGCCGGGGTGCAGATCGGCGGCCTCGTAGGTGGCGAGCACCCGCCAGTCGCCGGGGTGGCGGGCCAGGTGGTCGCCCAGCGCCTCGGACGCGCCGAGCACACCGAGGAGCCGGTCGCGCAGGGGTTTCGAGGTGACGAGGGTGTCGAGGAACACGCGGTCGGACTGGGCCTCCGCCAGGCGTACGAGGCCCTGGAGCGCGAGATCGGGGTCGGCGGCCGCGCCGAGCGCGTCGAGGAGGAGGGGGTCGGTGCGCACGGGCGCCATGACGGGCAGTTCGAGCAGCCGCTCGGCGGCACCGGGGTCGGTGAAGCCGTGTCGCAGCAGTCGGGTGAACGTACTGCTTCTGCGTCCCGGCACCGTCATCCCGTCGCTCCCGTCCCACGCCTGTGCCACGTCATGTCCCGCGATCAAGGGCCCGGGCAATGAGCCTAGCCCCAGGGGCGCGTACCGCCGACCCGGCGACGAGTCCCCGCGGCGCGGAACACGGCCTCCCCGGCGCGTCCAATAGAACACACACTCTTCGAACATATGACTGACAAACTCGGTACGACCGTTGAGGATGGGGCGTCGGTACGGTCGACGCCGCCGATGCCGATGCCGATATGAGAGGACACCTGTGCCATGACCGAGCCCACGCCCAGGTCCGCGAACGCGCCCCTGGCCGAACTCGACCGCCGCTACAGCGATCCCGCGGCGGAGGCGTCCGACTGGGCCGGGACGGTCGACCGCCTGGTTTCCGCCGAGGTTTTCTGGCTGACGACCGTGCGACCCGACCACCGGCCGCATGTGACCCCGGTGCTCGCCGTCTGGCTGGACGACGCGCTGCACTTCTGCACCGGCGCCGACGAGCGGAAGAACAAGAACCTCCGGGACAACCCGGAAGTGGCCCTCACCACGGGGACGAATGCCCTGCACGAGGGATACGACCTGGTCGTCGAGGGCACGGCCGTCCGGCTGACCGACGCGGAGCGGCTGGCTCCGCTGGCCCGCGCGTACACCGCGAAGTACGGCGAGATGTGGTCCTTCACGGTCCGCGACGGCGGATTCGTCGGCCAGGGCGGGTTCGCGGTGGTGTACCGGGTGGAGCCGCGTACGGTCTTCGGGTTCGCCAAGGGCACCTACGGCCAGACCCGTTTCCGGTTCACGGGGAGGTAGAACCCGGCCCGAACCCACGGGTCCGCCCGCCCGTCCCGTCCGTCACGGCCCGACCCGAGCCGGGCACACGTCCACGTACACCGACGCACACCGTTCACCGAAGTTCCCCGAAGGGATGTCCACCGATGGAACTGACACTTGAAGTGATCATGGTCCCGGTCACCGACCTCGAACGCTCGAAGAAGTTCTACGAGGAGGGCTGCGGCTTCAAGGTCGACGTCGACCAGGAGGTGGCCCCCGGTATCCGCATCATCCAGCTGACCCCGCCCGGCTCCCGCTGCTCGATCACCCTCAGCAGCGGCCTTCCGGACAACCCGGGCCAGCCGGGCCTGGTACCCGGGCAGCTCCAGGGCCTCCAGCTCTGCTCGACGGACCTCGCGGCGACACGTGAGGCGCTGGTCGAGCGTTCCGTGGACGTGACCCCGATCCAGCACGTGGGGGACGACGGCTGGGCCGACGGTCCGGGGGGCGAGTGGAATTCCTTCGTGTTCTTCACGGACCCGGACGGCAACGGCTGGGCGGTCCAGGAAGCCCCGTCACCGCTCGCGGAGCGCTGAGCGACGGCCCCGCTCCCGTAGTCACCCGCGCGCCCGGACGGCGGCGCCCGGACGCGGTCCGGCCCGGAGGCGCTCGCCTCCGGGCCGGACCGTCTCGTCACGGATCTCTGTCACGCGGACCGCTGTCACGGACCGCGTCACCGCCGAAGCGGTGCCCCGTCAGGTCCGGGGCGGCTGATCGCCCTCTCCTCCGCCGTACTGGCCCTTCATCTTGTCCTGCGCCTGATCGACCTGGCCGCTGTACTTGCCCTGGGTCTTCTCGTCGACGGCGTCTCCCGCCTTGTCGACACCCTTGTCGGCCTGGGCCTCATGGCCCTTCAGCATGTGCTTGAGCTTGTCCATCACGGACATCGGTCACCCTTTCGCCGCATGTCCCCCGCCCTTCCAGGGTCACCGGACACGGCCCGGTTCGCATGTCGAGGCGGAACGGGCCCGGTGATCCCGGCCTCCGCGCGGCGGTCCCGCATGGGGAACAGGGGCTTCCCCGCCTGGCGGGCGAGAGCCGTCCGACCGCCGCGACGCGCCCCCGGCACCCGAGGGGATACGGTTCAGCACGGCCCGGCCACGCCGGGTACTACAGGACCGGCAGGTTCTTGCGCAGCTCGAACGCGGTGACCTCGGAGCGGTACTCCTCCCACTCCTGCTTCTTGTTGCGCAGGAAGAAGTCGAAGACGTGCTCGCCGAGGGTCTCCGCGACGAGTTCGCTGCGTTCCATCAGGGAGATCGCCTCGCCGAGGTTCTGCGGCAGTGGCTCGATGCCCATGGCCCGGCGCTCCCCGTCCGAGAGCGCCCAGACGTCGTCGTCGGCGCCCGGCGGGAGTTCGTAGCTCTCCTCGATGCCCTTGAGGCCGGCGGCCAGCAGCACGGCGTAGGTGAGATAGGGATTCGCGCCCGAGTCGATGGAGCGGACCTCGACCCGCGCCGAGCCCGTCTTGCCGGGCTTGTACATGGGGACGCGGATCAGGGCGGAGCGGTTGTTGTGCCCCCAGCAGATGTACGAGGGTGCCTCGCCGCCCGCTCCCGCGCTGCGGGCCGAGCCGCCCCAGATGCGCTTGTAGGAGTTGACCCACTGGTTGGTCACGGCGGAGATCTCCGCCGCGTGGCGGAGCAGGCCCGCGATGAAGGAGCGCCCGATCTTGGAGAGCTGGTACTCGGCACCGGACTCGTAGAAGGCGTTCCGGTCGCCCTCGAAGAGGGAGAGATGGGTGTGCATGCCCGAGCCCGGGTGCTCGCTGAACGGTTTCGGCATAAACGTCGCCTGGACTCCCTGTTCCAGCGCCACCTGCTTCATGACCAGCCGGAAGGTCATGATGTTGTCGGCGGTGGAGAGCGCGTCCGCGTACCGCAGATCGATCTCCTGCTGGCCCGGGGCGCCCTCGTGGTGGCTGAACTCGACCGAGATACCCATGGATTCGAGCATGGTGATCGCCTGGCGGCGGAAGTCCATGCCGACGTTCTGGGGGGTGTGGTCGAAGTATCCGGAGTTGTCCGCGGGCACCGGGCGGGACCCGTCCAGCGGCTTGTCCTTCAGCAGGAAGAACTCGATCTCGGGATGGGTGTAGAAGGTGAAGCCCAGGTCGGAGGTCTTGGCCAGGATCCGCTTCAGGACGAAGCGCGGGTCGGCGAAAGAGGGCGAGCCGTCCGGCATCAGGATGTCGCAGAACATCCGGGCGGTGCCGGGGGCCTCCGCGCGCCAGGGCAGGACCTGGAAGGTGCCGGGGTCCGGCTTGGCGATCATGTCGGACTCGTAGACCCGGGCGAAGCCCTCGATCGCGGAGCCGTCGAAACCGATCCCTTCGTCGAATGCCTGTTCAAGCTCGGCGGGTGCGACGGCGACCGACTTCAGAAAGCCGAGCACATCGGTGAACCACAGGCGCACGAAGCGGATGTCGCGCTCTTCCAGCGTGCGGAGCACAAATTCCTGCTGCTTATCCATTTCCACCCAATCCTTGCTGGTCAAGCCGACCTGCTCCCGTGAGCATCCCATCCACGGGTTTCAGGCAGGTTGCGAACCCCGGCCGATCCCATTGTGTGTCAGGGGCCACCCGTGGACGAGCCCGAGGCCCGCGGGATCCGGCCCCGGCGGCCCGGTGCGCCGGACTCGTTACCGCCCCGTATGAGGTGCCCGGCGGGCTCGCTCGCTACGATCTGCGGACATGGGGGGTCCGCGGCTCAGCCACATCGCGCGTACCACGCGTCCCATGGCACTGCTGAGTGCCGCGGCGACGCTCCTCGGCGCGCTCTTCATCTGCTTCAGTCCGCCCGCCGACGAGCACTCCGGGGCCGCCGACGACCGTGCGGTGCCCGCGTTCTCCTGTCCGTACGACAACGGCGCCTGCGGCCTGCGGCCCCTGGTGAGCGCCGCCGTGCTGACCGCGCCGCCGCTGGACGACCCGCCGGCCGCCGGGGAGCAGCCCCCGCGCTTCGACCTGCCGCCGCGAGCCGCCGGGCGGCCCCTCTCCGACGCCCCGCCGCGCGCCCCCGGCCTGCACGTCCTTCAGGTCCTCCGCATCTAGACACCGTCCCGAGGGTCACGGCTGGACACCGTCCCGAGATGCACGGCACTGTCCTGCGGATGCGGCCCCTTCGGCACGGCACGCGCCCCGGTATCCCCCTTGATCGATTCTGATCACTTCATGACGAAGGACGACACATCATGGCTTCCCGTAAGAACTCCGCCGCCAACGACCGCCGCGCCCGCATAGAGGCCATGCGGAAGGCCGAGGTGGCCCGCGAGCGCCGCAGCCGGTTCATCACGATCGGGGTCAGCGGCCTGGTCGTCGCCGGTCTCGTCGGCTTCGGCGTCTACGTGCTGACCAAGGAGAGCGACAAGAAGGAGCAGGAGCTCGCCGCGTCCAAGGAGCCCATCACGGGCGAGAAGTCCTGGGACGCGAAGAAGCTCGGCCGCAACCATGTGAGCAAGGCCGTCTCCTACCCGGAGAAGCCCCCGGTGGGCGGTGACCACCACAACGCCTGGATGAACTGCGAGCGCAAGGTCTACAAGGAGCCCATCGCGAACGAGAACGCCGTGCACTCGCTGGAGCACGGCGCGGTCTGGGTGACCTACAACGACAAGGCGCCGAAGGCCGAGGTGACCAAGCTGGAGGAGCGGGTCAAGAAGACCTCGTACTCGATGATCAGCCCCGTGAAGGACCAGCCGGGCGCGATCATGCTGACCGCGTGGGGCAAGCAGCTGACGGTCACCACCGCGGACGACCCGCGGGTGGGCAAGTTCTTCACCAAGTACGTGCAGGGCCCGCAGACCCCCGAGCCGGGGGCGGCCTGCATGAGCCAGCTGAACGGCAAGTGACGGTGATGACGCGTACGCACTGGGCGGCCGTGGCGGCGGTCGTCCTGGCACTCCTGTTCGCGGGGGCCGCGACGGTGGCCTCCGCGGGGGACGGCGGCGACTCCGGGCCCCGCACGCCCTCGACGGACTCGGCGGACGCCGGATTCGCGCGGGACATGTCCGTGCACCACCAGCAGGCGGTGGAGATGTCCTTCATCGTGCGGGACCGCACCGAGGACGAGGACGTGCGCCGGCTGGCGTACGACATCGCCAATACGCAGGCCAATCAGCGCGGCATGATGCTGGGCTGGCTGGATCTGTGGGGTCTGCCGAAGTTCGACGCGGACGCCGAGCCGATGGCGTGGATGGCGGGCACGGGCGGTCACGCCGGGCACGCGGGCCACCCGAAGCCCGTCGACGGCACGCTGATGCCGGGCATGGCGACCCAGCAGGACCTCGACCGGCTGGGCCGTCTCAGCGGCAAGGCGGCGGAGATCGAGTTCCTCCAGCTGATGATCGTCCACCACAACGGCGGGGTCGCCATGGCCCAGGGCTGCGCGAAGCTCTGCACGGTCGGCCCGGAGAAGGAGCTGGCCGAGGGCATGGTCGCGGCCCAGCGCTCCGAGGTGGAGCTGATGGTGGATCTGCTGAAGAAGCGGGGCGCGCAGGTGCGCACCTAGGGCGTGTATCGAAAGTAGCGCCGTCCGCCCGGAGGGCGGGGCCTGCGGCGTCCGGTGCGTGCAATCGCAAGGCGGAGGGTCGCCCTCGTACTGGACGTACTTGGGTGATTCCGACAACGCAGCGAGTGTGCGTGCTGGGCGTCGCAGGCCAGGCGGGACTTTCGATACACGCCCTAGCGCGGTGACCAGCGCGTCCCGTCCGGATTCCGCGGGGCTCGCCTGCCCCGGCACCACGCCGCTGTCCGTACGCCGGCGGGGCCGGACGCGCCGGGCTCAGAGTTCGGCGAAGACGGCCGCCGCGTCGTCGTGGAGCTTCCAGCGGACGGGGGCACCGGCCGCCGCCGCGGCGGCGGACTCCGTGGTGCGGACGAGGTCGATCAGGGCCTGGGGGCCCTCCTTGCGCAGGAGCGCGACGCAGTCCGTCCAGGTGCCCTCCGCGAACATGTCGACCCACCGGGACGCGCCGTCGGTGAGCGCGGCGAGGGCGCGGACCTCGGCACGGGGCAGACTGCCCGTCACCGCGCGGGACGCGACCCCCGGATCCGCCGCCGCCGTGAAGAAGCCGCCCTCCGCGTTGCGCAGCGCGTCCGCCGAGGCATGGGTCCGCAGCCGCTCCCGGGGCAGCCGGTCGATACGGTCGTCCAGAACCGCGCGCACCTCACCGCCCGGGGATTCCAGCAGCAGCGTGGAGTCGGAGAGCACCAGATACTCCACCGCGTCCTCGGGCCCGCCCCAGCGAGCGACGACCACCGTGGCCTGCGGAGTCCTCACGTGAGAAAGGTCACAGGTGTCCCGGTGGGCGTCGGCGGTGCGCCCAATTGCCGCGGAGAGGATGTCGGTCAACGTCAGATCGGGGCGAGAACCGGACAGTTCGAGCAGCGCACCCCCCAGCCGCGCGGTGAACCACGGAACCGAGTGCACACACCCGTAGTCACCCTCCGGAGGCGTCACCCCGTCCAGTGTCACCAGGGATCCGCCCTGGCCCGAGGCGGGCAGGGCCACGGATACCCAGTCCTCGTCGGGCCGTTCGGCGGAACCGGGCGAAGTGGCGAGTTCGATGCGCATGAACCCCAGTCTGCATGACTCGTTCACGAGCCCTGCACAACCGAGGGATTCCTCCGTACGGCCAGGTCAGACGGTGTTCGGATGCCCTGAGAGGTGCCTCGGGCGCGCTGCGGGCGCGCATCCTGCCAAAGGGAGCGCGGAAGATCCAGTCAGCGTCACCCGGGTCACCCGTCCGGCCACCGAGAGGAGTTGTTCGCCAACTCCTCAGTGATGTTCACTCGTTCAGGTGGCGGAGCGGCCGATGCGCGCCTCCCTCCCAAAAGCACTGGAATCGTCTGAAGTCGTGCCAGGGGTGGGATCTCGTGTGTGACCGGTCGTCATCTCTGCTTCAAGGTTCACGGACTGGACGAGTCAAGCAGGATTGCGAGCACCGGTGCAGAAGAAGCGGCCCCAGGCCCCTACGGCCGCCCCCCTGACCCCTGCGACATCCCCGGCGCCGGACACCTCGCCGGTTCCCGTCGCCCGCGGCCGTGCCAAGCGGGTGCGCAGCCGGCTGGTCGTCGGAGTCGCCGTCGTCGGACTGATCGTCGTCGGCGCGGGCACCCCGGGCGTCCTGGCCACCTCCACCGAACTGCACGAGTCCCAGCGGCTGGTGACCCTCGCCCAGCTCAACCGGCAGGCCGTGACCCTCGCCCACTCGCTCGCCGACGAGCGCGACGAGGTCACCGCGTACATCGCCGCGGGACGGGAGAGGCAGAAGGGCTCCCAGGCGGAACGGCGCAGGACCACCGACACCCGCAGCGCCCGTGTCGACCGGCAGATCGACGAGATCCGCGGCTCCATCCCCGACGACCGCGCCGGGCTGCGCCGCGAGCTGGCGACCGTGCCCTCCGTCCGCCGTACCGCGCTCACCGGCGACGGCACGGCGCTGGAGGCCCACCGCTCGTACACCGCCGTCATCACCCATCTCCACGCGCTCGCCGACGAACTGACCGAGAAGACCCCGCCGCGCGCCGCCGACGGCACCCGTGCGCCCGCCGCCCTGGGGCTCGCCGTCGAGCAGGCGTCGGCCACCCGGGGGCTGCTCGTCGCCGCGCTCTCCATGCCGCGCCCCAAGGAGCCCGAGGAGACCGTCGACTCCGTCACCAGGCTCCCGGTCGCCGAGGAGCGCAGCGAGAGCGACAAGGCCGCCGAACGGACCCGTGACTCCCTGAGCGCCCTCGCGCAGCAGTCCCGCGTACGCGAACTGGCCGCGCTGTCCGACTTCGACCAGGCCGCGGACAAGGAGGCCCGCGACTCCCTCGCCGCGACCGTCACCGGCGCCGAGGTCAAGTCCGCCGAGTCCTATCTCACCCGCCTCACCGATCAGCCCGTGCTCTCGGAGAGCGACCTCACGTCCGACCGGGACAAGCTGGAGAGCTCGCTCACCTCCCGGATCGAGCAGATGCGGGGAGTCGAGTCCTCGCTGGCCTCCGAGCGCATCACCGCTCTCGAACAGCTCCGCGACGACGACGTCACCGCGCTGGAGGTACGGATCGGGGTCCTCGGCGGACTGCTGCTGCTCGCCGTCGCCGTGCTGGCCGCCCTGCTCCGTACGATCACCCGCCCGCTCGCCGTCCTGCGCATCGGCGCGGCCCGTCTCGCCACCTCGCCCGAGACCGGGGAGCCCGTCGGTTTCACGGGCCGCAACGACGAGTTCGCCCAGGTCGTACGGTCCCTCAACGCCCTGCACGCGAAGGTGCTGGACCTCGGCGCCCGCGCCGCCCGCCCGGAGCACCCCGCCCCGGCCGTGAACCACCGGAACGCGCACCACCCGGCGGGTCCGGGGCCGGTCGGTCCGGTTCCGGCGGCCTCGGCCCCGGCCGCACCGACCCGGGCCGGGACCGCGCCTGCCGGAGGCGTCCCCTCGGGAGGCGCTCCGGCCCCCGACACCGCGCGCCTCGCCGACGAACTCGCCGCCCAGCGCGCGGACCTCGCCGCCCGGTCCGCCGCCGAACGCGCGGAACTGACGGCGGAACTCGCCGCCGAGCGCGCCGAGACCCGCCGCCGCACCGACGAGCTGACCGCCGAGATCCACCGGCTGCGCCACGCGGTCGACCACACCTTCGTCAATCTCTCCCTGCGCACCCTCGGCCTGGTCGAGCGCCAGCTCGGTGTCATCGAGAAGCTGGAGGAGCGCGAGCAGGACCCGGACCGGCTCGCCACCCTCTTCAAGCTCGACCACATGGCCACCGTCATGCGCCGCCACAGCGAGAACCTGCTGGTGCTCGCCGGTGTCGAGCACTCCCAGGGGCACCCGGGCGCGGTCCCGCTCGTCGATGTGCTGCGCGCGGCCGTCAGCGAGATCGAGCGGTACGAGCGGGTCGTCATCCAGTCCCTGCCGCCGCACGCCCAGGTCGCCGGGTTCGCCGCCGACGACCTCAGCCACCTGGTCGCCGAACTCCTGGAGAACGCGACCTCCTTCTCGCCGCCGGACGCCCGCGTCGAACTGTCGGGCTGGCTGCTGGAGAGCGGCGAGGTCATGCTCTCCGTCCAGGACAACGGCATAGGGATGCCCGCGGGGCGGATCGCCGAGTTCAACGAACGGCTGGAGAACCCGGCCGCGTTCGAGACCCCGTCCGGCCGTGAGGAGGGCCTCGGGCTGCGCGTCACCGCGCTGCTCGCCGCCCGTCACGGTGTACGGGTGCAGCTGCGCGACCAGCGGCAGGGCGGGATCACGTCGGTCGTCGTCCTGCCCCAGGCGCTGCTGCCCAAGGAGCCGCCCGCGGAGATCCGTCCCGCGGTGCCGTCAGCCACGCCCCCGGTCCAGCTGCCCGGGTCGGCCGCCGAGGCCAACTCCAACACCCTGCCCGGCGGTCCGCGGCACGCGGCACCGGCGCTCGCCCCCGCCCCCGACCCGCTGGTGGAGGCCGCCGAGGCCGCCGTACGCGCGGCGGAGCCCGAGCCGGACGCGCACGGGCGGACGGCGGACGGCTACCCGGAGGACACGGCGGCGACCGGGTACGGGGAGTACCAGGGGTACGCCGGGGGCGACGAGACCACTTTCGAGATGCGGCTGCCGGACCTGGAGACCCCTCCCGCGCCCTCCGTCCCGGGGCCCTCGCCCGCGTACGACGCCCTACACCGGCACCCGGTGGGCCCCGACGCCGTACACCCGGAGGCCGCCCCCGCCGCCCCCGCCGACCCCACCGCCACCGGCCACGAGCCCTGGCACCGGGACACGCCGCACCACCAGCCCGGGCAGCACCGGACCGGACCTCATGGGCCCGGGCCGTACGCGTCCGCTCACCACGACACGACACCGCACGACACACGACCGCACGACACGACACCGCGGGAGGCGGCCCCGTACGACACGTCACCGCACCAGGCACCGCACGCCACGACACCGCACCAGGGGACGGCGTACCGGCCCGGCGCCGGGTCCGAGCGGGCCGGGGCGCCCGTACCGGACGGCCCGCTCCCGCCCACGGGCCCGGTGAACGCGCCCGTCTGGGACCGGGTCACCGACAAGGGGCTGCCCAAGCGCACGCCCAGGGTCGTCAAGCCCGCCCCCGCGCGCGGTGAACGCACCGGCAGCGTGGACGCCGAGGCACTGCGCCGCAGGCTGGGCGGATTCCAGCAGGCCGCCGAGGAGGGGCGCCGCGAAGCCGAGGCCGAGATCGCGCGCACGGCGGGACCACAAGAAGCGGGGGACACAGTCGAGGAGGCACGCAGTTGACTGCGACCGGGACGTTCGGCCTGAGCAGTGAGGCCCGCAATCTGCACTGGCTGCTGAGCAATCTGGTGGAGGAGGTGCCAGGACTGCGCTCCGTCGCCGTCGTCTCGTCCGACGGACTGCTCCTGCTCTCCTCCGACCCCGCGCAGAACCTCCCTCCCACCGGCCCCGTGCACCGGGAAGGCGGCCCCAGAGGCTCCAGCGCGGACCTCGCCACCATCGTCTCCGGCATCGGCAGTCTCACCATCGGCGCCGCCCGGCTGATGGACGGCGGCGGGGTCAAGCAGACCATGGTCGCGATGGAGGACGCCTGCGTGTTCATCATGTCGATCAGCGACGGATCGCTGCTCGGGGTCCACGCGGACGCCGACTGCGACATGGCCGTGGTCGCGTACCACATGGGCCTGTTCGTGGGCCGCGCCGGACATGTCCTGACTCCTGAACTCCGCAGCGAACTCCGTCTGTCCAGGGAGGCCACCCAGTGACCGCCGCCACCACCCCGTCCGGACTGCCGGTGCGCGGCGACAGCCGTGCCGCGCGCGTACGGCCCTACTCGCTCACCGGCGGCCGTACCCGCTTCGGCCATGTGCTGCTGGTCGAGACGTTCGTGGCCGCCCTGGACGCGCCCGCCGACCGGCCGGAGCTGCCCAAGGGCGATCTGTCGTCACGGGTGATGCCCGAGCTCCAGGCCATCGTCGAGCTGTGCCGGCGGATGCGTACCGTCGCCGAGATCTCGGCGATCCTCCAGATGCCACTGGGCGTCGTCAGGGTGCTTCTCAGTGACCTGGCCGACCAGGGAAAGATTCGTGTATACGGCACGGGGCATGGCCCCGGACGCCCGGAACGCGCACTGCTCGAAAGGGTGCTGAGTGGACTCCGCCGCCTCTGACACGCTGCCCGCCGCGCTCCCCGCCCGGGTGCCCCCGCAGCCCACCGCCGCCGAGGACGGTCTCCAGGCGTGGCAGCTGGACCACACCCGCGCCCCCACCGCCGCCAAGGTCGTCGTCGCGGGCGGCTTCGGCGTGGGCAAGACGACGTTCGTCGGCGCGGTCTCGGAGATCACCCCGCTGCGGACCGAGGCGCTGATGACCCAGGCCAGCGAGGAGACCGACGATCTCTCCGCGACGCCCGGGAAGCTGACCACCACGGTCGCCATGGACTTCGGCCGGATCACGCTCGACGACGATCTCGTGCTGTACGTCTTCGGCACACCCGGCCAGCAGCGCTTCTGGTTCATGTGGGACGACCTGGTCCGGGGTGCGATCGGCGCGATCGTGCTCGCCGACACCCGCCGGCTGCCGGACTGCTTCCCTGCGCTCGACTACTTCGAGAGCAGCGGTCTGCCGTACATCGTCGCCGTCAACCACTTCGACGGCTCGGAGCTGTTCGAGGCCGAGGACGTACGGGAGGCCTTGACCATACCCGTACACGTGCCGATCGTGATCATGGACGCGCGCAAGCGGTTCACGGTGATCGAGTCACTGCTGTCACTGGTCGCCCACGCGCTCGAAGAAACTCCTGAGTGAACAGAGAGAAGAGACACCCCGGATGCGGAAGATACTCATAGTCGGAGCCGGTCAGTCCGGTCTTCAGCTCGCCCTCGGCCTGCAGTCGAAGGGCTACGAGGTCACCCTGATGTCCAACCGCACGGCCGATGAGATCCGGTCCGGCCGGGTCATGTCGACGCAGTGCATGTTCCACACCGCGCTCCAGCACGAGCGCGACCTGGACATCAACTTCTGGGAGTCCCAGGCCCCGAGGATCGAGGGCCTCGGCGTCTCCGTCGCCGGGCCGGAGTCCGGGGGCCCCTCCGGCGGGTCCGCGGGGAGGGTGATCGACTGGGTCGGCAGGCTCGACGGCCATGCCCAGTCCGTCGACCAGCGGGTGAAGATGGCCGGCTGGACGGAGACCTTCGCCCAGCGCGGCGGCCAGCTCGTCATCCACGGCGCGGCGGTCTCCGACCTGGACTTCTTCGCCCGTACCTACGACCTGGTGCTGGTCTCGGCGGGCAAGGGCGAACTGGTCTCGATGTTCGGCCGGGACGCTTCCCGCTCTCCGTACGACGCCCCCCAGCGCGCCCTCGCCGTCGCCTATGTGCACGGCCTCGGACCCCGCCCGGAGCACCCCGACTTCGACGCGGTCCGCTGCAATCTGGTCCCCGGAGTCGGCGAACTCTTCGTGATGCCGACCTTCACCACCTCCGGCCGCGCGGACATCCTCTTCTGGGAGGGCGTCCCCGGCGGTCCGCTCGACGTCTTCAAGGGCATCAAGGACCCCGCCGAGCACCTGTCGCTCACGCTGGAGCTGATGGAACGATTCACCCCGTGGGAGTACGCCCGCGCCACCAGGGTCGAGCTGACCGACGCGGGCGGCACCCTCGCCGGGCGGTACGCGCCCACCGTACGGAACCCGGTCGGACGGCTGCCCGGCGGCGGACTGGTGCTCGGGGTCGCGGACGTCGTCGTCGCCAACGACCCCATCACCGGCCAGGGCTCGAACTCCGCGTCCAAGTGCGCGGCCTCCTACCTCGCGTCGATCACCGAGCACGGGGACAAGCCCTTCGACGAGGTGTGGATGCAGTCCGCGTTCGACCGCTACTGGGAGACCGCGCGGCACGTCACCAAGTGGACCAACGCGATGCTGGCGCCCCCGCCGGAGCACGTACTGAACCTGATCGGCGCGGCGGGACAGCTCCAGCCGGTCGCCGACCGGTTCGCCAACGGCTTCAACAACCCGGCGGACTTCGAGAACTTCTTCTACGACCCCGCGCTCGCCGAGTCCTATCTGGGCGAGGTCGCGGCGGGGGCGGCCGGCGACGGAGCGCCCGCCTAGGGCGTGTATCGAAAGTCCCGCCTGGCCTGCGACGCCCAGCACGCACACTCGCTGCGTTGTCGGAATCACCCAAGTACGTCCAGTATACGAGGGCGACCCTCCGCCTTGCGATTGCACGCACCGGACGCCGCAGGCCCCGACCTCCGGGCGGACGGCGCTACTTTCGATACACGCCCTAGCGGCTCCGGTCAGCCGGAGTCGGTGTCCGCGTCTGCGGTCGTGTCCGCTGCCGCGTCCGTCTTCGTGTCTGCTTCCGTGCCCGGTGCCGTGGTCTGCGCGTAACCCGTGTCCGAGCCCGCCGTGGCTCCCTCGGGGAGCGGCGGCGGGGTGTACTCCGTCAGGAGCGGGCCCTCGGGGTCCGGCCGGACCGCGCCCAGCACCGGGTTGGCCATGAGGGGGGAGACCTTGACCACCGTGCCCGGGCGCGGAGCCTGCACGACCATGCCGTCGCCCAGATAGATCGCCACATGAGTGGCCTCGGGGAAGTAGACGACCAGATCGCCGGGGCGTAGGGAGCGCACCGGCACCCTGGGCAGCTCCCGCCACTGCTGCTGGCTGGTGCGCGGGATCTCCCGCCCGGCCGCCGACCAGGCCCTGGAGGTCAGCCCGGAGCAGTCGTACGACTCCGGGCCCGTCCCGCCCCACACATACGGCTTGCCGATCTGCTCGACGGCGTACCGGACCGCGTCCGCGCCCTCCCGGGTCGGGGTGCGCTTCCCGGCGGACGCGGTTCCGGTGGGCCCGTTCCCGGTGGAGCCGCTTCCGGCGGGGGCACCGAGGGCGCCCGAGTTGATCAGGCTCTCCTGGGCCTGCGGGGTGGTGAGCCCGGCGATCTGCTCGGGCGAGAGCGAGGCGAGCATCTCCTCGATCTTCTTGAGCCGGGCGTCCGCCGTGTCCCGCGCCTTCCGGCGGGCCGCGGCGAGCGCCCGCTCCCGGTCGAGCGCCTTGCGGGAGGCGGCGGCGAGCCGACGTGCCTTCAGCGCGCCCGTCTCCAGCCGGGCGACCGTCGCCATCCGGTACGCCGCCGCGCGCTCCATCAGATGACCCTCGTCCAGGGCCCGGCGCGGGTCGGGGGCGAGGAGCAGCCGCAGATGGGCGCTGAGTTCCGAGTGCCCCTGGTACTGCTCCCGGGCGAGCCGTCCCGCCTCCTGCCTGCCCTCGGTGAGGGCGTCCCGCGCGGCCGTCAGCTCCCGTCCGAGCCGTGCGGTCTCGGCGCGCTGGGCCTTCAGCCGCGACTCGGCGGTGGTGTGGGTCTCACCGGCGTCCTCGGCCTGGCGGTAGAGGGTCTTGAGGCGGGTGAGCAGTTCGGCGACCCGGGAGGGCGCGGCGGCGGGGCCGGAGCCGGGGTTGGCCGCGTCGTCCGGCCCGGGCAGTGCGGGCGCGGGCGTGGGGGGCGCGGGGGCGGGCGGTGAGGGGGCGGCTTCCGCGCTCCGCGGTACGGCCGTGATCACCGTGACCGCCGTGAGTGTCGCGAGCGCCGTCGTACAGACCGTGCGGAGCAAGCTGACTGACACACCATCACCTCCGGCTGCGGGGGCGACCCCCGCCCCACAGGCGGATCGTGCGGGTCCCGGGGCCGGGGCGCCCGCCGTGTGGCCGATTCGGCGGAACAGTGTCACCTGTCCCGGCACAGTGGGCCGTCTCTACGGCGTGTCGGCTCGTCCCGGCGGTTTCGACCAGGGCCACTTCAGCTCGCGCCGCTCCTTGCCCTCCGGCGCGTACTCGTACGTCCAGCCGCGCTGGAGCCCGAGCCGCTTGGTGTAACCGGCGGGGACGCGGCGGTACGCGTGGACGGTGGGGGGTGTGCCGTCGTCGTTCGGCACCGGGATCTCGTACCACTTGGGCGGATGTCCGGTGGCCCCGACGAGGACCGGGAGCACCCGTCCGTCGAGGGGCCCGCCGATGAAGGGGGTGTTCTCGCGTTTCACGGGGTCAGTGTGACGCAGGTGGGTGGACGGTGCCCCTGCGTTCGCCGACGGCAAGGGCCCCGGCATCGTGCTGCTCGGGCCGGACCAGATCTCGCCGTACCACGCCAACGGCGCCCTCGCGCCCGTGGACGACGCGCTCAAGGAGTCGAGGGACAGGTTCCGGCGGTTCGGGAGCTGAGCGCGGGCGTGGGTGGGTCAGGGGCGTGGATGCTCAGGGAGCGGGTGCGTCGGGGGGTGCGGACGTCGGGCGTGCGGGCGGTGAGGCCGGGCCCGGGTGGGTGAGGCCGGGCCCGGGTGCCGTGCCGGGGGCGCGGGCCGTACGGTGCGCGGGTGGTTCGCCGGAGCGGGCGCGGGTGGTGGCCCGGGGCGGCCCCGGGCGGGGCGCCCCGGCGGGGCGCGGTCAGCCGTTCAGGCGGGGCAGCACCTCCGTACCGAAGGTCTCGATCGCGCTCAGGGCCTCCTTCTGCGGCATACCGGGCGGCTGGACGCGCAGGACGACACCGTCCGCGCCCATGGCGCCGTACGCCCCCAGCCGTTCGGCGCACTGTTCCACCGAGCCGATCACCGAGCGGGCCTCGATGTCCTCCCACTGCTGGGCGTAGCGCGCCGCGTCCGCCGAGGTGCGCTTCCAGTCGCCGTAGGCGTCGTACAGCCCGCGCAGCGGGCCTTCGAGAGCGGCCCTCGCCTGCTGGGAGGTGGTGGCGGCGAAGCCCTCCCGGCAGACGATGACCTCCTTGCCCAGGGAGGCGGGGCCGGTGGGGTAGGAGCGGTAGGCGTCGATCTTCGCGGGGAGTTCGGAGTCCAGCTCGTTGAACGACGTCGTCCAGCCGTCGCACATCCTCGCCGTGCGCTCCAGCGCCGCGGGGACCCGGCCGCCGTTCCACAGCCGGGGCCGCGGCGACTGCACGGGCCGAGGCGACAGGAACGCCCGGTCCAGGGAGGCCCAGCGGCCCTCGTGGCTGACCTCGTCCTGTGTCCACAGCCGGGTCACCAGCTCCAGGCACTCCTCGAACCGCGGGACGCGCTCGGCGGGCCGGGTGCCGTACAGCGCGAACTCCTCGGGCCGGTAGCCCAGCACAAAACCGGCCGTGAGCCTGCCGCCCGAGAGCACATCGATGTGCGCGAGCGTCTCGGCGAGCCACACCGGCTGGTACACCGGCGCGATCAGCCCGGCCGTCGCGAGCCCGATCCGCTCGGTGTGCGCGGCGAGATACGCCAGTGAGGTCAGCGCCTCGTGATAGCCGGGCCGGTGCAGATGGCGTTCGCCCAGCACCACCCAGTCGAAACCGGCCTCCTCCGTGAGCCGCACCTGTTCGACGGCGTCGGCGAGCCGGGGCCGGTCGGCGGTGTCGGCGTAGAGGTTGACGTACAGACCGAGACGCGTGGAGCGCTGGGACATTCTGACCGACCTTTCCTTTACGGTCCGGGCCGTAAAGGCTAGCGTGTCGGCGACGGCCGCGACAGAGCGAACGCCTTCAGAGGTACGTGCGGAGTTACGTGACAGACGGGAGAGGCGCATGTCCGCGACGGAGGAACTGGTGACCCGGCTGCGGGGCACGGTGCTGCCCGCGGTGCTCACCCCCATGGACGAGCGGGGCGCCGTCGACCCCGGGGCGCTGCGGGGGTACGCCGAGCGCATCGCGGCTGAGCGGCTCGGGGGCGTCGCCGTCTGGGCGCACACCGGCCGCGGTCTCCATCTCGGCGGGGCCGGCCGCGAACGGGTGCTGCGTATCTGGCGCGAGGCCGTGGACCGGCCGATCGTCGCCGGGGTGGGCGTGCCGAGGTCGGCCGGGGCCGTGGGCCTCGCGCGGGCCGTCGACGCGACGGTGGCGATGGCCCGCGACGCCGCGGATCTCGGCGCCGACGCGGTGATGGTCTACCCGCTGGCGCAACTCGCCGACGACCCCGACGGCGCGGTACGCCTCCATGAGCGGGTGGCGGCGGAATCCGGCCTTCCCGTGCTCGGCTTCTTCCTCCACGGCGAGGCGGGCGGCTATCCGTATCCGCCCTCCCTGATCCGGCGGCTGCTGGGACTGCCGGCCACGATCGGCGTCAAACTCGCCACGCTCGACCGGGCGATGGCCTGTCAGGACGCGATCCGCGCGACCGAGGGCACGGGCCGGCTCGCGGTCACCGGCGAGGACCGGATGTTCGGGCCGTCCCTCATGTGGGGCGCGGACACGGCCCTCGTGGGGATCGCGGCGGCGTCCGTCGGCCTCACGACCGCGGTGCTGGACGCCTGGAGAGCCGGGGACCACACCGCGTTCGTCCGGGCGTCGGACCGGCTGGACCGGTTCGCCGAGGTGACCTTCCACGCGCCCATCGAAGGCTATGTACGCAGGATGCTGTGGGCGGCGGTCTGGGAGGGGCTGATCCCGGAATCCGCGGCGTGTGACCCTTACGGGCCGGTTGTGGGGGGTGAGGTGGAGGCGCGGGAGCGGGGGGCGGTGGTGCGGTGTCTGGGGGCGGGGTAGCTGTGGGTGGCCGTGCCCCGGCCGGAGGTTCGTCCTCAAGCGCCGGACGGGCTCGATTTGGTCGCCGTTGCCTCGGGCGGAGGTCTGTCCTCAAACGCCGGACGGGCTTGATTTGGTGGGCGTTGCTCCGGCTGGAGGTTTGTCCTCAAGCGCCGGACGGGCTGGGTGGGGTTGCGGACGGGCTGCGTGGGGCGGGAAGGACGGGTGGCGCCCGGGGTTATCGGCGCAGGAGGAGGGAGGTGACGCGGAGGCGGCCGCTGTGGATCCAGACGTCCGAGTACTCGACGGGGCGGTCGTCCGCCAGATACGTCACCTGCTGGAGGTACTGCACCGGACTCCCCGTCCGCAGCTCCAGCGCCTGGGCCACCTCCGGCGACGCGGCCTCCGCGCTGAAGGTACGGCGGGCCGTCGCGATCTTCAGGCCGTAGGTGCCCTCCAGGACCCCGAAGAGGCTGGACCCCGTGAAGTCGGCCTGCTCGATACCGGGCGCGAGATCGGTGCGTACGAAGTTGAACAGGAGGGCCACCGGCCCCTCGTCCGTGCTGCGGACCCGCACCAGCCGCAGGACCCGCGTCGTGGGCGACGCGTCGAGCAGCGCCGCGACGGGCCGGGGCGGAGTGATCAGCGAGCACTCCCGCACCACCGTGGAGGTGACGACGCCCTGGCTGGCGAAGTCCTCCGAGAGGGTGCTCAGCTTCTGCGCGATCGCCGGCTCGATCACCGTGGACGTGACGAACGTGCCGCGCCCCCGCACCTGCCGCAGCAGCCCCTCCTCGATGAGGGTCATCAGGGCCCGCCGCACGGTGCCCCGGCTGACACCGAACTCCTGGGCCAGCTCCGGCTCGCTCTTGAGGCGGTAGTGCGCGGGCCACTCGCCGCCCGCGATGCGCAGCCGGATGTGCTCCGAGATCTGGGCGTGGATGGCCGTGGGGACGTCACGCCTGATGTCGGGGGGATGCCCTCCGTCGGCCGTCACGGTGACAGGTCTCCTTCCGGGGAGAAAAGGGCCGTGCCCCGGCCTGTGGACGGCCGGGGCACGGCATTGGCCGGTCAGTAGCTGGTCGTCGAGTCGTCGGCGGTGCCGCTGACGATCTCCACCCCGGCGCTGGTGCCGAGCAGAACGGCACCGGCGCGCAGGAGCTCCAGGGCCTGCTGGTGGTGCTTGATGGCTCCGGACGCCTTCACCTGGACGCCGTCCCGGGCACGGTCAACAAGGTAGCGAACACTCGTCGGGTTCGCGATTTCGATCTGACCGCTGCTGGAGTTCTTCAGGAAGGAGACACCGGCCTCCATGGCCAGCTCGACCGCGGCCTCCTTCTCCGAGTCGGTGAGCAGCGGCAGCTCCAGCATGACCTTGACGGGCAGTCCGGAGGCGCGGACGACTCCCGCGATGTCCTCGCGGAACTCGTTGTACATCCCGCTCTTGAGCCAGCCGATCTGCACGCCGATGTCGAGCTGCGTCGCGCCGAGCCGGGCGATCTCGGCGGCCTCGGCCGCCTTGCCCGCGCTGGTCATCACGCCGACCGTGGGGAAGTCCAGGGCCGTCGCGACGCCGACGCCGGTGCCGGCCAGCTCGGCGGCGACCACGGGCACCCAGGAGGCGGAGACCATGGCCGCGTTGAAGCCGTGGGTGACCGCTTCCTTCGCGTGGGCGATCATGTCGTCGCGGGTGGCGGTCGACTCGATCCGGGTGTGCTGGATGTAGGGCGCCAACTCAGCGGGGGTGAGGTTGAGTTCGGCGGGGGTGGTGACTGTTTCGGACATGGAGTGTCTTCTCCTGTTGTGGTGAAACGGTAGGGGGTGAAGCAGGGGCCCGCCGCGTGGCCCGCGGGTGCGGGATGACATCGGCGCCGGCCCGGAAGTCAGATCCTGGACGCGTACTCCTCGGGGACCACGACGCCCTCTCCGCCGAACCACCGGGAGGCGTCGACACCGCAGTACAGGCCGATGTTGCCCCAGGGCTCGAAGGCGCCGGTGCGGACGACGACCTTGGCCTCGCGGGCCAGTTCGCCCAGCACCTCGGCGTGCGGACGGGTGCTGAACTCGGCCCCGGCGAACCGGTCGCGCAGCCAGCCGTCGAGCAGTGGGTTGTGGGTGGGGACGTCGTCGGCCCGTACGACGCCCTCGACGACCACCTCGTCCGCGATCAGGCCGAGCACGGTACGCAGGTCCGGAAGGTTCTCGGCGATCGCCAGGTCGATGCGGTGCGCGTCGCGCGGGACCGGGAACCCGGCGTCCACGACCAGCAGCAGGTCGGTGTGGCCGAGCGTGGCCAGCGCTCCGCTCAGTTCGGCGTTGAGGATGCCGGTGCGCTTCATGAGGTGTTCCTTTCGGTGGGGAGGTCGGGACCGCGGGGCCGCGGGCGTCAGGCGGCCGGGGCCGCCGCGCCGGTCGCGAGGGTCATGAGGGATTCCTCGGTCGCCTGCGTGGTCTCGACGACGTCGACCAGCCGGCCCTCGCTCATCACCGCGATCCGGTCGGTGAGCGTGAGGAGTTCGGGCAGGTCGGAGGAGGAGCAGAGGATGGCCAGGCCCTTGCCGGCGAGGGCGAACAGCTGCTCGTAGATCTCCGCCTTCGCGCCGACGTCCACGCCCCGCGTGGGCTCGTCGAGGATGAGGACGCCGGGGTCGATCGCCAGCCAGCGGCCGAGGACGGCCTTCTGCTGGTTGCCTCCGGACAGGCTGGTGATCGGCTGGCCCATGGTGGCCGTCTTGACCCGCAGCTTCCGGGCCTGTTCGGCCGCCTGCCGGTCGAAGGCGCCGCGGCGGACGAGGCCGAACCGGCTGAACGTCTTCGCCGTCAGCACACCGACGTTGTCGCCGACGCTCATGGTGGTCAGCAGGCCCTGCGCCCTGCGCTCGCCGGGGACGAACGCGAGGCGCCGCTCGACGCTCGCGATGGGGTTGCGCCGTTCGTAGGGCTCGCCCAGCAGCTCGACCGTGCCGCCGGTGCCCCGGTCGCCGCCGAAGAGGTTGTGCAGCAGCTCCACCCGGCCCGAGTCCGGCAGCCCGGCCACACCGAGGATCTCACCGGGCCGCACCTCGAAGGAGACCCCGGAGTGCCGCTTGCCGCTCAGCTCCCGGACCCGCAGGGCCGGCGGGATCCCCGGATCGGCGGCGCGGGCGTCCCGCCGGGCGAACTGGCCCAGCTCCCGCCCGACCATGGCGGCGACCGCCTCTTCGGGCGTGGTGTCGGCGCCCCGCCAGGAGGCCACGTGCGAGCCGTCGCGCAGCACCTCGATACGGTCCGCCAGCCGGAAGACCTCCGGCATGCGGTGGGAGACGTACAGCATGGTCGTACCGGCCGCCTTGAGGCCGTCCATCAGGGCGAACAGCCGCTCGGCCTCGGCCGGCGTGAGCATCGCCGTCGGCTCGTCCAGGATCAGGACGCGGCAGCCGCGGGCGATGGAGCGGGCCACCACGACGAGCTGCTGGGTGGCGAGGTCCAGCGACCGTACGGGAACGGCCGGGTCCAGGTCGAGGTCCAGCCCGGCGAGGAGTTCGCGGGTGCGCTCCACCATCTGCCGGCGGGAGGGGAACCAGCGGTTCCCCGGCTCCACCCCGCTGAGGACGTTCTCGGCCACGCTGCGGTCGGGCAGCAGGGAGAGTTCCTGGGGGACGATGGCCACGCCGTAGTGGTCCAGCATGGTGCTGGGGGAGAAGGAGGTGACCTCCTCGCCGAAGACGGTGACGCTGCCGTCGCTGGGCGGCTGCAGCCCGGCGAGGATCTTCAGCAGCGTGGACTTGCCCGCGCCGTTCTCGCCGAGCAGTGCGGTGATCTCCCCGGCGGGTACGTCGAAGGAGACGTCGGACAGGGCGCGTACGGGACCGAAGTTGCGGGACAGCCCCCGCACACTGATGGCCGGGGTGGCGTCGCCGCCCTCACCGGCCGCGGTCGCGCGGGTCGTCGCGGGCTCGCGGGACGCGGCGGCCATCACTTCTCCACCGTGGCTTCGCCGAGGTTCTCGCGGGTGACGAACTGCGCGCCCGTGTTCACGCCGGTGATCTCGGTCCCCTTGGTGAGGAAGTCGTTGAGCACCTTGACGGCCTGGTAGCCCTGCTCGGTCGGGTTCTGGCTGATGGTGAAGTCGACGACGCCCTTGGTGAGGTACTCGGCGGTCTGCGGCAGCAGGTCGAAGCCGCCCATGACGATGGAGTCCTTGTCGGGGGAGCCCGCCACCCACTTGGCCGCGGCCGTCGTGGAGCAGCAGTCGAGCCCGGCGATGCCGACGACACCGGACTGCCCGGACATCGTGGATTCGACCGTGTTGTACGCCGCACTGGGCTCGTTGCCCACGTTCACCGGGCCCACGATCTCCAGACCGCTCTTGGCCATGCCCTCCTTGAAGCCGCCGAACCGGTCGTGGGACCAGCCCGCACCGGTGTCCACGGAGAAGACGACGACCTTGCCCTTCTTGACCGCGCCCAGGTCCTTCAGCAGCCGCTCGGCCTGGGACTTGCCCGAGGCCTTGAGGTCCTGGCCGACGAAGCCCATCTGCTTCGAGTCGGGGTTGTCGGTGTTGAAGGAGATGACGGGGATGCCCGCGTCGTACGCCTGGGCGATGACCGGCTTGAGCGCGTCGCTCGACGCGGAGGAGACGGCGAGACCGTCGACGGACTTCTGCTGGATGAGCGTCTGGATCTCGGACACCTGCTGGGCCGCGTCGCCGCCGGTGGGGCCGATGAGCGCGGTGTCGGCGCCGAACTCCTTGCCCGCCTTCTTCATGCCCGCGCTGATCGGGGTCGCGAAGGCGAGGGACGGGTCGTGGTAGCTCAGCTTGATGCGCATCGGCTTCTTGTCGTCGATCCGCTGCTGGATGTAGGACGCCATCGTGAAGGAGCCGTCCTTCGAGCCGCCGCCGTCCGCGGGCTGGACGGCGCCGCAGGCGGTGAGGGCGAGGGCGGCCGTGGCGGTGGTCGCGGCGACGAGGGTTCTGAGCAGGGTACGGCTGGACATCGGGGACTCCCTTGAGGTTCTCGGCATGTGCTGTGGCCCGGTGTGTGCGCACGCGGGGGCGTTGTTGCGGCGGCCGCCCGCCCCGGTCGGGGTTCCCGCGGGACGGCGCGGCGGGACTCAGGCCCGGGATTTGCGCTTGCGCTGCCAGGTGTCGGCCGCGACGGCGGCGACGATGACCAGGCCGGTGACGACGGTCTGCCAGAAGGAGGAGATGCCCTTGATGTTCAGGATGTTCTGGAGCAGTCCGATGAAGGCGACACCGATGACGGTGCCCCACATGGTGCCGGAGCCGCCGAAGAGGGCCGCCCCGCCGATGATGACCGCGGAGATCACGGTCAGTTCCAGCCCCTGGCCGGTGACGCCCTGGACGTACGAGAGGAAGGACAGGCCGAGGACGCCGGCGAGGCCCGCGGTGAAGCCGGAGAGGACGAACGCGGTCAGCTTGACCCGCTTGACGTTGACGCCGACCAGCCGGGCGGCCTCCTGGTTGCCGCCGACGGCGTAGGAGTTGAAGCCGAAGCGGGAACGGGCCAGGAGCACCACACCGAGGACGGCGACGGCCGTGAAGAGGACGAGCTGCATCGGGATGACACCGAACAGCTCCCCCTGGCCGAGGAGGTTGAACTCGGCGACACCCTCCTGGGAGGAGCTGAGCGAGATCGGGGCGCCGTCGGAGATCAGCAGGGCGACCCCGCGGAAGACGCTGAGCGTGCCGAGGGTGACGATGAACGACGGCACACCGAGCACGACGACGGCCAGCCCGTTGAGCAGACCCGCCAGGGCCCCGACGGCGAGGCCGGCGGCCATCGCCAGGGGCCAGGACCAGCCGTCCGAGATCAGCATCCCGGTCGAGATCGCCGACAGCGCGTAGGTCGAGCCCACGGACAGGTCGATCTCACCGTTGATGATCACAAACGTCACGCCGACGGCCATGATGCCGATCTGGGCGATCTGCTGGCCGACGGAGAGCAGGTTGTCGGACTGCGCGAAACCCGGGGTGAGGACGGTGCCGAGCAGGAAGAGCAGGACGAGGGCGGCGAAGACACCGGATTCGCGGGCGTGCAGCAGTCTGCGCAGCGGGAGGGAGAACTCCCGCGCCGGCGCGGTGGTCGGGGTCGTTGAGGTCACGGGGAGATTCCAATCCGGGCGTTCAGCTGGTCTCGGGTGGGCAGGGCGGGGACGACCCCGGCGACGGTCACGGTGTGGGCGCCCGCGGCGGCGGCGAACCGTACGGCCTGATCGGGGCTGTGTCCCTCCGCGAGCGTGACGGCGAGCGCGGCGGTGAACGAGTCGCCCGCGCCCGTGGTGTCGACGACGTTCTCGACCGGGTACGGCGGGGCCGTCGTCACCCCGGACGCCTGGGCGATCAGCGCTCCCTGGCCGCCCCGGGTGAGCACGGCGATCCCTCCGGTGCGCTCGCGCAGGGCCCGGACGAGTGCCTCGTCGCCGAGTCCGTGTTCCGCACCGAGGCCGAGGAGTACGGGTGCCTCGGTCTGGTTCGGTGTGATCACGTCGATGAACGGCCACAGGTCGTCCGGGAGCGGCCGGGCGGGCGCGGGATTGAGCAGGGTCCTGGTGCCGGCGGCGCGGCCCGCGCGCAGGGCGGCGGCGACCGCCTCCTCGGGGATCTCCATGGAGACCACGAGGATGTCGGCGTCCGCGATCTCCGTGGAGAAGCTCTCGACCGCGGCGGCGTCCAGCTCGTCCAGCGCGCCCGGGGCGATGGCGATCCTGTTCTCCCCCGAGGGCTCGACCAGGATGAATCCGACCATCGTCGGGGCCGTGGCCGTCACCACGTGCTCGGCGCGGACGCCTTCCGCCCGCCACAGCGCGTGGGCCGCCCGGCCGAAGTCGTCGTCACCGACGGCGGTCAGCAACGACACCTCCGCGCCGAGCCTGGCGGCACCGATGGCCTGATTGCTGCCCTTGCCGCCGGGGCCGGAGTCGAACACGCCGCCGGAGAGGGTTTCACCTGCCGCAGGGGACCTGGGGACTCGCATGGTGAGACCGGCGCCGTAGCTACCGACAACAGCGATCTTCATCGATGCACCGCACTTTGTATGGGGACAACCGTGGACATGGGGAGCGTAGGTACAGGGATGTCCCTAGTCAATGGGTGACAGCGAAGTGAATTTTGCGGGGGTACGGGGTCCCGTCCCGGGTGCCAAGGGTGGCCGTAGCCTCGGGCGGGGGGTCCGTCCTCAAGCGCCGGACGGGCTGCATTGGGTGGTCCCGTGCCGTGGTGCCTGGCGGGGTGCCGTTGCCTCGGGCGGGGGTTTGTCCTCAAGCGCCGGACGGGCTGCATTGGCTCAGACGGGCTGGGTTTCTGCCGGGTGGGCTGGGGAGCCAGGGCAACTTCAGCCCGTCCGGCGATTGAGGACTGGGGGTTCGGGGGCAACGCCCCCGCAAGGGCCCGCGCGGGATGGGCCCAGCCCGAGGGGCCGTGCCGTACGGGAGTCCGGGGCACGGGAGTTGGCGCCCGCAGAGGGCCGGGGGCGGGCGCACCGGGCGCACCGGGCGCCCGGGCCGGGGAGGCCCACGCAGGGCGGGCGCACCAGCGCCCGGGGAGCGCCGGGGCGTGCGGGCCGACGCCGGGCGGGCGTACCGGGGCTGAGGGGCTTGGGCCGGCGCCGGCACCGGGCGCCCGCGGAGGGCCGGGCCCGGGAGGCCGACACCGGGCCCACCGGCGAGGCGCGGCTACAGGCTGTGGCCCAGGCCGGGGGTGGGCGGCAGGTCCACATGCCCCGTCCGCGCCGCGGGCGCGAACACCGCGCACGCCAGCGGATCCTCGGTCACCAGCAGCGGCCCCACCAGATCCGCCGGCACCGTCGCATGCGGCAGCGCCGCCGTGAGGTGCGCCGCCGCCAGCGTCGCCACACCCAGCTCCGGCATCGTGCCGAGCTTCACCACCAGCCCCGCCGCCTCCGCCAGCCCCGCGATCTGGCGGGCCCGGTACAGGCCCCCCACCTTCAGGATCTTGATGTTGAGGACATCCGCCGCCCCCCGGCGCACGATCTCCATCGCGTCGTGCAGCGACTGCATGCTCTCGTCGGCCATCACCCGCACCGCGCCCGCGCGCCGCAGGGCGGCCATGCCCGCCAAGTCCCAGCGGGGCAGCGGCTGTTCGATGAGGTCGAGGCCCGCGTCGGCGAGCCGGGCGACCGTACGCGCGGCGGTCCCCGGGTCGTAGCCCTCGTTGGCGTCGAGGCAGAGTTCGACCGCCGCCGGGATCGTCTCGCGGACCAGCCGCACGAGCCGGACGTCGAGTTCGGGGTCCTCCCCGCCCTTGACCTTGATGTGGGTGAAGCCGCGGGCCGCGTACTCGGCGGCCTCCGCCGCCATCTCCTCCAGCGTGCCGAGGCCGACGACCCAGGCGGTGGGCACGCGGGTGCGGACACCGCCGCTGAGGAGCAGATGCAGCGGCCACCCCGCCGCCCGCGCGACCAGATCGTGCAGGGCGATGTCGAGCGCGGCCTTCGCGAGACGTTGACCGCGTATCGCGGCGTCCATCGCGGTGTGTGCCCCCGCCAGATCGCGCGGGTCGCGGCCGATGAGCGCGGGCGCGGCATGCTGGGTGAGCGCGGTCTCCAGACCGGCGAGGGTCTCACCGGTGTACGCGGTCATCGGGGACGCCTCGCCGAAGCCGGTGACGCCCTCCGCGGTGCGTATCTCGACCACGAGGCTGATCAGTTCGGGACTGGTCCCGCTGCTGATGACGAAGGGGCGTCGGTAGGGGGCCCTGACGACGCGGGTATGGACCGAGGCGATCTTCAAGCACGGCTCCTTAGGGTTACGGCCCGGACCGTAATAAGGGTCCGGTGGCGCTCAGAGGCGTACGCGGTAGACGATCGGGGGGCGGCCGGCCTGTCCCTCCTGCCGGCTGCCCGTGGGCACGGCGACTCCCGCGCGTTCGAGACGCTTGAGGATGCGGCGGGCCGTGCGCTGCTGGACGGCGAGGCGCTCGGCCACGAGATGGGCGGTGATGCCGTCGTCCCGGGCCTGGGTCACCAGCTCGCGCAGGCGCTCCAGCGTCCTCGGGTTGAGGCCGGTACGCCGGGCGAGCGCGGCCGTGGGCTCCGGCCCCGGACCCTCCGGCGGAGGATTGCGTTCCGCGTCGATGACGATGTCGATGTCATTGGTCATCGAGACGACCCCGGCGACCGGGCCCACCGAACGCGCCCGGTTCACCGCCCGTCTGGCCAGCGACTCCGCCTCGGCGGCCGTACGCCCGAGGCCGAAGCCCACATGCGCCGAACCGTGCCGGGCGGCCAGGTCGTCCAGGAAGGGCAGCCGGGTGAACTCCTCGCTCACCTCCTCCAGCACCCCCTTCGTCGTCACCACCAGCCGCTGCCCGTCCGGCAGATCGGCGAGGCAGCCCCCGAGGACGCGCAGATCCGCCGCCAGCTCCCGGTCGGCGGCCGGATCGCGGTCCGCCGCGCCCGGCTCGGGCAGATCGACGATCCCGAGCGCGACCTGCGCGTCACCGCTGTGCGCCCCCGCGGTGGCGAGGACCAGCGCCTGGAGCGTGGCGCGGATGGAGTGGCGGGAGGGAGCGAGCCGTACGGCGTGCATCTCGTGCTCCAGCAGCTGGTACGCCGAGCCGAGACAGGTCAGGGCGACCCGTGTCCCCTTTCCGTCCCGCGCGTCCAGATGGAAGTCCGCGAGATCACGCGAGGTCAGCCCCGGCCGGTGGGGCAGCACATGCACGTGCTCGGTGGGCAGCTTCGCCTCGGTCAGCGTCTCCATCACCTCTCCGGGGCGCAGGGTGTCGATGGAGATCCGGGAGACGTCGTGCCCCAGCCTCAGCAGCTCCACCAGGGCCCTGAGCAGGGTGGCCCCGCTGTAGGGGACGTACATGGCGGGCCGGTCGAGCAGCCCCTCGGCGGCGGCCAGCGAGTGCGGTACGACCCCGGTGAACAGCAGGGCGTCCGTCTCCGCCTGGGCCCGTACGACCATGCCGAGGGTCTCGTCCTCGTGCTGGTAGGGAAGCGGTACGAGCCGGTCCGCGCCCGAGGCGCGGCCGACCGCGAGAACCTTGTGCACCAGGTCCTCGGGGCCGATCACTCCGACGGTGAGAGCCATCGGCCGGTCTCCGTTCTGCTCGGGGGTGTTGCTCGGGATGTAGCTCGGGTGTAGCGCGGACACGACTGCTGTGGGACGCCTGTGGACGCGCGGTGGCGCGGGGACGGCACGGGCCGGACGAGGCTTGACGCCCGCCCTTCACGGCCCCTACTTTCGGCCCAGGCCATAACCGCGTGTCTGCGGAGAGGATAGTGCCACGATGCCGGAACGGGAAATGCCACTGCCCACAGTTCTCGAACCTCGCGGCCGCACCCTGGGCGCCGAGGAACGCGCCGCCGTACTGCGCGTCCTCGACTCGGCGGTGCTGTGCAGTTCCTTCGGAAGTGAAGCACGCTCCCTCGAATCGGAGATGTCCCGGCTGTACGCGACACGGGACGCGGTCCCCGAGACGGTCGCCTGCAGTTCCGGAACGGCGGCGCTGCATCTCGCGGTCGCCGCGGCCGGGATCGGCCCCGGCGACGAGGTCGTCACCACCCCGATCTCCGACTTCGGGACCGTCGCCCCCGTCATGGCGCAGGGCGGGCGCGTGGTGTTCGCCGATGTGCGCCCCGAGGACGGCAACCTCGACCCGGCGGCCGTCGAAGCCGCCGTCACCGACCGCACCAAGGCGGTCATCGCCGTCCATCTCTTCGGTGCCGCCGCCGACGTCGACGCCCTGCGCGCGATCTGCGACCGGCACGCACTCGTCCTCATCGAGGACTGCGCCCAGGCGTGGCTCGGCCAGGACGCCTCGGGCCGGCTGCTCGGCACGGTCGGGGACATCGCCTGCTTCAGCCTCCAGCAGTTCAAGCACATCACCGCGGGCGACGGCGGACTCGCGCTGACCGGCGACCGGGCCCTCGCCCGCCGGATGCGGCTGTTCATGGACAAGGGCTGGGACCGCAGCGAGGGCCGTATCCACCGCGAGACGGGCCTCAACTACCGGATGACGGAGCTCACGGCGGCGGTCGCCCGCGCCCAGCTCGGCAAGGTCACCGAGGTCGTGCGCCTGCGCCGCGAGCGCGCCGGACAGCTCGCCGAGGCGCTCGGGAACGTCCCGGCCGTCCGGATGCCCGGACAGCGGCGGGGCCACGCCTGGTGGGTCATGCCGCTGCTGGTCGACGACAACGCCCGCTGGGCGAAGGCCCTCGGCGAACTCGGCGTACCGGCGCTGCCCGGCTATCTGGAGCGCCCGCTGTACGCCAACCCCGCGCTGCCCGGACACCCGCCCGGCCTGTGCCCGCGCGCCGAGGAACTCATCGCCCGCACCCTGCTGGTGCTTCAGTGGAACGAGCGCTACAGCCAGAGCGATGTGGACCACATCGCCCGAGCGCTGCGCGAGGTGGCCGCCCGATGACCGCGTACGACTGGCTCACCCCCGCCCCCGAGGAGCACATCGGCTGGGACGTGGACGTGCTGTACGGCCCCTGGCCCCGGCACCACCGCGACATCGGACTCACCGAGGTCCGTTCCGTCCTGGCCCGTTCCCCCGTCGCCCGCGCGCTGGCCCTGTCGACCCGGGGCCCGCTCCACGACGACCGCGCGGGCAACGCGGAGACCGTCCGCGACCTCGCCGGCTGCCCGGAACTGCTGCCCGTCGGCACCGTCGACGTACGGGACGCGCTGACCGCGGAGGACCGGCTCGACGAACTCACCGCGGACGGTGTGCGCTTCCTGCGCCTCTTCACCGTCGAACAGGGCGCCGAGCCCGGCTTCCCCGGCTACCGCCATGTCGTCCGCCTCGCCCTCGCACGCGGGCTCGTCCTCCTCCACGACGGCGACCCCCGCCGCTTCGGCCCCGGTCTCACCGGCCGGAGCGCGGAGGTCGTGTTCCTCGATCTGCACGCCTACCTCCTCGCCGACTTCCTGCTCCTCGCCCGCGACGAGCCCGGCTTCCGTACCACCACCCGCATGCTGTCCGGCTCCGACTCCATCGAACGGGTCGTCGGCTCCGTCGGCGCGCGCCATCTCGTGTTCGGCTCCCGCACCCCGTTCATGGACATCTCCCCGCAGACACTGCGGCTGCGCTACGCGGACATCTCGGACGCCGACCGTGCCGCGATCTCCACCGAGAACGTCGAGGAGCTGCTCGCCTGATGCCGATCATCGATGTGCACGCCCATGTGGGCCGCTGGCAGTTCCCCCTCACCAGCGGGGACGCCGACGACAATCTGCGCCAGATGGACCGCTACGGCATCGACCTCCAGCTGGTGTCGGCGTCCGAGGCGGTCGTCCATGACGCGGTCGCGGGCAACCGCGCCCTGCGCGAGGCGCTCGCCACCCGGCCCAGGCTCCTCGGCTACGCGGTCGTCAACCCGAACCGCA
Organism: Streptomyces sp. NPDC004609; assembly: GCF_042873655.1. Classification (NCBI taxonomy): domain Bacteria; kingdom Bacillati; phylum Actinomycetota; class Actinomycetes; order Kitasatosporales; family Streptomycetaceae; genus Streptomyces; species Streptomyces sp. NPDC004609. The sequence goes on along the minus strand of NZ_JBIALS010000017.1, from coordinate 649 downwards.
TCGACGAGAGCGCGGCGGATCTGCGGCGCTGCCTGGACACCGGGCGGTTCGTCGGCGCGAAGATCCACACCCACTACCCCGGCCGGCTGCCCGGGAGCTCCCGGATGGCCGAGGCCTTCGACCTCGTCGCCGATCTGCGGATCCCCCTGCTCCTGCACACCTGGGGCCCCGAGGTCGAACTGCTCCCCGACCTGGTCTCCGCCCGCCCCGGCCTGCGCGTCGTCATGGGCCACGCGGGCGGCGACGCCTGGCGGGAGGCCGCGCACGCGGCGGCGGCCTGCGACCGCCTCTACCTCGAACACTGCCGTACCGCGACGGACGCCGGCCGGATCGCGTACGCCCGTGAGGCGGGAGTCCCCGTCACCCGCTTCCTCTTCGGCACCGACGCCACCCTGGTCGACCCCTCCTTCGCGCTCGGCGTCATCCGCGACGCCGGCTTCACCCCGGCGGAACGCGAACGCGTCCTCTGGAAGAACGCCGCGGACCTCTTCGCCCTGACCGACACGCTGCCAGGGCGGTTCTGATGGATCTTGCTGGGCTCGCGTGCCCTGGTACCGCGCTCCCCCTGGGCCTGGCGGCCCGGGAGGTACCCCCACGCCGCGTTGTCGTCGGTCGCCCATGGCCCCCTGTGCCCTGCGGGCACGGGGGT
>NZ_JBIALS010000016.1:0-172773 GCF_042873655.1 Streptomyces sp. NPDC004609 | reverse complement strand
CCCTGTGGGAGAGTAGGACACCGCCGAACAAATTGTTGAGGGAAGGCCTCGCATCGATGGATGCGGGGCCTTTCCGCATTTCCCGACCATTTTCTGTTCGTGTGGTGCCGGACCAGGGCGAGTGCTCCTTCCCTGTGCCGGCTCGCGTCCACCGTCAGTTCTACAGGCGACCAGCTGCCTTCAGCGCAAGATATGCATCTGCCAGAGCCGGTGCGAGATTCTCCGGCGTCGCGTCCACGACCGTAACCCCATGCCTTTGCAGCTGTTCTGCCGTACGGCGACGCTGTGCCTGGCTCTGAGTCGCCGCTGCGGCGTTGTACATGGCCTCCACATCTCCTCGTGCGGCGGACATCTCCTGGACATGAGGATCCGCGACCGATGCGACGAGCACGGTGTGCCGCTGTGTGAGCTGAGGCAGTACCGGGAGCAGCCCCTCCTCGATAGGGGCGGCGTCCAGAGTGGTGAGGAGCACGATCAGGGAGCGGCGCGGGGCGCTTTTGAGGGCTGCGGCGCTCAGGCCCCGTGCGTCCGTCTCGATGAGTTCGGGCTCCAGCGGTGCCAGGGCGTTCACCATGGCGGGCAGGAGCTCGCCTGCGGAGCGGCCCAGGACCTGGGCGCGGATACGGCGGTCGTAGGCGAGGAGATCCACACGGTCACCCGCTCGGGAAGCGAGGGCGGTGAGGAGCAGGGCCGCGTCCATGGAGGCGTCGAGACGGGGAATGTCCCCGACGCGGCCGGCGGAGGTGCGGCCGGTGTCGAGGACGAGGAGGATGTGGCGGTCGCGTTCGGGGCGCCAGGTCCGCACGGCGACTGTGGACTGGCGGGCGGTGGCTCGCCAGTCGATCGAGCGGGTGTCGTCCCCGGGTACATAGTCGCGGAGGCTGTCGAATTCGGTGCCCTGACCGCGGATGAGAACGCTGGTGCGACCGTCCAGTTCGCGCAGCCGGGTCAGACGTGACGGCAGGTGCTTGCGGCTGGTGAAGGGCGGCAGGACTCGTACGGTCCAGGGGACGTTGTGGCTGCTCTGGCGCGCTGCGAGGCCCAGAGGACCGTATGACCTGACGGTGACGCGTTCGGAGCGGCGGTCACCGCGGCGGCTCGGACGCAGGTAGGTGGTGATACGGCGGCGTTCGCCGGCGGGCACGGTGAGCGTGTGCCGGGAAGCGGCCTGTTCCGTGTCCCGGGTCCAGCTGCTCGGGGGCCAGGCGTCGCGGAGCTGGGCGCGCAGGGGGCGGTTGGAGGGGTTGGAGACGGTCAGTTGGACGGCTGCCCTGTCGCCGAGTCGAACTGATGTGTCACCGCTTCGGGTGAATCGGAGCGATCGCACTGGCGCGGCGAGGGCGTAGTCGCACAAGATTGCTAGTGACAGAGGCGCATTGACAGCGAGCAACCCCGTCCAGCTGGGTGCGAGCAGGCCCACGGGGAGAGAGCCGAGTGCGGCGAGGAGTGCGGTTCGTCCGGTGAGGGCCATGGGAGCGCCGTCTCAGCGGGGGACGGGGACGTGGCTGAGGATCGCGGTGATGACGGAGTCGGCGGTGACTCCTTCCATCTCCGCCTCCGGCCGGAGCTGGATCCGGTGGCGCAGGGTGGGCAGGGCCAGTGCTTTCACATCGTCGGGGATGACGTAGTCGCGACCGGTGAGCCAGGCCCACGCGCGGGCGGTGGAGAGCAGGGCGGTGGCACCTCGGGGAGAGACACCGAGGGTGAGTGATGGGGAGTCACGAGTGGCACGACAGATATCGACGACATAGCCGGCGATCTCGGTGGAGACCGAGGTTTTGGCGACGGCAGCCCTGGCCGCCTCCAGGTCTGCCGGGCCCGCGACGGTGCGTACGCCAGCGGCTTGGAGGTCGCGCGGATTGAATCCTTCGGCGTGACGGGTCAGGACACTGATCTCGTCGTCGCGTGAGGGAAGGGGGACCGTCAGTTTGAGGAGAAAGCGGTCCAGTTGGGCCTCGGGCAGCGGATAGGTGCCTTCGTACTCAACGGGGTTCTGGGTCGCCGCGACCAGGAACGGCTCCGGGAGCGGGCGGGGGGTGCCGTCGACAGTGACCTGCCGTTCCTCCATCGCTTCCAGGAGGGACGACTGGGTCTTGGGCGGAGTGCGGTTGATTTCGTCGGCGAGCAGAAGATTGGTGAACACAGGCCCGGGCTGGAAGGAGAACTCCGCCGTTCGGGCGTCGTAGACGAGCGATCCGGTGATGTCGCTGGGCATCAGATCGGGGGTGAACTGAACGCGCTTGGTGCCGAGTTCGAGGGATGCGGCCAGCGCACGAACGAGCAGGGTCTTGGCGACGCCGGGTACTCCTTCGAGAAGGACATGGCCTCGGCAGAGCAGGGCCACGACAAGTCCGGTGACAGCGGGGTCCTGGCCGACCACGGCTTTTGCGATCTCGGTGCGCAGGGCCTCCAGGGAGGCGCGGGCGCTGTCCGAGTTCGCAGCCGTCGCAGCTGTCTCGGGGGTCGGGGCGCTCATGAGGTGCGTACCTCTCTTTCGAGGGCGTCGAGTTGGTCTGCCAGGTGGACAAGAGCGGCGTCGTCGGCCGGGGCCGGACCGAAGAGCAGGGCCATGAGGTCCTGGTCGTGGGCGGCGAGGTGGGCCGAGGCAGCGGGGAGCAGGGATTCGGGGGAGTGGGCTGCTGCGGGGGCCACGCCGAGAAGCGCGGCGAGGCGCGTCCGGGTGGCCTCCCGCAGGGTCGCGGCGGCCCGGTCGCGGGCGTTGACCTTGTGGTACAGGCGGGCCCGGCCCTCCGTGGCCTCGGAGGCGCGGATGGCCACGGGAAGCCGCTCGGTGACGAGGGGGCCGAGCCGCCGGGCGCGCCAGACGGCGGCGAGGACAGCGGCTACGAGGAGTTGGAGCGTGCCCCAGAGCCAGCCCGAAGGGATCAGTTCGAAGAAGGAGCTCTCGCTGTCGTCCTGGGCTGCGGAGCCGTCACTGAGCGAGGGGAGGTACCAGACCAGATGGGTTCGGGAGCCGAGGAGTTGCAGGGCGAGAGAGGCGTTGCCGTTCTTGTCCAGGCGGTGGTTGTAGAGGATGTCGGGCGAGCCGAGCAGGACGGTCTCTCCATTGCCCGCGGTATCGATCCTCAGAAGCGTCGGCAGACCGCCGCTCGGGTAACAGCGGTCGGCTCCGGGGACCTTGGTGTCGTAGCGCTCGCCCCCGAGGTCGGCGCTGCCTGCGGTGCGGGCGGCCGGCAGCGTGCACTGGGGGGTGCGGGCCGAAGCCCGGACCGTCGAGGTGGCGCGGACCCCGGGGGCCAGGGTGCCGACGGATCCGGGACCGGGGGAGACGAGCACCGTGCGTCCGCCGGAGGAGTCCGCCGCGGCCCGGAGGCTCTCCTGCTGGCTGTCCGTCAGCAGGTCGGGGGTGGCGACGAGGAGGGTCGTGTCCGGGCCGGCCGCGCCGGTGGCCTCGTCGAGCGTGGTGACGACACGGGTGGAGACCCCGCGGTCCTTGAGGAGTTCGGCGACGGCCCGGCTCCCGAGCCGGTCGGCGGAGCGTGGGTCCAGCCGGCCGTGCTCGTCGCCCGAGCGCAGCGCGGCCATGGTGATCCCGGCCACGATGAGGATGACCACTGCCAGCAGCAGCCCCCGGGCGCGGGTCCACACCTGGCGGCCGGTGGGGGACATGGACGTGGTGCTGCGGGCAACCGCGGTCATTCGGCTGCTCCTTGGGCCGCACCCGTCAGCTGGGGCTTGGCCCGCTCCAGGCGGAGGTCCAAGTCCCGCAGCCGCAGATACGCCTGCTGGTCGGCGGTCCGGCCACCGTATGTGACCTCGTCGAACTCGCGCGCGGCGGACCGAAGTCCATCGGCGTGGCCGGGAAGTGAGCGCCCGCCTTCTGCGGCGGCCTCGTCGGCAGTGCGGCCGGGGCGGGGGTCGAGAAGGGCCCGCTCCTCCAGCGCGCGGACGACGGCCCGCATACGCTCCTGGACGGCCTGGTTCCAGCGTCCGGCAGCCGCGTGGGCCTCGGCGGCGGCACGGTGCTCGGACGCACTGCGCGGTACATCGTCGAAGAGAGAGTCGGCTGTTGAAGGGGTGCGGCGGGGCGTGCCGAGGCGCCACAAGAGGGCGGCGATGAGGGCGGCGGCCACCAGGGCGATGACAACGAGCCCGACCACACCGCCCGGCGCGGCGCCGGCAGCGACGTCCAGGAGACCGCCGACCCACTCCCAGAAGCGGTCAAGGGCCCGTTCGAGGAGGTTCGGGTCGTTCTCGTGGTACATCGGTTTTGTCAGTTCCCGCTCCGCCGCCTCCCTGGCGGGGACTCGGGGAATGTCCACCGGTACGTCATCGTTCGCGCGGATCCGTGACCACGCCGTCGTCACACCCCCCGAAGCCGTCACCCCATCAGCTCCTGGGGGCGTTGCCGGGCGGCTCGGAGCCGTAGCCGGGGAGGCCCGCCGCACGGCCGAGTTCGAGGTCGAGGGCCTCGCGGCGGATGCGCTGGTCGACGTAGAGGAGGACGGTCACACCCGCGGAGATGGGGTACGTGATGGAGGAGGCGATCACTGCGCCGATACCCGAGATGATCAGGTACGCCCAGCCGAAGTCGGGGGCCTCCCCGTTGAGGAAGTCGCTGAACCCGCCGCTGTCCATCGCGACGGCGACCAGGCCGAAGGGCACGGAGATGATCATCGAGACGAGGAGGGTCAGCAGCATCGTCAGTGCGATGATGCCGAACGTCCGCCACCAGGCACCCTGGACGAGTTTGGCGGAGCGGCGCATGGAGGCGAAGACGCCCTGGCGTTCCAGCATCAGCGCGGGCGAGGCGAGAGCGAACCGGATCATCAGCCAGAGGACGACACCGAGGGACGCGAGACCGCCGAGCACCGCGAGTGCCATACCCGCTCCGCCGCCCAGCAGCAGACCGGGCAGGATCGCCACGGCCACGATGGCGGCGCCGATCAGCGGCAGCAGCAGGGTCAGGCCGAGGAGCTGAGGCAGCCTGGGCCGCGCCTCGCGCCAGGCCTCGGAGAGCTTCACCGGCTGCCCCAGCACCGATCGGCTGATGACCATGGTGAGGAGCGCGGTCGTGAAGAGCGTAGCGACCATCGTGATGAGCATCACCGGTCCCAGCGAGATCGTGCTGGACTGCAGGGAGTCGCCGACCTGGCGCAGGGCCTCCGACGAATCGGCGTCGGGGTCCAGTTCCACCGGGTCCGGGAGCAGATAGCGCGCGGCCAGGATGTTGCCGATCTCGGCGATCACGGAGACGCTGATCGTGATGCCGAGGACCGTGCGCCAGTGTGCGCGCAGGGTCGAGACCGCGCCGTCGAGGATCTCGCCCATGCCCAGCGGGCGGAGCGGAATGACTCCGGGCTTGGCCGCCGGCGGTGGTCCCCAGCCGTGTGGCTGAGTCCCTCCCCAGCCGGGACCCGGCTGGGGAGGTCCGGGAGTCCCGCCGCCCTCAGGGGCGCTGGGCGCGGACCACTGTCCTGCGGGTGGCTGCTCGCGGGACCACTTCGAGGCTGGGCCGGTCTGATCGGCGGGCTCGGAGGGCCGGGGCACGTTGGCGTCCTGCCCGTCGGAGGGAGCAGATCCGGGCGATGCCCAGCCCGGAGTGTCGTTCACGGTCGTCCACCTCATGGGTTGGTTGTGGGGTCGGCTCGGCCTGCCGACTTGTGCACAGCACCTGTCCGTGTACGGAGTCGGCAGGCTGGCAGCCATCGTGCCACGCGCTGCCCGCCGGTGGGTGGGCCCCTGCGTCTCCTTCGTGCCTTCATTGTCCGTTCCTCACGGGGCAGACTGGGCAGATGGCTGATCAGTACGCGCAACAGCAAGCCGACGTCGGGCCACCCCCGCTCCCGGTACTGCGCTGGGAGGAGCCTCCCGAAGGTCCCGTGCTGGTGCTTCTCGACCAGACCAGGCTGCCCGCCGAGGAGGCCGAGCTGGTCTGCACCGATGTGCCCGCACTGGTGCAGGCGATCCGGACGCTCGCCGTGCGCGGGGCACCTCTGCTGGGGATCGCGGGGGCCTACGGTGTCGCTCTCGCCGCCGTACGGGGCTATGACGTGGAGGAGGCGGCTTCGCTGCTGGCGGGGGCGCGGCCCACCGCGGTGAATCTGGTGTACGGGGTACGGGTGGCGGTGACCGCCCACCGGGCCGCGGCTGGTGGCGGGGCCGGGGCGGCGGCACAGGCGGCCCTCAGGGCCGCCAGGGAGCTGCACCGGCAGGACGCCGAGGCCAGCGCCCGTATGGCCGCACACGGGCTCCTGCTGCTCGACGAGCTGCTCCCCGGCGGGAACCTCCGGATCCTCACGCACTGCAACACCGGGGCACTGGTCTCGGGCGGTGAGGGCACGGCGTTCGCCGTGGCGCTCGCCGCTCACCGCGGAGGCAGGCTGCGGAGGCTGTGGGTCGACGAGACACGGCCTCTGCTGCAGGGGGCGCGGCTGACGGCGTACGAGGCGGCCCGCAACGGGATGACGTACACGCTGCTCACGGACAGTGCAGCCGGCTCGCTGTTCGCGGCGGGGGAGGTCGATGCGGTACTCATAGGCGCGGACCGGATTGCCGCGGACGGCTCGGTCGCCAACAAGGTGGGAAGCTATCCGCTCGCCGTACTGGCGAAGTACCACCATGTGCCGTTCGTCGTGGTCGCTCCCACGACGACGATCGACCCGGCCACGGCGGACGGGGCGTCGATCGAGGTGGAGCAGCGCACCGGTCAGGAGGTTACGGAGATCATGTCTCCGCAGTCGGCGACGGCTGCGGTGGGAACAGGGGGAGGGCTTCCGGTTGCGCCGCTGGGTACGCAGGCGTACAACCCTGCCTTTGATGTGACTCCGCCCGAGCTGGTGACGGCGATCGTGACCGAAGAAGGCACGTTGTCGCCGGTCACCGGGGGTGGGATCACGGAGCTGTGTGCCAGGTCACGCCAGGTAACGATGAGCTAATGGGATGATGTCGATTATGAAGGGACGAGTCCTTGTCGTCGACGACGACACCGCACTGGCCGAGATGCTCGGGATTGTGCTGCGTGGTGAAGGTTTCGAGCCGTCGTTCGTAGCGGACGGCGACAAGGCACTTGCCGCTTTCCGTGAGGCCAAGCCGGATCTTGTGCTGTTGGACCTCATGCTGCCCGGACGGGACGGCATCGAGGTGTGTCGGCTGATCAGGGCCGAGTCGGGTGTGCCGATCGTGATGCTCACGGCCAAAAGCGACACCGTGGACGTCGTCGTCGGACTGGAGTCCGGCGCCGATGACTACATCGTCAAGCCGTTCAAGCCGAAGGAGCTGGTCGCGCGGATCAGGGCGCGGCTTAGGAGGTCGGAGGAGCCCGCGCCGGAGCAGCTGACGATCGGGGATCTGGTCATCGATGTGGCCGGTCACTCGGTGAAGCGGGACGGGCAGTCCATCGCGCTGACCCCGCTCGAGTTCGATCTGCTGGTGGCGCTCGCCCGCAAGCCGTGGCAGGTGTTCACCCGAGAGGTGCTGCTGGAGCAGGTCTGGGGGTATCGCCACGCGGCCGACACCAGGCTGGTGAACGTGCATGTCCAGCGGCTGCGTTCCAAGGTCGAGAAGGACCCGGAGCGCCCGGAGATCGTGGTGACCGTCCGTGGCGTCGGTTACAAGGCCGGACCGAGCTGACGTGTCCGGCAGCGCCGCTCCGAGGCCCGGGGAGCCGGGAGTCCGTACGGGGCGGGCTGCCGGTCCGGGGCACGGGCCGACGGGTCCGTCGTGGTTCGGCCGTCTGCTGCGTGGCAGGCGGTCGGGCCAGGACGGTGAGCCCGGGCGGCTGATGCTCCGGCTCATCATGCGTTGGGTGCGCCGTCCGCTGCTGCCCGCAGTCCGTCTGTGGCGGCGCAATATCCAGCTCCGGATCGTGGTGACGACGCTGCTGATGTCGGTCGGAGTGGTCGTCCTCCTCGGCTTTGTGGTCATCGGACAGGTGCGCAACGGTCTTCTCGACGCCAAGGGAAGGGCGGCGGAGAGCCAGGCCGCCGGGGGCTTCGCCGTGGCGACGGAGGAGGCGAACGCCCCGCAGGGCTCCGGAGGCCCGGACGGCACGGGAGCGGACGGCCCGACCGCCACGAGTTCCTGGCGGTCCGATCTGGTGGAGCGGCTCGCGAGCGGTGGTCAGGGCGCGTTCAACGTGGTGGCGCTGAGCGCCGACTCGGAACGCCCCAGCTCAAGCCGCGGGCCCCGTACATCGGGCAGCGTGGACCCCGCGTCGATCCCCGACGCGCTGCGGGAGGCCGTGCGCCAGCAGGCCGGGACCCATGAGACGTACATCGAGATCAAGTACAACAACGGCGAGGCCGCGCCCGAGCCGGGCCTGGCCGTGGGTAAACGTCTCAACGACATCGAGGGCAGTTCCTACGAGCTGTACTACCTGTTCCCGCTGGCTCAGGAGGAGCAGTCGCTCAACCTCGTCAGGGGGACCCTCGCGACGGCCGGGCTCTTCGTCGTCGTGCTGCTGGGAGCGATCGCCTGGCTGGTCGTACGGCAGGTCGTGACACCGGTACGGATGGCCGCGGGGATCGCCGAACGGCTGTCCGCCGGCCGCCTCCAGGAACGGATGAAGGTCACCGGCGAGGACGACATCGCCAGACTTGGTGAAGCCTTCAACAAGATGGCGCAGAATCTTCAGCTCAAGATCCAGCAGCTGGAGGAGCTGTCCCGGATGCAGCGGCGCTTCGTCTCCGATGTCTCGCACGAGCTGCGGACCCCGCTGACGACCGTACGGATGGCGGCGGATGTCATTCACGAGGCCCGTGTCGACTTCGATCCCGTGACGGCGCGCTCGGCCGAGCTGCTCGGGGACCAGCTCGACCGGTTCGAGTCGCTGCTCTCGGATCTGCTGGAGATCAGCCGTTTCGACGCGGGAGCCGCGGCGCTGGAGGCCGAGCCCATAGATCTGCGCGAGGTCGTACGGCGGGTCATCGGCGGGGCCGAGCCGCTGGCCGAGCGCAAGGGCAGCCGAATAAGGGTGGTCGGCGACGAGCAGCCGGTCGTGGCGGAGGCCGACGCCCGGCGCGTGGAGCGGGTGCTGCGGAACCTGGTCGTCAACGCCGTCGAGCACGGCGAGGGCCGGGATGTGGTCGTCCGGATGGCGGTCGCGGGCGGTGCCGTCGCGGTCGCCGTACGGGACTACGGAGTGGGCCTGAAGCCGGGAGAGGCGACCCGGGTGTTCAACCGCTTCTGGCGAGCGGATCCCGCGCGGGCGCGGACCACCGGGGGCACCGGTCTCGGTCTTTCCATCGCCGTCGAGGACGCCCGGCTGCACGGCGGCTGGCTTCAGGCGTGGGGCGAGCCCGGCGGCGGGTCCCAGTTCCGGCTGACCCTGCCGCGCACGGCGGACGAGCCGTTGCGGGGGTCGCCGGTACCGCTGGAACCGGAGGACTCGCGGCAGAACCGGGACCGCGCCCTGTCCCAGGACACGGCGCTGAGGACACCGGGGCACCGGCTGGCCTCCGTGCCCGCTCAGGCGCCTGCGGGCCGTGCGCCGCTGCCGGTGCCGCCGCGGGCGCCGGTCGCACCTCGTACGGCCCCCCGCGGGGTGGATCCTGCGGCGCTGCCCGGCAGCGGCTCCAGGGTGGTGGCCCGTCCCGCGGGCGAGCGCCAGGACGACTCCGCCGCACAGGTTGCTTCGGACCGGGAGGACACGACTCGTGGGCGCTGACCCTCGTCGGAAGGGCGGCCGGGGCGCTGTGCGTCTCGGCGCGCTGCTGGGTGGCACCGGGGTGCTGCTGACCGGATGCGCCTCGATGCCCGACAGCGGTGACATCCATGCCGTCAAGGCGTCGCCGCCTGCGGACTCCCAGGTGCGGGTGTACGCGGTGCCGCCCAGGAAGGGAGCGACGCCCGAGGAGGTCGTCGCCGGGTTTCTGGAGGCGATGACCAGCGACGACGCCAATTTCGCGACCGCCCGGACCTATCTGACGCCCGCGGCGTCGCAGAAGTGGCGCCCGGAGGAGCGTACGACGGTCCTCGCCGCCGCACCCGACGTGAACGCCGCAGTGGTGGGCAGCCGGGACAACCCGGGCCGGGACGTACCGCTGGTCGGCAAGCAGATAGCGACCGTCGACTCCCAGCACGCCTATGAGGCGACCACCCTCGACGACTACCGCAAGACCATCCATCTGTCGTTGCAGAGCGGTCCGGACGGCAAGGAGTGGCGGATCGACAGCCTGCCGCCCGGGCTGGTGCTCGGCGCGTCCGACTTCCAGCGCAACTACCGGCCGGTGAACAAGTACTACTTCGCGACCGGATGGAACAAGGTGGTCGCCGATCCCGTGTTCATCCGGCAGCGGACGGACCCGGTGACCCGGATGGACCCGGTGACCCAGTCGGTCAAGGCCCTCCTCGACGGCCCGACGGACTGGCTGAAGCCGGTGGTGGAGTCGCCGTTCCCGACCGGTACGACGCTGAAGGAGGGCGTCAAGTCCCTGACGTTCGACGACCGCAACGCGCTCAAGGTGCCGCTCAACGACAAGGCGTCCCATGTGGGGCGCACCCAGTGCACCAAGATGGCGGCGCAGATCCTGTTCACTCTGAGGGACCTGTCGTCCACCCCGGTCGAGCAGGTGGAGCTGCAGCGTTCGGACGGCTCCCAGCTCTGTGTGCTCCCCCGGGGCCGGGAGGAGACCTACGCGCCGGACAGCGCTACGGGTACCTCGGCCGACCCGTACTTCGTGGACGCCGACTCCCGGCTGGCGAGACTGTCGCGGAGCGCGGAGGAAGCCAGCGTGCCGACGCAGGTCCAGGGGCCGTTCGGGGACGGGCGGGTACGGATGAGCCAGGTCGCGGTGGCCCGTGACGAGCGCACCGCCGCCGCGGTCACCAAGGACCACGGCAAGCTGCATGTCGCGTCGATCAGGACCGGGAGCGAAACCGTTCCCCCGGTGGTGGTGAGCAAGGGCAAGAAGCAGAACGACCGCCTCTCCGCGCCGAGCTGGGACGGGCGCGGTGATCTGTGGATCGCCGACCGCGACCCCAAAAAGCCCGCGCTGCTCCGGCTCGCGGGCGGCAAGGGCCCGCCTCAGGAGGTCCGGATCGTTCCGGGGCTCGACGGGGAGCGGATCGACTCGCTGAGGGTGTCCGCCGACGGCACGCGCATCGCGCTCCTGCTGGAGAAGGACGGGAAGACCACCCTGCAGATCGGGCGGGTGGAGCGTCAGGGCTCACCGGAGGACTCCGTGGTGACCGTCGCGGGGCTCAGGTCCGCGGCTCCCCAGATGGAGACCGTGACGGCTGTTTCCTGGGCCGGCCCCAGCCGGCTCGTGGTGGTCGGACGGGAAGCCGGCGGGGTGCCTCAGGTGCGCTACATGCAGACGGACGGTTCCACTCCCGCGGGCGGGGTGCTGCCGGGGCTCAACCGTGTGAAGGCGGTCGCGGCGTCGAACGAGGAGAGCCGCCCGCTGGTGGCGTACTCCGAGGACGACGGCATCGTGCGGCTGCCGCCCGGGGCCAACTGGCAGACGATGGTCAAGAAGGGCTCGTCACCCGTCTACCCCGGCTGAGCGCCTGCGCCGACCGGCATCGGCCACCCGGACCGCTCAGGAGAATCCCCGGGCCGGAGTGGTTACCCGCGAGTTATCCACAGGGGTGGCGAGCGTCTCGGACCCTTGGCACAGTGGTGGACATGCGGGGGTGGTGGCAGGAAATCTCCGGCCTGGTGCTGCCGGTCGCATGCGGTGGCTGCGGTGTTCCCCGCACGCCGCTGTGCGAGAGGTGCGCGTATGAGCTGTACGGCTCCGCTGCGCGCCGGGCGAGACCGGTGCCCGAGCCCGCGGGCCTGCCGGTGGTGCACGCGGCCGCCCCTTACGCCGACGCGGTACGGGCGGTGCTGCTCGCGCACAAGGAGCGGGGCGCGCTGGGGCTGGCCCGGCCTCTGGGTGTCGCGCTCGCCGGGGCGGTGCGGGCCGCGGTGCCCCCGGCGACGCGGGAGACGGGGCCGCTGCTGCTCGTCCCCGTGCCGTCGGCGCGGCGCGCGGTGCGGGCGCGGGGGCATGACGCGGCGCGGCGGATCGCTCGGGCGGCGGCGGGCGAGCTGCGGCGTACGGGTACGGAGGCGAGGGCGCTGCCGGTGCTGCGCCAGTGGCGTGAAGTGGCCGACCAATCGGGCCTCACGGCCCGGGAGAGGGCGCGGAATCTGGCCGGTGCCCTGAGGGTCGCGGGTGGTGCCGGGAGGCTGCTGGAGGGCGGCCGGGTGGTGCTGGTGGACGACCTCATGACGACGGGTGCCTCCCTGGCGGAGGCGGCCCGGGCGCTCACCGAGGCACAGCGGGTGGAGTTTTCGGGATTCGCACAGTTGAACGCGGCAGTTGTCGCCGCACCACCGTTTTCATTCGAAATAAACCGGAACTGACGGGGAAGGAGCAACGTTGCAGCTAGTGAGAGGAGAATTACCGCCGAACGGAGGTACGCGCTGGTAGCGGGTGCCGACACCGCTCTGATCGAGCTATGTTCGGTTGTGAAGATGTGCGGAATGAGGTCCCGTACCTCACCGAATGCACTGCCGTGCCGTCGGCCAGGGATTCGAGGCAACGGAAAACCTCGAAAGTTGGTGGGGTGGGGATCTTGTCGACTGGGGAGGAGGAGGTGAAAGTCGCCTAGTCCGAGGCTCCGGCGAAACACCGGGGTCTGGTGCAAGAGGGAGACGCTCCGCAGCCGCTGAGTAGGCGGAGCGATCCGGGAACGGAGTTCTGCGTGGACATCGTCGTCAAGGGCCGCAAGACCGAGGTGCCCGAGCGGTTCCGCAAGCACGTGGCCGAGAAGCTGAAGCTGGACAAGATCCAGAAGCTCGACGCCAAGGTGATCAGCCTGGATGTCGAGGTGTCCAAGGAGCACAACCCGCGGCAGGCCGACCGTTCGGACCGCGTGGAGATCACGCTCCACTCACGAGGCCCGGTGATCCGGGCGGAGGCATCGGCCGGCGACCCGTACGCAGCGCTTGACCTCGCCACGGGCAAGCTGGAAGCCCGCCTGCGCAAGCAGCACGACAAGCGTCACACCCGCCGTGGAAACGGCCGGCTGTCGGCCGCCGAGGTGGCCGATGTCGTTCCCGGCGTCGCGGAGTTGAATGCCAACGGCCACCTCCCGGCCGCGGAGAAGCCGGAATCCATTCCCACCACCAGGATCGGCCCGCTCGAAGTCCAGGGCGAGGGCCCGATGGTGGTCCGCGAGAAGGTCCACACCGCGGCACCCATGACACTCGACCAGGCGCTCTACGAGATGGAACTGGTCGGGCACGACTTCTATCTCTTCGTCGACTCCGAGACGAAGCAGCCCAGTGTCGTCTACCGGCGGCACGCCTATGACTACGGCGTCATTCACCTGGAGACCGATCCGCTGGCCGGGTCCGAGGCGGGCGGCGCCGGAGGAGCGCTCGGCGGCTGACGAGGCCGTCACGCAGGATAAGCGGTAGTGGTGGTGCCCCTGACGTGCACTGCGCGCCCCCGGGGCACCACCGTGCGACCACAGGACCACCGCTCTGACGTCCGGGCATGAAAGCATGGCGTCACAGGACCAACCGGTGCTCTGTGCACAGGCGTTGGCTGACACACATGACCTTCAGGCCCTGTCTTCAGGGGGAGGAACGATGGCGGACAGCTTCGGACCGGTTCAACAGGACACGGCCGCCGCCCGGGACACGGTCGTTGAGGCCGCCTCGGGCGGCTCCCGCGCCGAGCCGATCCGGGTTCTCGTGGTGGACGACCACGCACTCTTCCGCAGAGGGCTGGAGATCGTCCTCGCCCAGGAGGAGGACATCCAGGTCGTCGGCGAGGCGGGCGACGGCGCCGAGGCCGTCGACAAGGCCGCCGACCTGCTGCCGGACATCGTGCTGATGGATGTGCGCATGCCACGGCGGGGCGGTATCGAGGCGTGTACCTCCATCAAGGAGGTCGCACCCAGCGCGAAGATCATCATGCTGACGATCAGCGATGAGGAGGCCGATCTCTACGACGCGATCAAGGCGGGCGCCACCGGCTATCTCCTCAAGGAGATCTCCACCGACGAGGTCGCCACGGCGATCCGCGCCGTCGCCGACGGGCAGTCGCAGATCAGCCCGTCCATGGCGTCCAAGCTCCTCACCGAGTTCAAGTCGATGATCCAGCGCACCGACGAGCGCAGGCTCGTGCCCGCGCCCCGGCTCACCGACCGGGAGCTGGAGGTGCTGAAGCTGGTCGCCACGGGCATGAACAACCGTGATATCGCCAAGGAGTTGTTCATCTCCGAGAACACGGTGAAGAACCATGTCCGCAACATCCTGGAGAAGCTCCAGCTGCACTCCAGGATGGAGGCCGTGGTCTACGCGATGCGGGAGAAGATCCTGGAGATCCGTTAGCCGACGGGCCCGGTCAGGGGGCCCGTCGGCGGTCGGTCGGGTTGGCGCGGGACCCGGGGCCTCGCCCGGTCAGGTGAGGGCGGCGATCAGGGGGGCGGTCAGTTCGGGGCGGTCGACCCGCTCGACCCGCACCGCGTCGCAGCCCACCCACTCCGCCGCCTCCCGCAGCGCCCGCGCCATGGGCGCGACGGCCTTGGCCGTCTCCAGCGACACCTGCTTGGCGACGAGCGTCGTGCCCTCGCGAGCCGGGTCGGCACGGCCCAGGAGCCTGCCGCCCGACAGCAGCGGCATGGCGAAGTAGCCGTACACCCGCTTCGGCTTGGGGACGTAGGCCTCCAGCCGGTGGGTGAAACCGAAGATCCGTTCTGTGCGGGCCCGCTCCCAGACCAGCGAGTCGAAGGGGGAGAGCAGGGTCGTGCGGTGACGGCCGCGCGGCACGGTGGCCAGCGCCTCCGGATCCGCCCAGGCGGGCTTGGACCAGCCCTCGACGGTGACCGGCACCAGACCGGAGTCCACCACCACCGCGTCGAACTGCTCGCCCTTCAGCCGGTGGTAGTCAGCGATGTCCGCCCGTGTCCCGACCCCCAGCGACTGCCCGGCCAGCCGCACGAGCCGCCGCAGGCACTCCCGGTCGTCCAGCTCGGTGTCCAGAAGCTCCCCGGGAACGGCCCGCTCCGCCAGGTCGTACACCCGCTTCCAGCCGCGGCGCTCGGTGCACACCACCTCGCCGTACATCAGCGCGCGCTCGACGGCGACCTTGGAGGCGGACCAGTCCCACCACTCCCCGCCGTTCTTCGCGCCGCCCAGCTCCGACGCCGTGAGGGGGCCCTCGGTGCGCAGCTGCTTGATCACCGTGTCGTAGGTGCCGTCCGGCAGGTCGTGGTGCCAGGGCAGCCGGGCGCGATAGGCGCGGCGGCGGAATCCGAAGTGCGGCCACTCCTCGACGGGCAGGATGCAGGCCGCGTGCGACCAGTATTCAAAGCCGTGGCCCTCGGTCCAATAGGCGTCCTCGACGGCGCGGCGGCCGACGGCGCCGAGCCGGGCGTAGGGAATCAGCTCGTGCGAGCGCGCCAGGACCGAGATCGTGTCCAGCTGCACCGCCCCCAGATGCCGCAGCACACCGCGCACACCCGCCCGCCGGTCCTGCGCGCCCAGGAACCCTTGGGCGCGCAGGGCTATGCGGCGGGCCTCGTCGGCGGACAGTTCGGCGGCGGGCGGCGGCAACGTCGTCATGAACGCACGATAGACGCCGCAACTGACAGCGCGGCACCCGCGTGGACCGGGCCCGGCCCGGGCCCCCGCCCACGCCGTGGCCGGTGCCGCTGCGTCGGCGGGAACTCGTCGGCACGTACCCCGTCATCCCGTCGGACATCGCCTGCCCCAGGCGGGCGCGGCCCGTGCCGGGCCTCCCGCAGCTCCGGTACCACGGTCCCCCGACGCCGGGCCCGGGCGTGCCTGTGAGGCCGGTCCGCCCAGGCACCCGGGCGAACCGGGGCTCGGGAATGCGGGGCTCAGTCCTTCACCGCGGGAGCCGGGAGATACGCGTACGGACTCGGCAGGTCCACATCGGACGGGAGCAGGGAGCCCACCCAGGCGTCCCGGAGCGTGCCGTTGTTCAGCAGGGCGGCCCGCAGCTCGCCCTCCACGGTGAAACCCGCCTTCAGCGCGACCGCCCGCGAGGCCGCGTTGCCGACCTCGGCCCGCCACTCCAGGCGGGTCCCGCCGAGCCGGGTGAAGGTCCAGTGCGCCAGGGCGCCCATGGCCTCCGCCATGATCCCGCGCCCCCGGAACTCCTTGCCGGTCCAGAACCCGATCTCCCAGGTGCCCGAGAGGGCACGCAGCGTGACCGAGATCGACGCCATCAGCGGGCCGCCCCCGCGCGGGAGGACCGCGAAGGTGAACATCGTCCCCGTGCGCCAGCCCTCGGGGACCGTGTGGCCGGTGAACTCGGTCGCGTGCCGGCGTTCGTACGGAGAGGGGACCGTCGTCCACCGCTGGATCTCGGGGTCCTGGCAGAGCCGGTGGATCTCCTCCGTGTCGTCGTCCGTGAACGTGCGCAGCAGCAGGCGCTCGGTGGTCAGAGTGATGGGCTCCATGCCCGGATTCTCATAGGCTCCGCGGGTGGATGCGAGCACTTTTCATGCCGCACCGGCACCTTCCGTGCGTCCCGTGCGTTCACATGGCGGGTAACAGACGGCCCGGCCGGCTGCGGGCCTCCCGACCCGGTGGGGTCCTCGCTTACGATGGCCGTTGCGGTGGGGCCCACCTGCCGTGCCCGCGCCAGAGTCCCCCACGACCCAGCCAGGCCCGAATCGGCAAGGAGACCAGCCTCAGTGTCCGTCTTCAACAAGCTCATGCGTGCAGGCGAAGGCAAGATCCTGCGCAAACTGCACCGCATCGCGGACCAGGTCAACTCCATCGAAGAGGACTTCGTCGCCCTCTCCGACGCCGAGTTGCGGGCGCTCACGGAAGAGTACAAGCAGCGCTTCGCCAGCGGTGAGGACAGCCTTGACGATCTTCTTCCCGAGGCGTTCGCCACGGTCCGCGAGGCCGCCAAGCGCGTTCTCGGCCAGCGTCACTACGACGTCCAGATGATGGGTGGCGCAGCCCTGCACCTCGGCTATGTCGCCGAGATGAAGACCGGTGAGGGCAAGACCCTCGTCGGCACCCTCCCCACGTATCTCAACGCGCTCTCCGGCAAGGGCGTCCATCTGATCACGGTCAACGACTACCTGGCCGAGCGCGACTCCGAGATGATGGGCCGGGTCCACAAGTTCCTGGGCCTGAGCGTCGGCTGCATCCTCGCGAACATGACACCCGCGCAGCGCCGTGAGCAGTACGCCTGCGACATCACCTACGGCACGAACAACGAATTCGGCTTCGACTACCTCCGCGACAACATGGCGTGGTCCAAGGAGGAGCTCGTCCAGCGCGGACACAATTTCGCCGTGGTGGACGAGGTCGACTCGATCCTCGTCGACGAGGCCCGTACGCCGCTGATCATCTCCGGCCCCGCCGACCAGGCCACCAAGTGGTACGGCGATTTCGCCAAGCTCGTCACCCGGCTGACCAAGGGCGAGGCGGGCAATCCGCTGAAGGGCATCGAGGAGACCGGCGACTACGAGGTCGACGAGAAGAAGCGGACCGTCGCGATCCATGAGTCCGGTGTCGCCAAGGTCGAGGACTGGCTGGGCATCGACAATCTCTACGAGTCGGTGAACACCCCCCTGGTCGGCTATCTGAACAACGCCATCAAGGCCAAGGAACTGTTCAAGAACGACAAGGACTACGTCGTCATCGACGGCGAAGTCATGATCGTCGACGAGCACACCGGCCGTATCCTCGCCGGCCGCCGCTACAACGAGGGCATGCACCAGGCGATCGAGGCGAAGGAAGGGGTGGACATCAAGGACGAGAACCAGACACTCGCCACCATCACCCTCCAGAACTTCTTCCGCCTCTACGACAAGCTCGCCGGCATGACCGGTACGGCGATGACCGAGGCCGCCGAGTTCCACCAGATCTACAAGCTCGGCGTCGTCCCGATCCCGACCAACAGGCCCATGGTCCGCAAGGACCAGTCCGACCTGATCTACCGCACCGAGGTGGCCAAGTTCGCCGCGGTCGTCGACGACATCGCGGAGAAGCACGAGAAGGGGCAGCCGATCCTCGTCGGCACCACCTCCGTCGAGAAGTCCGAGTACCTCTCGCAGCAGCTCAACAAGCGCGGCGTCCAGCACGAGGTGCTGAACGCGAAGCAGCACGACCGGGAGGCGATCATCGTCGCCCAGGCCGGCCGCAAGGGCGCCGTCACCGTCGCCACGAACATGGCCGGCCGCGGTACGGACATCAAGCTCGGCGGCAACCCCGACGACCTCGCGGAGGCGGAGCTGCGCCAGCAGGGCCTCGACCCCGTGGAGCACGTCGAGGAGTGGGCCGCCGCGCTGCCCGCCGCGCTGGAGAAGGCCGAGCAGGCCGTGCGCGCGGAGTTCGAGGAGGTCACGGACCTCGGCGGGCTCTATGTGCTGGGCACCGAGCGCCATGAGTCGCGCCGTATCGACAACCAGCTGCGCGGCCGTTCCGGACGTCAGGGCGACCCCGGTGAGTCCCGTTTCTACCTCTCCCTCGGCGACGATCTGATGCGGCTGTTCAAGGCCCAGATGGTCGAGCGCGTGATGTCGATGGCGAATGTCCCCGACGACGTCCCGATCGAGAACAAGATGGTGACGCGCGCGATCGCGTCCGCCCAGTCGCAGGTCGAGCAGCAGAACTTCGAGACCCGTAAGAACGTCCTGAAGTACGACGAGGTCCTCAACCGCCAGCGCGAGGTCATCTACGGCGAGCGCCGCCGGGTCCTGGAGGGCGAGGACCTGCATGAGCAGGTGCGGCACTTCATGGACGACACCATCGACGCCTACATCCAGGCGGAGACCATCGAGGGCTTCGCCGAGGAGTGGGACCTCGACCGGCTGTGGAACGCGTTCAAGCAGCTCTACCCGGTGAAGGCCACCGTCGAGGAGCTGGAGGAGGCCGCCGGGGACCGCGCCGGGATCACCGCCGAGTTCATCGCCGAGTCCATCAAGGACGACATCCACGAGCAGTACGAGGAGCGCGAGAAGCAGCTCGGCTCGGAGATCATGCGGGAGCTGGAGCGCCGCGTGGTGCTGTCCGTTCTCGACCGCAAGTGGCGTGAGCACCTGTACGAGATGGACTACCTCCAGGAGGGCATCGGACTGCGCGCGATGGCGCAGAAGGACCCCCTGGTGGAGTACCAGCGCGAGGGCTTCGACATGTTCACCGCCATGATGGAGGGCATCAAGGAGGAGTCCGTCGGCTATCTGTTCAACCTGGAGGTCCAGGTCGAGCAGCAGGTCGAGGAGGTGCCGGTGGAGGACGCGAAGCGCCCCTCCCTCGACAAGAAGGACGCGGTGCCCGCCGCGCGCCCCGAGATCCGGGCCAAGGGTCTGGAGGCCCCGCAGCGTCCGGACCGGCTGCACTTCTCCGCTCCCACCGTGGACGGTGAAGGCGGTGTCGTCGAGGGTGACTTCGACAGTGACGGCCAGCCCGCCCGTGCGGGGCAGGACGGGATGACGCGGGCGGAGCGGCGCAAGGCGCAGAAGACCTCCGGGCGCCGTCGCAAGAAGTAGGGCTTTCCGGGAAAGGGGAGAATCCGGGAGCTCCCCGGATTCTCCGGCTTCTCGGAATGTCTCGGGGAGCCCGGAGAGAGCTCCGGAGAGCAGGGCTTTCCCGGGAGCGGGGCTTTCCGCGCGGTCCGTCGCGCGGGTACGGCCGGGTCGGGCACCGATGAGGGTGCCCGGCCCGGCCGTTCGCGTCGGCGGGCGCCGGGAAGGAGCCTCCGCCGGGCACAGGGGCGTACGGGGGGCGTACGGGGGTGCCGCCCGCCGCTCGGGGCGGGCCCGCAGGGGGTGCCGGGTGCGCCGCCGGTCACTCCCGGGCGCCGACCCGTTCCCCGCCGAGTTCGACCGCCGAGCAGCGCCAGCGGAGGTCGTCCGGGCCCTGTTCCAGCCGGAAGGCCATCGCGGTGACGCGGTCGCCCGAGCCGATCCGGGCGAACGCCTCGATCACTCCGGGCCCGGGGTGGAACTCCCCGCAGTGCCGCAGTACGGGCGTCACCCGGTCCGCAGGTCGCAGTGGGGCGCCCGGAGCGAGCCGTACGAGCTGCTCGTACGCCTCTCCGACGGTGTGGCCGAGCATCCAGTGCACCGGGCGCCGGCCGCTGAGCACCGCGAGCAGGCGGTCGGCGAACCAGTAGTGCGGCCTGTCCTGCCGCCTCGCGCGTGCCAGTGCCGATGCCGCCACCGCCGCGGGTGGCCTGCGCTGGTCGCGCCGTCCTGCGGGCCTGGTCCTGTCCATGCGTATCGCCCCCGTCGGGCCGGGCCCGGTCGATTCGATACCGGGCGGTAACTTCGTTGGTGATCTTCTACGGTGCGGGACGGGAGGGTCGCAATGGGTGGCCGGGGCGGGGGCGGCGCCGGCGGGATTCACCTATCAGAGTGAGCGGCCGTGCCGAGGGGCCCGCGGAGCACGGTCCTCCGGTGTCCCGGGTGGACGGTTCCCGGGTGGGGAGCGGCACCTCGAAGGGGGACCTCGCACGTATCCTGAAGGGCGTCTTCCGACTACGAAAGCGGCCAGCCATGCGTGTCTACGTCCCCCTGACCCTCTCCGGACTCGCAGAGGTGCACAAGACGGGTGAACTGGGCCCGGGGCCGGTGACCGCGTACGGTGTCACGCCCGGACTGCGTGAGTGGTACGTCTCCGACGACATCGAGGAGCTCGAATACGCGGCCCTCAGCCGGGCGGCCGCCGCCTCGCTGCGGCTGATCGCCGGGAACCCCGGGGTGGCCAGGCGGCGGGTCGTCGTGGCCGTCGACGTACGGGACCGGGACGCGGTCGCCGATCCGGACCGGGCCCTCGACGCCGGCTCCGTCGGCGAGGTGCGGATCGCGAACGCGGTACCGCTGGGTGCCGCGGCGGCGGTGCATGTGGACGCGGACGACGCAGTCGGTGATGTGACCGCGGCGGCGGACGCGCTCGGGGCGGCGGATCAGGGCGACGACGACGCGCAGTTCACCGTGGACGGAGCGGATGACCACGAGCTGCTCTGGTACGGCGTCCAGGAGATCCCCAACCTGGTGTCCTGACCTGCGGTTCTTTTATTGTGGAGCCCGATGTCGGACCCGGCGGGTACGGTTTTTCGCATGGGGAAGCGACTCGGGACTCAGGGCACGCATCTGGTCTGGGACTGGAACGGCACACTGCTCGACGACATCACGGCGGTCGTCGGGGCGACCAACGCCGCGTTCGGGGAGATAGGGATCGAGCCCATCACCGTCGAGCGGTACCGCGAGCTGTACTGCGTGCCGATCCCGCTCTTCTACGAGCGGATGATGGGACGGCTGCCGACGGACACGGAGTGGGAGGCCATGGATGTGGTTTTTCACCGGGCGTACACCGAGCACCGGGTGGCGTGCGCGCTCACCGAGGGTGTCGAGGAGCTGCTGCGGGCGTGGGGCCGGGAGGGCCGCAGCCAGTCCCTGCTGAGCATGTACGGGCACGACGAGCTGGTCCCGGTCGTCCGGGGGTACGGCATCGAGAGCCACTTCATACGGGTGGACGGGCGGCGGGGCCCCTCCGGCGGCTCCAAGGCGGTGTACATGGAGCGCCATCTCGCGGCGCTCGCCGGAACCGCGGAGCCCGGGCGGACCGTGGTGATCGGGGACGCGGTCGACGACGCGGTGGCGGCGGCGCACGTGGGGGCGAGGGCGGTCCTGTACACGGGGGGTTCCCACAGCAGGGCGAATCTGGAGACGGCCGGGGTACCGGTGGTGGATACGCTCGCGGAGGCGGTGGAGGAGGCGGCGCGGCTGGTGGGGTGAGGGGACCAGGGGCGCCGGGCCCGAGAAGCCGGCTCCCCGGGCCGGGCCCCGGACCGTGAGGCCCCCGGACCCGAGCCCCAGGCCCCCTGCACGGTGAGACCCGGGTCCGAGTCCGGGCCCTGAGTCAGGCCACCATCACGAGCCCGGCGCCGACCCGCGCCCCGGCCCCGAGCGCCTCGCCCCCTGAACCCCGAGGAAGTCCCCGGGCCCGCGACGCGGGCCCGCTCCCGCCACCCGGCCCCGGCTCCCGTTCCCCAGACCCACGGCCGATCCTCAGCTCTTGGACTTGAGCACCTTCAGGAATTCGCGCATCCAGGCGGGGTGGTCCGGCCAGGCGCGGGAGGAGACCAGGGTGCCGTCGACGACGGCCTCGGTGTCCTGGAACCCGGCTCCGGCGGCCTGCATGTCGAGTTCGAGGGCGGGATAGGCGGTCACCCGGCGGCCTTCGAGACCGCCGATCGCGGCGGTCAGCAGCGGGCCGTGGCAGATCTGGGCCACCGGCTTGTCCGCGTCGAAGAACGACTTGAGGATCTTGCGGAGCTCGGGATCGTTGCGGAGATATTCGGGGGCCCGGCCGCCGGGGATCACCACGGCCGCGTACTGGCCGGGGTCGACCTCGGAGAAGGCCAGGTCGGCGGGCCAGGTGTAGCCCGGCTTCTCGGTGTAGGTGTCGAAGCCCGGCTCGAAGTCGTGGACGACGAACCGGAGCGTCTTCTTGGCGGGCGCCGCGATATGGACCTCGTACCCCTCCTCCAGCAGCCGCTGGTACGGATAGAGGACCTCCAGGGACTCAGCGGCGTCGCCGGTGACGATCAGGACCTTCGTTGTCATGGCTGCTCCCGGTGTAGGGGCGGTGTGGTCCGCCTACTGGAGACGTACCCCCTCACGGGCGCCTGCCTCCCAGCGACACCGCCCCGGAGAGTGGTGGAAGCCGATCCCGGCCCGGAACCGAACCCCGACCGGATCCGAACACCGCCCGGAGTCGATTCCCGGCCGCCCCGAATACGATCCCCGGCCGCCCGGATACGAACACCGCCCCCATCCCGATACCCGCCGATGTACGCCCGGAGCCGGACCTCGGCATACATACCCGCCCAAGCGCTCCTGTCGCTGCGCAGAACGTCAAACTTCCGGTCCCGCTTTTGTACACATAAGGCTCATGACGGTTCAGGGGTGCGGAGCGATAGCCTGGAGCCGTGATCAGCGCGATACGCCCTGAGGGCAGCGAAGCCCTCGGTCTCCGCCCGGAGTGCCACAGCACCCGGGCGATCGCTGGTACCCGTGCACCGGCCCAATTGTTGAATACTGTTGAATTTCGTCGATTGCGGCTCGGGCAACTCTCATCGCGGCATAACGTCGACTCCGACCGGACACCCCGTGTCGTGGCGTTGCGTCGCTTCTTTCACCTACGTCACGCAACGGCGCGCGACAGGAGCCAGAGGACATGCAGACCAAGCTGGACGAAGCCAAGGCCGAGCTGCTCGAACGAGCGGCCCGGGTAGCTGAGAACAGTCCGGGCGGTGGTCGCCACCCGGCCGGGGCGGAGCAGGGCCGGCGTCCGGACCAGGGCACCCTGCTCGCGTACCTCCAGCGCTACTACCTGCACACCGCACCCGAGGACCTCAGCGGCCGTGACCCGGTCGATGTCTTCGGAGCGGCGCTCTCCCA
Source organism: Streptomyces sp. NPDC004609 (assembly GCF_042873655.1). Lineage (NCBI taxonomy): Bacteria > Bacillati > Actinomycetota > Actinomycetes > Kitasatosporales > Streptomycetaceae > Streptomyces > Streptomyces sp. NPDC004609. The sequence continues at coordinate 149,412 of NZ_JBIALS010000016.1, read as the reverse complement.
CTACCGCCTGGCCGAGAACCGCCCCCAGGGCACGGCCAATGTGCGGGTCCACACCCCGACGGTGGAGGAGAACGGCTGGACCTGCAGCCACTCCGTCGTCGAGGTCGTCACCGACGACATGCCCTTCCTCGTCGACTCCGTCACCAATGAGCTGTCCCGCAAGGGCCGCGGCATCCATGTGGTGATCCACCCGCAGGTCACGGTCCGCCGGGACGTGACCGGCAAGCTCATTGAGGTGCTCTCCTCCGAGAGGCGCGCGAGGACCGCCAAGGGCGGCGCGAGGGAGGGCCTCCCGCACGACGCGCTCGTCGAGTCCTGGATCCATGTCGAGATCGACCGCGAGACCGACCGCGCCGACCTCAAGCAGATCACCGCCGACATGCTGCGCGTCCTGTCCGACGTCCGCGAGGCCGTCGAGGACTGGGAGAAGATGCGCGACGCCGCGCTGCGCATCGCCGAGGGCCTGCCCGAGGAGCCCAGCGCCGACGACATCCCCGGCCAGGAGGTCGACGAGGCCCGTGAGCTGCTGCGCTGGCTCGCCGCCGACCACTTCACCTTCCTCGGCTACCGCGAGTACGAGCTGACGGAGAACGACGCGCTGGCCGCCGTCGCCGGCACCGGCCTCGGCATCCTGCGCTCCGACCCGCACCACAGCGAGGACGAGGACCACCCCGTCAGCCCCTCGTTCAGCAGGCTGCCGGCCGACGCCCGCGCCAAGGCGCGTGAGCACAAGCTGCTGGTCCTCACCAAGGCCAACAGCCGCTCCACCGTCCACCGGCCCAGCTATCTCGACTACATCGGCGTCAAGAAGTTCGACGCCCAGGGCAATGTCGTCGGCGAGCGCCGCTTCCTCGGACTGTTCTCGTCCGCCGCGTACACCGAGTCCGTGCGCCGCGTCCCCGTCATCCGCCGCAAGGTCGCCGAGGTCCTGGACGGCGCGGGCTTCTCGCCCAACAGCCACGACGGCCGGGATCTGCTCCAGATCATGGAGACCTACCCGCGCGACGAGCTGTTCCAGACCCCGGTCGACCAGCTCCGCACGATCGTCACCAGCGTGCTCTACCTCCAGGAGCGCCGGCGGCTGCGGCTCTACCTGCGCCAGGACGAGTACGGGCGCTACTACTCCGCCCTCGTCTATCTGCCGCGCGACCGCTACACCACGGGGGTGCGGCTGCGGCTGATCGACATCCTCAAGGAGGAGCTGGGCGGCACCAGCGTCGACTTCACCGCCTGGAACACCGAGTCGATCCTCTCCCGGATCCACTTCGTCGTCCGCGTCCCGTCCGGCACCGAGCTGCCGCACCTCACCGACGCCGACACCGAGCGGATCGAGGCCAGGCTCGTCGAGGCCGCCCGTTCCTGGGCCGACGGCTTCGCCGAGGCGCTCAACGCCGAGCTGGGCGAGGAGCACGCCGCCGAACTGCTGCGCCGCTACGCCAACGCCTTCCCCGAGGGCTACAAGGCCGACCACACGCCGCGCTCCGCCGTCGCCGACCTGGTCCACCTGGAGGACCTGACCCACTCCGGCCGTGACTTCGCGCTCTCGCTGTACGAGCCGGTGGGCGCCGGTCCCGGTGAGCGGCGCTTCAAGATCTACCGGCTGGGCCGGCAAGTGTCCCTCTCCGCCGTGCTGCCCGTGCTCCAGCGGCTCGGCTGCGAGGTCGTCGACGAGCGGCCGTACGAGCTGCGCTGCGCGGACCGGGCAACCGCCTGGATCTACGACTTCGGACTGCGGATGCCGCTCGGCAACGGGAACGGCGACTATCTCGCCGACGACGCCCGTGAGCGGTTCCAGGACGCGTTCGCCGCCGTCTGGAACGGCGAGGCCGAGAACGACGGCTTCAACTCGCTGGTCCTCGGCGCCGGGCTGAACTGGCGGCAGGCGATGGTGCTGCGCGCGTACGCCAAGTATCTGCGCCAGGCCGGTTCGACCTTCAGCCAGGACTACATGGAGGACACCCTCCTCAACAACGTCCACACCACGCGGCTGCTGATCTCCCTCTTCGAAGCCCGGATGTCCCCCGGCCGCCAGAAGGCCGGAACCGAGCTGATCGACGGTCTGATGGAGGAGCTGGACGGCGCGCTGGACCAGGTCGCGAGCCTGGACGAGGACCGCATCCTGCGCTCCTTCCTCACCGTCATCAAGGCCACCCTGCGCACCAACTTCTTCCAGAAGGCGGACACCGGCGGCCACCACGGCTACGTGTCGATGAAGTTCGACCCGCAGGCCATCCCCGATCTGCCCGCGCCCCGCCCGGCGTTCGAGATCTGGGTCTACTCCCCGCGCGTCGAGGGCGTGCATCTGCGCTTCGGCAAGGTCGCGCGCGGAGGGCTGCGCTGGTCCGACCGGCGCGAGGACTTCCGTACCGAGATCCTCGGCCTGGTCAAGGCGCAGATGGTCAAGAACACCGTGATCGTGCCGGTCGGCGCGAAGGGCGGATTCGTCGCCAAGCAGCTCCCGGACCCGTCCGTGGACCGGGACGCCTGGCTGGCCGAGGGCGTCGCCTGCTACAAGACCTTCATCTCGGCGCTGCTCGACATCACCGACAACCTGGTGGCCGGCGAGGTCGTCCCGCCCGCCGACGTCGTACGCCACGACGAGGACGACACCTATCTCGTCGTCGCCGCCGACAAGGGCACCGCGTCCTTCTCCGACATCGCCAACGAGGTCGCGCTCGCCTACGAGTTCTGGCTCGGGGACGCCTTCGCCTCCGGCGGCTCCGCCGGATACGACCACAAGGGCATGGGCATCACCGCCCGCGGAGCCTGGGAGTCCGTCAAGCGGCACTTCCGCGAGCTGGGCCACGACACCCAGACCGAGGACTTCACGGTCGTCGGCGTCGGCGACATGTCCGGCGACGTGTTCGGCAACGGCATGCTGCTCAGCGAGCACATCCGGCTGGTCGCCGCCTTCGACCACCGGCACATCTTCATCGACCCCAGCCCGGACGCGGCCGTCTCGTACGCCGAGCGCCGCCGCCTCTTCGAGCTGCCGCGCTCCAGCTGGTCCGACTACAACACGGAGCTGCTGTCCCCGGGCGGCGGCATCCACCCCCGTACGGCCAAGGCGATCCCCGTCAACGCGCAGATGCGCGCCGCGCTCGGCATCGAGGCCGGCATCGCCAAGCTGACGCCCGCCGAGCTGATGAAGGCGATCCTCCAGGCTCCCGTCGACCTGATGTGGAACGGCGGAATCGGTACGTACGTCAAGGCGTCGAGCGAGTCCAACGCGGACGTCGGCGACAAGGCCAACGACGCCATCCGCGTCAACGGCGACGAGCTGCGCGCCAAGGTCGTCGGCGAGGGCGGCAACCTCGGCGCCACCCAGCTCGGCCGGATCGAGTTCGCCCGCACCGGCGGCCGGATCAACACCGACGCCATCGACAACAGCGCCGGTGTGGACACCTCCGACCACGAGGTGAACATCAAGATCCTGCTCAACGGCCTGGTCGCGGACGGCGATCTGACCGTCAAGCAGCGCAACCAGCTGCTGGCGAAGATGACCGACGAGGTCGGCGCGCTGGTGCTGCGCAACAACTACGCGCAGAACACCGCGCTCTCCAATGCCGTCACCCAGTCGTCGTCCCTCCTCCACGCCCACCAGCGCTATATGCGCCGGCTCGTCCGGGACGGGGATCTGAACAGGGCGCTGGAGTTCCTGCCGACCGACCGGCAGATCCGGGAACTGCTCGGCGGCGGCAAGGGCCTGAGCCAGCCGGAGCTGGCCGTCCTCCTCGCGTACACCAAGATCACGGTGGCGGAGGAGCTGATCGGGACGACGCTGCCGGACGACCCGTATCTGCGCCGGCTGCTGCACGCGTACTTCCCGAAGCCGCTGCGCGAGAAGTTCCCCGAGGCCGTCGACTCCCACGCGCTGCGCCGTGAGATCGTCACCACGGTCCTCGTCAACGACACGGTCAACACCGGTGGTTCGACGTTCCTGCACCGGCTGCGGGAGGAGACGGGCGCGTCGATCGAGGAGGTCGTACGGGCGCAGACCGCCGCGCGCGAGATCTTCGGTCTGGGCGCGGTGTGGGACGCGGTCGAGGACCTGGACAACAAGGTCGCGGCCGATGTCCAGACCCGTGTCCGGCTGCACTCGCGGCGACTGGTCGAGCGCGGCACGCGCTGGCTGCTGGGCAACCGGGCGCAGCCGCTCAAGCTGGCCGAGACCGTCGACTTCTTCGCCGAGCGGGTCGAGCACGTCTGGAGCGAGCTGCCCAAGCTGCTGCGCGGCGCCGATCTGGAGTGGTACCAGCGCATCCTGGGCGAGCTGACGGAGGCGGGTGTGCCGGAGGAGCTGGCGCTGCGTGTCGCCGGGTTCTCCTCGGCGTTCCCGACGCTCGACATCGTGGCGATCGCCGACCGTACGGGCCAGGAGCCGCTGGCTGTCGCCGAGGTGTACTACGACATCGGCGACCGGCTGCGGATCACCCAGCTGATGGACCGGATCATCGAGCTGCCGAGGGCCGACCGCTGGCAGTCCATGGCCCGTGCCTCCATCCGCGAGGACCTCTACGCGGCGCACGCGATGCTGACGGCGGACGTGCTCTCGGTGGGCAACGGCACCTCGACGCCCGAGGAGCGGTTCAAGACCTGGGAGATGAAGAACGCGTCGATCCTGGGCCGGGCGCGGGCGACCCTGGAGGAGATCCAGAGTTCGGACACCTTCGACCTGGCGAATCTGTCGGTCGCGATGCGGACGATGCGCCAGCTGCTGCGGACGCACAGCTAGTGCGGTGACCGGAAAGGTTTGCCGGTGAGCCTGCGGCGTCCGGTGCGGTGCCGCGCAAGGCGGAGGTCCGCAGCTCGTACTCGCCGTACTCGCGTGGTCCGACAACGCAGGGGGCACCACCCGTGCCCGTAGGGCTACGGGGGAGGGGTGCCGTGCCGGGCGTCGCAGGCCGGTGAACGTTTCCGGTCACCGCACTAGCGCGCTGGCGGCGTCGGGCGGGGCTCCCCGGGTGGTGCACGGGGAGCCCCGCCCGTTCGCCGGACCTTGGGACGGGTGCCCCGGCCCCCTCCGGGCGGGATCCCCGGGTACGGCGAAGGACCCGCCACGCGGCATCGCGGGCGGGTCCTCGTCCGTTCACACCGTGGCCTTCCACAGGCGGCGGCAGGCGAGCACGGCCGCCGTGAGCAGCAGTCCGTTGCGTACGACCATGAGGGCGCAGCCGAGTGTGCTGCCCGCGACGACGTCGTCGTAGAGCAGCGGGTACGCGAGGGCGCTGACCCCCGCCGCCGGGACCATCAGCAGGGCGGTCGCGCGCTGGGTGGTGTGCCGGGAGGTGAGGCAGACGGCGGCGAGCCCGAGCAGCCAGACCAGGTACTGGGGGCTGATGACCCGGCTGGTGACGGTGAAGAGGAGCACGGCGGCGAACGCGGCGTCGAAGGGCGTGGCCGGATTCCAGCGGCGGGCCCGCACCCGCCACAGCAGCAGCCAGCCCAGCGCGGCCACGGTCAGTGCCAGCGAGAGCCCCGCCACGGTGGAGACATACGGTCCGGCGAACTCGAAGGCCCCGTACTGGAAGCGGACTTCGCCGCTCCAGCCCGCTTTCCGGGCCAGCTGGAGCACGGTCCCGCCGAGCGATTCGATCTGGACGCCCCGCGCGCCCTGCTGCCGCAGAAAGCCGAGGGTGTTGCTGAAGCCGAGCACCAGCACGGTGAGCAGGGCGGCGGCGGACGCGGCGGCGGAGAGCCAGACGGCCCGTGTCGTACGGCCCCGGGGGGTGCCCAGCACGGTGAGCAGCGGCCAGACCTTGATCATCGCGCCGAGCCCGGCGAGCGCGCCGCCCAGCCGCGGCCGGTCGCGCATCGCGAGCAGCGCGAGCACCGCGACGGCGGTGACGGGCACGTCGTACCGGGCCAGGGGCAGATTCAGCAGCAGCGGCAGGGCGCAGACCCACAGCCACGCCCCGCCCGCACCCGCGCGGGCGAGGGCGGCGGTGACGGCCGCGTCGGCGACGAGGACGAGCGCCACGAACGCCTGGAAGTAGGTCAGCCAGGGCAGCGCGCCGGGGGAGAGGAAGACGAGCGCGGCCCCGGGCGGGTACTGCCAGGTGACATCGTCCAGGGGGAAGGCGCCGCGGACGAGCTGCTCGTACCAGCCCCGGTAGAGGGTGTGCACCTCGCCCGCGACACCGCTGTCCCCCAGGCGGTCGACGACCAGCAGGGCCAGCATGCCGACGCGTGTGACCGTCCAGACGGCGGCCAGGGCCAGGCTGTGCCGCGGATGCGGACGGGGGGCCTCCAGCCGTGGGGAGGGCCTTGGGGACAGGCGGTGGGTGGGCGGCAGCGGGGCGATCCGGTGGGACGTCATCGCCCGGTACTTTAGTCCGCTTTAGGTCCGTTTCGGGTGAATGTCGCAGTACCTCATCTTGTCCTATTTCTTTCCCTTGGTGAACGCCTCGTAGGCGGCCACGACCTCCTTCGCCGGGCCGTCCATCCGCAGCGTTCCGGCCTCCAGCCACAGCGCGCGCTCACAGGTCTCCGTGATGGTGCTGTTGCTGTGGCTGACCAGGAAGACCGTGCCCGCCTCCTTGCGCAGCTCGGTGATCCGCGCCTGGCTGCGCCGCCGGAACTTGGCGTCACCCGTCGCCAGCGCCTCGTCGATGAGCAGGACGTCATGGCTCTTGGCCGCGGCGATCGCGAACCGCAGCCGGGCGCCCATGCCCGAGGAGTACGTCCGCATCGGCAGGGAGATGAAGTCGCCCTTGTCGTTGATGCCCGAGAACTCGACGATGCTGTCGTAGCGCTCGTGGATCTGCTCGCGGGACATCCCCATCGCGAGGCCGCCGAGGATGACGTTGCGCTCGCCGGTCAGATCGCTCATCAGGGCGGCGTTCACCCCCAGCAGGGAGGGCTGGCCCTGGGTGTAGACCCGGCCCTCGGACGCGGGCAGCAGCCCCGCGATCGCCTTGAGCAGGGTGGACTTCCCGGAGCCGTTCGAGCCGATCAGCCCGATGGCCTCGCCCTTGTACGCGGTGAAGCTGACGCCCTTCACGGCGTGCACCTCGCGCACACCCGGGGTGAGCCCGCCGGCCTTGCGGGCCTTGCGCGACTTCAGCGAGAGCATCCGGCTGAGCGCGGCGGTGGCGCTGCCCCGGCCGCCGCGGCCGCCGTTCACCCGGTACTTGATATGGACGTCGTCCACGACGACGGTCGGGATCCTGTCCTCGATGATGTCGGTGATCTCGGGGTTCTCAGCCACGTCCGTACCGCTCCTCCGCCTTCCAGAAGTACACGAATCCGCCCACCCCGAAGAGCACGGCCCAGCCGAGGGCGAGGGCCCACACATGCGGCGGCAGCTGCGCCGAGGTGTAGCTGTCGATGAGGGCGAAGCGCATCAGGTCGATAGAGACCGCCGCGGGGTTGCACTGGAGTGCCAGCATCGCCCATTGCGGCAGGTCGTGGTTCTTGAGCACCACGGGAATGCTCCACATCACGCCCGAGGTGTACATCCAGGTCCGCAGCAGGAACGGCATCAGCTGGGCGATGTCCGGTGTACGCGCGGCCCACCGGGCCATCGCCATCGACAGGCCCGTGTTGAAGACGGACTGCAGCAGCAGCGCCGGGACCGCGAGCAGCCAGGAAACGCTGGGAAACTGTCCGAAAATCGCCAGGATCACCGTCAGCGCGCCGAGCGAGAACAGCAGCTGCTGGAACTGCTGGAGTGCCAGCGCGATCGGCAGCGAGGCGCGCGGGAAGTGGAGCGCCCGGACCAGTCCCAGATTGCCGGAGATCGCGCGGGTGCCGTTCATGATCGAGTTGGCGGTGAACGTCCAGATGAAGACCCCGGTGACGAGAAACGGCACGAAGTCCGGGACATTCCGGCTGGTGCCGAGCAGGATCCCGAAGATGAGGTAGTAGACCGCCGCGTTCAGCAGAGGGGTCATCAGCTGCCAGAGCTGGCCCAGCTTCGCCTGGCTGTACTGGGCGGTCAGCCGGGCGGTGGCGAACGCCGTGATGAAGTGGCGCCGCGCCCACAGCTGCCCGGTGTACGCGCGCAGGGAAGGCCGTGCGCCGCTGACGCTGAGCCCGTGCCGGGCGGCGAGCGCGCCGGGGCTCTCCACGGGGCGGCCCGGCCCGGCCAGGGGCGGGGAGATCGTCTGGCTGCTCAATCTGGTCGGTCGCTTTCGCGGAGGCGGTGGGGGGACACGACGGGACGGGTCCGTTTCGTCGCTACGGCGACACTAGGGTGTTTTCACGTCGCAACGCAACCGTTTCGTCGTCATGGGTATGCTCCTCCGCATGACCACGGACCCGCGCACCCCACGACGTGCCCCCGCGGGAGCGGCAGTGCTCCGGGAGGACGTGACCGAGGCGATCCGCGCCGCCGTCTTCGAGGAGCTGGCCTCGGTCGGCTTCGCGCGGATGTCGATCGAGGGGATCGCCCGGCGGGCGGGTGTCGGCAAGACGGCGGTCTACCGGCGCTGGAAGTCGAAGCTCTCCCTCGTCCTCGACCTGGTCTCCGCCTTCGCCGCGCAGGGCCTGCCGGCGCCGGCGACCGGCTCCCTGTACGGGGACGTGCGGGCGTTGCTGGAGGTCGCCTCCCACGCGCTGCGCCACCCCGTGGCCTCCCAGGTGATCCCCGATCTCCTGGTCGAGTCCGTACGCAACCCCGAGATCGCGGACGCGATCAAGTCGGCGCTGCTGGACAGCCAGCAGGGGATGGCGGCCCATATCGTCCGCGACGCGATCGCCCGGGGGGAGCTTCCCCCCTCGACGGACCCGTACCGGCTGCTCGACGTGGCGGTCGGCCCGCTCTACTGGCATCTGGTGGTGGTCCGGGCGGATCTTCCGAAGGGCTATCTGGACGATCTGACACGGGGAGCGGTGGCGGCGCTGCGGGCCTGAGAAGGAGCCCGTGCCCCGGGCGCGCTCACGGGCCCGGGGCGCGGCCCGCCTGCGTCGGGCAACCGGGGCCGGTCCGGGCCCCGGGCGGGTCGCGGTGACCTTCCCGGCACGCCGGACCCACCACGGCGGCCCGGAGCCGGAGCCGCCCGCACCGAGCCGCTCGTACGGAGTCACCCGTACGGACCGCTCGGTTATGGGCCGCCCGCACTGAGCGGGCCGTAACCAGGCCGTCCTTAAGCGAGCGGTCCGTAAGCGAGCGGCCCGTGACCGGGCCCGAGGTGACCGGGCCGCCACCGGACGCCGCCCCACCGCTCCCGTGACGTCCCTACTTCACCGCTCCCGCCATCACCCCCGACACGAACTGCTTCTGGAACGCGAAGAACACGGCCAGCGGAATCACCATCGAGACGAACGCGCCCGGCGCCAGGACGTCGATGTTGTTGCCGAACTGGCGGACCTGCCGCTGCAGGGCCACCGTGATCGGCGCGCTCTCCGAGTCCGCGAAGATCAGGGCCACCAGCATGTCGTTCCAGACCCACAGGAACTGGAAGATGCCGAGCGAGGCGATCGCCGGACCGCCCAGCGGCATGACCACCCGCGTGAAGAGCCGCAGCTCGCCCGCGCCGTCCAGCCGCGCCGCCTCCAGCAGCTCGCGCGGGATCTCCGCGAAGAAGTTCCGCAGCAGGAAGATCGCGAACGGCAGTCCGAACGCGACATGGAAGAGGATCACACCGATCGTGGTCTCGAAGATCCCGATCTGCCCGAACAGCTTCGACACCGGCACCAGCGCCACCTGGACCGGCACCACCAGCAGCCCCACGACCAGCATGAACCACCAGTCACGGCCGGGGAAGTCCATCCAGGCGAAGGCGTATCCCGCGAGCGCGCCGATGATCACCACCAGCAGGGTCGCCGGCACGGTGATGAGCACGCTGGAGACGAGGGAGTCGGTGACCGCCTCGTTCTCCAGCAGCCGCTCGTAGTTGTCGGTGGTGATCTGCGCGGGCGTGGTGAAGACCTTCCACCACCCGCTCGCGGCGATGTCGGACGCTCCCCGGAGCGAGGAGACCAGCAGTCCGAAGGTCGGCATCAGCCAGAACAGGCCCACCAGGACGAGGAACACCCGCAGCGCGCCCCCGCCCGTCCGCGCCGCGATCCGCGCCGGGAGGGACTGCTTCGCCTTCACCACACCGTCCGTCGTGGTCATCGGCGACTCTCCCTTCGCATACGCCGGATGTTGAAGAACATCACCGGGATCACCAGCAACAGCAGCAGTACGGCGATCGCGCTGCCGATTCCCGGATGGGAGTCCGTGCCGAAGGAGGACCGGTACAACTGGAGGGCCAGCACATTCGCGTCGTCCTGTGCCGACCCGGGCGCGATGATGTAGACGAGGTCGAAGATCTTCAGGACGTTGATCATCAGGGTGACCAGCACCACCGCCAGTACCGGGGCGAGCAGCGGCACCGTCACCTTCCGGAAGACCTGCCATTCGCTCGCGCCGTCCACCCGCGCCGCCTCCAGGAGTTCGCGCGGCACGCTCGCCAGCCCCGCCGCGATGAGCACCATCGCGAAGCCCGCCCACATCCAGACGTAACTGCCGATGATCGCCGGGGTGACGAGCGAGGGGCCGAGCCAGTTGACGCCGTTGTACGGCTCCTTGAAGTTGGCGGCGGGCAGCCGCAGCAGGGCACCCTCGGCGGAGGCGGGCAGGGTGAAGACGCCGTCCGCCCCGGCCCGCGCCTCGGCCACGACCTTCCCGTCCTTCACGGCTTCCACGGTGAGGCCCTTCAGCCCCAGCTCCCTGGTGTCGATGCTGTTGGGCTTTCCGCCGCCTCCCCGGGTGAAGTCGAGCCACGCGGTGCCGGTGATCCTTCCGTCGCCCGGCTCCGCCGCCTTCGCGGGCCGCGCGTCGGACGGCATCTTCGCGGGCGGAACGCCCACCAGCGGCAGTGGGACGGGCGTCCCCGCGGTGACCGGCTCCTTGGTGATGTACGAGCCGCCCCCGCCCGGCTCCAGGGGATGCACCGGCAGCGGCCGGGCCCTCGGGAACCCGGCCGACTCGGCGAAGGTGTCGTGTACACCCACCCAGACGGCGTTCGCGACGCCCCGCTCCGGGTTCTGCTCGTACACCAGCCGGAAGATGATGCCCGCGGCGAGCATCGAGATCGCCATCGGCATGAAGACGACCAGCTTGAACGCCGTTCCCCAGCGCACCCGTTCGGTCAGCACGGCGAAGATCAGCCCGAGGGCGGTGGAGACGGTCGGCGCGACCACCACCCAGACCGCGTTGTTCTTCACGGCGGTGAAGATCGCGTCGTCGGTGAAGATCTCCGTGTAGTTGTCGACGCCGGCGAACGAGCCGCCGGCCTGGTCGAAGAAGGAGCGGTAGACCGAGTACCCGATCGGGTAGACCACGAGCGCGCCCAGCAGCACCAGCGCGGGCAGCAGGAAGCCGGCCGCGATGACTTTACGTGTGCCTGTCACGCTCTTGCGTTTGCCCGCGGGGGGACCCGGCACGGCCGGACCCCCCGCCTTCACGGCGGTGGTCATGCGCCGTCAGCTCTTGTACGCCTTGGCGGCGTCCGCTTCCAGCTTCGCCTGGGTCCCCGCGATGTCCTTCGGGTTCTTCAGGAAGTCCTGGAGCGTCTTCCAGAAGCCCTTGCCGGGCGTACCGCCGAAGGACTGCGGCATCTGGTCCGACATGTCGAAGCGGAAGTCGTCGCCCGCGTCGATCAGGGCCTTCGCGATGTCGCGCTGGACGTCGTTGGGGTACGCGGAGAGATCGAGCCCCTTGTTCGGGGAGACGAACCCGCCCGCCGCCGCCTGGATCCGCGCCGCGTCGGGCGAGGCCAGGAAGGTCAGCAGCGCCTGCGCGCCCTTGCTGTCCTTGAGCGCGACGGCCGCGTCCCCTCCCGTCACCACCGGAGGCTCGGCGCCCACCGCGGGGAAGGGGAAGACCTTCGCGTCCGTACCGACTTTCGCCTTGGTCTGCGCGATGTTGACACCCACGAAGTCACCCTCGAAGACCATCGCGCCCTTGGGGTCGGCGCCGCCGGTGAAGGTCTGGGTCACCGACACCGGGAACTCCGTCTGGAGCGCGCCGTCCGCGCCGCCCGCGATCAGCTCCGGCTTGCCGAACAACTCGGCGAGGGAGGTCAGCGCCTGTGTCACGGAGGCGTCGGTCCACTTCAGCTTGTGCTGGGCGAGCTGGTCGTACTTCTCCGGGCCCGCCTGGGAGAGATAGATGTTCTCGAACCAGTCGGTGAGGGTCCAGCCGTCGGCGCCCGCGACGGACACGGGGGTGACACCCGAGGCGGAGATCGTCTCGGCGGTGGCGAGGAACTCCTTCCAGGTCTTCGGCTCCGTCGCCCCCGCGTTCTCGAAGACCGCGTTGTTGTACCAGATCAGCGACTTGTTGGCGGCCTTGTAGTAGACGCCGTACTGCTCGCCGCCCACCTGGCCGATCTTCTGCCAGCCCGCCGAGTAGTTCTTCGCCAGCTCCGCCTTGGCCTCCGTGCCGACGGGTTTGGCCCATTTACGCTCCACGGCCTGCCGGATGGCGCCCGGCTGGGGGAGCAGCGCCACATCGGGCGGAGACCCGCCCGCGATCTTCGTACCGAGGAAGTTGACGATCGGGTCCTGCGCGGGGACGAAGGTGACCGACGCCCCGGTGCGCTTCTCGAACTCGTCGAGGACCTTGACGAAGTTCTTCTGCTCGTCCCCGCTCCATACCGCGGCGACTTCGATTTTCTCCCCGTTGAGCCTGGGGAGCTCGACACTCGCGGCGGGTTCGCCGCTCCCACCCGTCTTCGGACCCTCGTCGCCGTCTTCGCCGCACCCGGCGACCGTGAGCGCCGCGACGACGGCGAATGCTACTGCGACCTTGCTCGTGCGAAGAGTTGCGCGCATTCCTGCCCCGTTCTCTTCCTTGGCTCCGACGCGTTGCCCGACAGGTGTACGCCCGGGTGGAAGGGGCCGCAATCCACGGCGTGCGGTGATGGCTCTTTCGTGATCCCTCTGTGACGTGATGTCCTGTCAAACCGGGTGCGCGGCGGCTCGAACCCGGTGCCCCCGGCGGCCGGTTGCGGAGCCCGGGCCCGGGACCGTCAGGGGTGCCCGGGGGCCAGCGGAGGCAGCGGTACGGCGTCGACCGACCGCGCGGCCCGCTCCAGCGCACTGGCCAGCAGCGCCAGATCGGTGGGGCCGTTGCCCAGTTCGCGCACCGGCCGGCGGGCGGGCGGATCGCCCATGCGCTCCCACTCCAGCGGCACCACGGTCGGGCGCAGGGTGGCCGTGCGGGGTATCCGCCCGGTGACCCGGCCGCCCTGGAACGGCGTCGTCCGGCCGTCGGGACGGATCAGCCCCCCACGCCCCGGAAGCGGATCCTCAGGCCCGGCCGGGACGGGCGGCGCGTCCAGGACCACCCGCAGCCGGGAGCCGCGCGCCAGCTCCGTGTCCGCCGTGCGCTCCGGGCGCGCGGAGGCCGCCACCAGATGCACTCCGAGGCGCTCCCCGTCCCGCGCCACGGCCTCCAGCGCCCGTACGACCGAACCCGCCGCCGGCCGGCCGGTGCTGCCGAGCGCGGGTGCCACCAGCGCGTCGAAGTCGTCCACCAGGACCACGAGCCGGGGCAGCGGCTCCGGGACGATCGCCGTCCTCGTACGGGATCCCGGGCGCAGCCGGAGGGTCCCGCTCGGCGGGGAGTCGAGATCGCCGCGCGACGACGGGCCGCCGCCCGGGCCCTGCTCCGCCGCGCTCACCAGGCGGGGGGCCACCATCCGCTCCGCGACCTCACGGCTGGTGTGCCACTGGGCGAAGCCCATCCGGCCCAGCAGCTCGGCGCGCCGCTTCAGCTCCGCGCCGAGGGCCTGCGCGAACTCCCGCATCCGCACCGGGTCGCTCGCCACCAGATGGTCGGTGACATGCGGCAGCTCCGTACAGACCGCGAGCCCCTCGCCGCGCTCGCCGCCCGCGCCGTCGACCAGCAGCAGCCCCAGCCGGTCGGGGCGGCCGACGGCCGCGAGGGAGGCGGCGACCGAGCGGAGCAGTTCCGTACGGCCGCTGCCGGGCGGGCCCTCGATCAGAAGGTGGGGGGCGTCCGAGGCCAGATCGACCGCGAGCGGCGCGCCCGGACCCGCACCGAGGACGACCAGGCCGGAGGCGGACCGGTCCGGCTCGGCCGCCGCCGCCCAGCGAGCCATCAGGGAGGCGGGGGTGGCCCGGGCGAGTCCCAGTTCGTCCAGCAGCCGGGCGGACCGGGGCAGCGGCGCCGCGCGGCCGGGGCCCGCGGGACCTGCGGGGCCGCCCTCGGTCCGCAGGGGCGCCAGCGCCCGTGCGAACCGCTCGGCCCAGGCCGCCGACACCGCGTCCACGGCCGCCAGCGCGCCATGACCGGCGGGCAGCCCTCCCGCGGTGCGCAGCACCCGCAGCGCGGTCGCCACATCACCGCTCAGCATGCCGACCGCCCCGCACTCGCGGAAGGCGAGCGAGACGGCGCAGGCGGTCTCGTAGGTCGCCGCGACGGGGGACAGGGGTGAGGCCGAGGAGGTCTCGGCCAGGGCTATCAGATGGATCCCGGCCGCCCAGCCCGCGCTCGCGAGCCGGGCCGTCGTCTCGCGCAGCGCGGCCGAACCGGGGTCGCCGTCGACGACGACCACCGTGCGGGGGCCGTCGTACCGCCCGGCGGCGTCGGACAGGGCGGCGCGGTCCGCGCTCGGCCAGCCGGGGCCGAGCGGGCCGTCGTCCAGTCTGCGGGTCAGCTCGGCCGCGCGGGCGGCGGCCTGCTCGCGGTCGTACGCCAGCAGCAGCCGGCAGTCCTGGCCGTGGCCGGGCCGCAGATGCGGAAGCCAGCCCAGCCAGGACCACTCGGCCCTGCGCTCGTCGAGGCCACGGGCCCGGTCCGTGCTGATCAGCACGATCTCCAGATCGGTGGGGGAGTGCAGGGCGGCGAGCTGGGCCAGGGCCCAGCGGGCGACCCCGGCCAGCCGTGCCCGGGGCCCGGCGAGACCCAGCGAACCGGCTTCCCGCAGTCCCACGGTCACCGGCACGGACGGCAGCCCGTCCCGGTCGGCGGTGCCCAGCCGGAGCACCAGCGACTCGGGATGCGCGGGGCCGCGCTCCCAGAGGCGGCGGCCGGGACCGAGCGCGGTGAGCAGGACGGCGGCGGGATCCGGCCAGCTCTCGACCGGCGGCGGGGCGGGCGCCTCGGCCCGCGGCTCCGGCACGGCGGCGGGCTGCTCCACGGGCTCCTCACGGTCACCCTTGAACCGGCGGGCCCAGGCGCCTATGCCCCTTCTGCGGGTGCCGTCGCGCCCGCTCCGGCGGCTGTGCGCCCCGGGAATCCCCGGGTTTCCGGGGTCACCGGGAATCTCCGCGCCCGTGTCGCGCCCGTCGGCCGCCCGGGCGTGCGTGGTCTCCGAGGGATCGCCGCCGCCGGTCGATCCCGTCCCGCCACGGCTGTACGGCCCGAAGTCCCGGCCGGGCCCGTGGGGTGCGGGGGCGCGGCCGGGATCGTACGCCGGGCCCGCCCGGCCCGGCTCGTACGCCGAGAAGGACCCTTCCCCTTCGTACGGCGAAGGCCCGCGGCCCGGCTGGTACGGCGAGGGGTCCGGGCCGGGCTCGTACGGCGAGGGGGATCCGGCGGGCTCGTACGGCGAAGGGGATCGTTCCTCTTCGTACGGCGAGGGCTCCCTGGCCGGGGCGTACTGCGTGGGCACGCGGCCGGGACCGGGCCGGGCGGCGGGAACATCGCCCGGCGCACCCGCGGGCACGCCAGGCCCGGACGCACCGGCCATGGCGCCACCGGGCGGCGGTCCGCCCGGCACCTGGCCGCCGCCGTGCGCCGGCCCGCCACCCTGTCCCGGGAGCCCGTCCCGCGTCGGCGCACTCCCCGAAACGACCGGGGCACTCCCCGGGGCGGAGGCGGCGCCCGGCCCGGGCGCGGCGGCGTCCCGTCCCCGGGCTCCCGCAGCCGGTGAGGCGTCCGGCGCGGCGGACCCGGTCCTCGGGACCCGGAGGTGACCCTCGCCGTCGGGGGCGGTGGCCAGCCGGGGCGGGTGTTCGCCCGGGGTGATGCGGAGCGTCGATTCCCCGAGACGCAGCAGCGCCCCCCGGGGAAGGCCTACCGGGCGGGAGCCCACGGCCCGGCCGTCCAGCGCGGTGCCGTTCGTCGAGCCCAGATCGGCGACCGTGATCCTGCCGTCCTCCGCGACCGTGACCGCGCAGTGCGCACGGGAGACGTCGGGGTCGTCCAGCGGCACATCGGCGTCGGCGGAGCGGCCGATGCTGATCCGTCCGCCGTGCAGCAGATGGACCCCGCCCGCGTCCGGGCCCGCGACGACATGGAGCTGGGCCGACGCGTCCGCGCCGGACGGATCGTCCTCGGCGGCGAAGTCGCCGGGCACCTGGAGCGAGAGCACCGCGCCGTCCACCAGCGGCGGCTCGCCCAGGGTGCGGCGCTGGGCGTCCAGCCGTTCGCGGCCCGCGTACAGCACGACCGCGCCGGAGGTGTCCGGGCCCGCGACGGCCGCCGCCAGGGCCGATGCCACGGCGGCCAGCGCCGTCCCCGCGGGCGCGGTGACCAGCACATCGCACGCGCGCCCCGCGAAGGCCGGTCCCCCGGGGCCCTGCCCCGCCGGCGCGGGCTGCCCGCCGCGCGGCGCGAGAACGGTCAGCCGGATCTGCATCGCCGTCAGCAATCCCTTCTGCACCCGGTGCCCGGCGGGAGAGCCGCAATGTGCCCCCACCCGGCAGGTCGGCACGAACACAGGGCTCCCACCCCGTTACTCCGTGCTGGAGGCATCCTCGCACCTGCCGCTGACAACACGCCCGGCGACCGCCGATAAATGATCTTGAATGGTCCGCTCCGGGCGGAAAAGTGCCTGGTTGGGTCGTGATCCGTAAGCGATGTGTTGTGTACGGCACGCCAGTTCGGCAACCTTCGGCACGGCGCCCGCGTCTTCCTCCCGGAACACCACGGGCCCGCCGCCCCGGGACACACCGGTGGAGGGGCGGCCTCCGGGGTGCCTGTGGACAACCCGCCGGCACATCGTTCGACGGCACTAAAGTGGGTCGGACACTCCGGCCGGGATCACGGCGGCCAGGACCACGCAAGGACCACGATCAGCAGGGAGCGCATGACGTGCGGCCTGTAGGCAGCAAGTACCTCCTCGAGGAGCCCCTCGGCCGCGGAGCCACGGGCACCGTCTGGCGTGCCCGGCAGCGGGAGACCGCCGGTGCCGAGGCGGCCGTGCCGGGGCAGCCGGGCGAGACCGTCGCGATCAAGGTCCTCAAGGAGGAGCTGGCGAACGACGCGGACGTGGTGATGCGCTTTCTGCGCGAGCGCTCCGTCCTGCTCCGGCTGACCCATCCGAACATCGTCCGGACCCGGGACCTCGTCGTCGAGGGCGACCTTCTCGCCCTCGTCATGGATCTGGTCGACGGCCCCGACCTCCACCGCTATCTCCGGGAGAGCGGGCGGTTCACCCCGGTCGCCGCGTCCCTGCTCACCGCGCAGATCGCGGACGCGCTCGCCTCCAGCCACGCGGACGGCGTCGTCCACCGCGACCTCAAGCCGGCGAACGTCCTGCTGAAGACCGACGCCGACGGCCAGATGCACCCGATGCTGACCGACTTCGGCATCGCGCGCCTCGCGGACTCCCCGGGCCTGACGCGTACACACGAATTCGTCGGCACTCCCTCGTACATCGCCCCCGAGTCCGCCGAGGGCCGCCCCCAGACCTCCGCGGTCGACGTCTACGGCGCCGGCATCCTGCTGTACGAGCTGGTCACCGGCCGTCCGCCCTTCGCCGGGGGCACCGCGCTCGAAGTGCTCCACCGCCACCTCAGCGAGGAGCCCCGCCGCCCCACCACCGTGCCCGAGCCCCTGTGGACGGTCATAGAGCGCTGTCTGCGCAAGGAGCCCGGCGAGCGCCCGAGCGCCGAGAACCTCGCCCGGGCGCTGCGCACCGTCGCCGCCGGCATCGGGGTGCACTCCTCGTCCGCCCAGGTCGACGCGGCGCTCGGGGTCGGCGCGCTGCTCGCTCCCGACCCCTCGCCGGCCCCCGTACCCGAGACCCCCGGCGCGGCCGACCCCACCCAGGTCCTGCCGAGCAACGCGGGCTCCTTCGATCCGAACGCGGCGACGAGCGTGCTGCCGCACACCGGCGGCCCCTCCGGCGGCGCCGACCCCACCGCGGTCCTGCCGCCCGTGCCCCCGCGCCCGGACGGCAGTCCCGGCGGGCCCCGGCCCGAGGACCCGCACCCCTGGCAGTCCCAGCTGCGGGCCGCCCGTGACCGCAACGAGCAGACGCAGGTGCAGTACCTGGACCCGAGCCAGGACCCGCTGCGCCGCCGTCCGCAGCGCCAGCCCCAGCGGCCCCCGCAGCAGCCGCCGGGTGCCCAGCAGCCGTACGCGCCCCCGCAGCCGGCCCCGCCGGGGCCCCAGCAGCGCCGTCAGCCCCAGCGCCAGCAGTACGCGCCCCAGGCCCAGCCCCAGCCGTATGCGCCTCCGCAGCCGCCGGCGCCCCAGCAGCCCCAGCAGCCCCAGCCGCCCGCTCCGCGTCAGCCCCGGCCGCCGCGGCAGCGCAGCTCCAGCCCGATGCGCATTCCCGGCCTCGGCTGCCTCAAGGGCTGTCTGGTCTCGGTGGTCATGCTCATCGTGGCGGGCTGGCTGATCTGGGAACTCACGCCGCTCCAGGACTGGGTCGCCCAGGGCAAGGGGTACTGGGACGCCATCGGCGACGGCATCTCGACGGTCTCGAACTGGATCTCGGACCTCGGCGGCTCGGACCCCTCCACGAGCGAACCCACCACGCCGCCCGTCGGCCAGTGACCGTCCGGCGCCCGGGTGCCGGACGCGCCGGTGCCGGACGCGCCCGGGCCGAAGGCGCCCCGCGCCCGGGCCGAAGGCGCCCCGCGCCCGGGCCCGACGCACCCCGAGCCGTGGCACCGCGAGCCGGACGCACTCCGCCCCGGACCAACCCGCCCCCGGACGCCCCGCCCGCCGCCTCCGGTTCCCCGCGCCGCCCGCGCCACCGGGAAGCGGAAGCGGTGCGACCGGTGGCATCGGCCCGCACCTCGGCCGCTGAGTAGCTTTGTCGACTTCCGCGGGCCGATTTCCCAGGAGTTTCGCCCGCGGAAGTGACGGTTGGCGCCATCCGGGGCACACAGGCCCGGGACAGCCGCGTACTTTATGGGCAACGCCAGCCGCTGAGGGAGCAGTCTTGGCACGGAATATCGGCAGCCGGTACACGGCCCATCAGATCCTCGGGCGGGGAAGCGCCGGCACGGTGTGGGCCGGCGAGGGACCCGACGGGCCCGTCGCCATCAAGCTGTTGCGCGAGGACCTCGCGTCCGACCAGGAGCTGGTCGGGCGTTTTGTCCAGGAACGCACCGCCCTGCTCGGACTCGACCACCCCCGGGTCGTCGGCGTCCGCGATCTTGTCGTAGACGGAAACGATCTCGCACTCGTCATGGACCTGATCCGGGGCACCGATCTGCGCACCCGCCTCGACCGCGAGCGCAGGCTCGCCCCCGAGGCAGCGGTCGCGATCACCGCCGATGTCGCCGACGCCCTCGCGGCCGCCCACGCCGCCGGGGTCGTCCACCGCGACGTCAAGCCGGAGAACATCCTGCTCGACATGGAGGGCCCGCTCGGCCCCGCGGGCTCCCACCCGGCACTCCTGACCGACTTCGGCGTCGCCAAGCTCATCGACACCCCGCGCCGCACCAGATCGACGAAGATCATCGGTACACCGGACTACCTCGCCCCCGAGATCGTCGAGGGCCTGCCGCCCCGGGCGGCCGTCGACATCTACGCCCTCGCCACCGTCCTCTACGAGCTCCTCGCCGGCTTCACCCCCTTCGGCGGCGGCCACCCCGGAGCCGTACTGCGCCGCCATGTGACCGAGACCGTCGTCCCGCTCCCCGGCATCCCCGAGGAGCTGTGGCAGCTGATCGTCCAGTGCCTGGCCAAGGCCCCCGCCTCCCGGCTGCGCGCTTCCGAGCTGGGCGCGCGCCTGCGCGAGCTGCTGCCGCTGCTGGCGGGCATGCCCCCGCTGGAGGTCGACGAACCGGACACCGAGCCCGCCCCGGAGCCGTACGAGGAGGCCGAGCCCGCACCCGTCGGCGAGGTCCGCCGCCGCGGCGCGGTCCCTCTCGTCCCCGGCGCGGCTCCCGCCGACTCCAACCGTGACACCCACACCTCGATGCGCGTCCCGGCCCCCGACGAACTCGCGGGCGGCGCCCACGGCACGGCCCGCGCGCCCCGCGCCCCCGGCCAGCCCCGCCCCGGCTCGGCGCGCAACCGGCCGGCGAGATCCACCGGGCCCGGCGGCCCGGGACGGGCGTCCGTCAGGCTCCGCAGGATCATCGCCGCCCTCGTCGCCGCCGTGATCATCGGGGCCGGAGGCTGGCTGGCCGTGTCCGACGGTGATCGCCCGTCTCCGCCGGACGACCCCGGCCGGTCGTCCCCCTCAGGGCCGTAGCGGCCCCCGGAAGCCCGTATTCCAGGCCCGGGGGCCGGTGAGCGCGGCCCCCGGAACCCTGGCGGGCCGCAGTGCCGCGCCCAGCCGTTACGCTGGACCCGTGGCATTCGACGATGTATCCGATGAGCTGAAGTCCCTCTCCTCGACCATGGAGTCGATCGAGGCCGTCCTGGACCTCGACAGGATGAGGGCCGACATCGCCGTGCTCGAAGAGCAGGCCGCGGCGCCCTCCCTCTGGGACGACCCGGAGGCGGCGCAGAAGATCACCAGCAAGCTGTCCCACCTCCAGGCCGAGCTGCGCAAGGTCGAGGCGCTCCGGTCCCGTATCGACGACCTCGGAGTGCTCTTCGAGCTCGCCGAGTCCGAGGACGACGCCGACACCCTCGCCGAGGCCGAGACCGAGCTGGCGGACGTCCGCAAGGCCGTCGACGAGATGGAAGTACGCACCCTTCTGTCCGGTGAGTACGACGAGCGCGAGGCCCTGGTCAACATCCGGGCCGAGGCGGGCGGCGTCGACGCCTCCGACTTCGCCGAGCGCCTCCAGCGCATGTATCTGCGCTGGGCCGAGCGCCACGGCTACGCCTCCGAGGTCTACGAGACGTCGTACGCGGAGGAGGCCGGCATCAAGTCGACCACCTTCGTCGTCAAGGCGCCGTACGCCTACGGCACCCTCTCCGTCGAGCAGGGCACCCACCGCCTCGTGCGTATCTCGCCCTTCGACAACCAGGGCCGCCGCCAGACCTCCTTCGCGGGTGTCGAGGTGCTCCCGGTCGTCGAACAGAGCGATCACGTCGTGATTGACGAGGCCGAGCTGCGCGTCGATGTCTACCGGGCGTCGGGCCCCGGTGGACAGGGTGTCAACACCACCGACTCCGCGGTCCGTATCACCCATCTCCCCACCGGCATCGTCGTCTCCTGCCAGAACGAGCGCTCCCAGATCCAGAACAAGGCGAGCGCGATGAACGTTCTCCAGGCGAAGCTGCTGGAGCGCCGCCGCCAGGAGGAGCAGGCCAAGATGGACGCCCTCAAGGGCGACGGCGGCAATTCCTGGGGCAATCAGATGCGTTCCTATGTCCTCCACCCGTACCAAATGGTCAAGGACCTGCGGACGGAATTCGAGGTCGGAAATCCGCAGTCGGTGCTCGACGGCGAGATCGACGGCTTCCTGGAGGCGGGGATCCGCTGGCGTAAGCGCCAGGAGAAGTAATCCCGTTATGGGGGTGAAAAAGGGGCCGGATCGCCGAATGGCGTTCGGCCCCTTTCCGTCGCACCCGAACCACCGCGCATCCCGCTGATTCCAGGGGTCCCGGCCTCTATCACCGATGGGCACACCTGTCGCACGGCGATGTCCCAGGGGCCGGAACAGCTATGACGGGAACCGCTTTTCCCTACTGCTCGGACACCCTTTGACGTGCCCATGTGGTGACGCTCACCATTCCCTCACTCGGAGCGTGTGCTCTCTTCTCGTTGGGGGTGGCGGTGTCGGTACGCGGCAGGATTCCATGGCGCAGAAGAACCATCACGGCGGTCTTGACAGGTGCTCTGCTGGGGGTGGGAATGCCCACGGCGATGGCCGCTCCCGCCCAGGCCGGACCCGCCCAGGCCGGACCCGCCCAGGCCGGACCCGCCCAGGCCGGACCCGCCCAGGCCGGACCCGCCCAGGCCGGACCCGCCCAGGCCGCTCCGAAGGCGGCCGGTGAGGAGCGGCGGGCACTGGAGCGGGCCGCGGAGACCGGTGAGCGGGTGGAGGTCGTCGGCGCCCGGACCGAGTTCGAGACGACGTACGCGAATCCGGACGGGGTGTCGTTCCGGCTGGAGCAGTCGGTCGTTCCGGTCCGGGTGAGGAACCGTGCCGGTGACTGGGCGGCGCCCGATCCGACGCTGGAGCGGCGGTCGGACGGCACGGTCGGCCCGAAGACGGCGGCGGTCGGTGGACCTCGTGCGCACCGGCAACATCTCCACGTCCACCTCCTGGTCCAGCCGTCCCATCCATCTGGACCTCATGGTCGACCGCCATGTCTCCGCGGGCAGAGGCTCGCTCTGCGCCCCGGACTCCCCGGACGCCCCGATCGAGTTCAACGACAACCCGGCCGAGTCGAACGAGAACCTGACGGCGACGGTACGGAGTTTCGCGGCGGGCGAATTCGACCACCCGACCTTGATGATCAAGGCCAATGACGAGGGCGACACCAGCGCCTGCCGAAACCGAAGCCGTCGAAGCCGAGCCCAAGCCCAAGCCGAGGCCCGTACCTTCGCCGTCCCCGAATCCCCCGCCCGTACCTCCGCCCGGTTGGACACCCGGAAAAGGCGGCGGGTCAACCGGTGGCGGCTCCGTCTCCCCGCGCAAGATCGTCATGGCCCCCTACAACTGGAAGAATCTCCTCAACGGCTCGAACGTGATGGCCGCCACGTACGCCGGGACCCTTTCCGACAACTGTGAGCGCGGAGCCAAGCAGTACATCTGCTACGGCGGCTCACCCGCGTTCGATCAGCCGATAACGGTGGGGGACGTGCTCTTCTTGCCGTACAGCAAGCAGCAGTTGACGCGTAACCTCAAGGAGGAGGCGGACACGCGCCGTTCTATCGAAAGGGTCGCGGGACCCACGGTGGCCAAGAAATACGGGCCGGATCTGCTGAGACACGAAGTGGTGCACAGCAAGCAGTGGGCGAGGTACTCGAATGCCGGAGCGTATATCGCCGCCTACACGGCCGAGTCGGTCAGATCCCCATCACAGTCGGGTGTCGTCGCCGCGGCGAACAGGTTCGAGGAGGAGGCGAACCTGTGGTGGGGCGGATATCTGAGATGGGGTCCCGCACGCGCGGATTGAAGCGCCCGGGCCAAGGGGAGGGTTGCGATGCGGCGAGCCGTCCGGGCTGACGTCGGGTGCCGCGTGGCTCACGGCAGCGGCGGTCCTGGGGGCGGGATGCACTCTGGCCCCGGAGCCGATCATCGCCCGTCGAGCGCGGCGAGGGCGGGAGCGTGCGTCTCCTGCTCGCGAAGCGCCCGGGCTACACGGCCCAGTCCTTCAGCGTGTTCGCCGATGTGGAGGAGGGGGAACTGAAGGACTGGTCCGCCCGCAATCCCGACCGGGTGGCCACCCCGCGTGAGATGGAGCTCTTCCAGGTCCCTGCGGGCTGGGAGGCTTCTGCGATCGCCCTCACCGCCCAGTCCGACGGCGTGCCCTACGTCGCCGATGTCGACGGTGGCCTGGGAGGGAAGGGTCTCGACGCCCGGGTGCCCTTCACCCTCGCCGATGTGGGGGACCTGAAGCCCGGACAGGTCCTGATCTCCGCGGGCGGCGAGAAGAACAAGGCCGTCGACCGCGACGACTTCCTGGGTGACATTCCGCCGGAGTGCGACTGAGCCCTCCGCCGGCAGCGGGGAGATGCCGGGCCTTTCACGGGCCCTGCATCCTCTGCGTCCAGGGCACGCGATGGCCTTTTGCCGTGCCGTGGCCACGGCGAACGGAAGAGATCCGAAGGGCCTGTCCCGGATTCCGGTTCTCTGTAGGGGAGCTGACGGCCCGTGGTGGAATCGGGCACCCGCGATCGGCGGAAAGGCCGTCACTTCCGAATGGTGCGGTCCGGATGGCACACATCGGGGCCGGCGGGTAATCCTGTGGGCGGGCTTGGATCGACGGGGTATCAACTCGCTTTGTCGACAAGGTGGCCGAGGGGGCGCGGTGGTCGCTCCTTGTTAGGTCACAGTTGCATTCCCGCAGGTCAGACCAACCTGTCCTATACCGGACAACGCACGCGCAACGCGCTTGACGCGTCTTCGGAAACTGGGAAGGGTGGCGTGCGGCATGCGTGTCTGCGGGGTGTCCGTGAGCCGGGGGGAAGAGTCCAACTCCCCTGTGGCCACCGCCTCCAGACCCGGCTCAATCGACAGAAGGCTACTGGGGGTAGCAGTTAGATGACCAAAAAGACGCGGATGCGTGTGGCGCGAGTCGCCGCCGGTGTGGTGATCGCCGCCGGTGCGTCGCTGACCGCTGCGGGTGCGGCCTCGGCTATCAACGTGGGTCCCCTGACCGTTGACAGCGATGTCCTGAACGACGAGAACCCCACCAACGGTGGCGCCGGTGACCCGGGAGGCGGCGTCGACGAGGGCCAGCAGGCCGGTCAGCAGGAAGGCCAGCAAGAAGGCCAGCAGGCGGGACAGCAGGGACAGCAGGAAGGTCAGCAGCAGGGACAGCAGGCCGGTCAGCAGCAGGGCCAGCAGGCCGGCCAGCAGCAAGGTCAGCAGGCGGGTCAGCAGCAGGGGCAGCAGGCGGGACAGCAGGCCGGTCAGCAGGCGGGACAGCAGCAGGGCCAGCAGCAGGGCCAGCAGGCGGGACAGCAGCAGGGACAGCAGGCGGGACAGCAGCAGGGCCAGCAGGCGGGACAGCAGCAGGGACAGCAGGCCGGTCAGCAGCAGGGCCAGCAGGCGGGACAGCAGCAGGGCCAGCAGGCCGGTCAGCAGGCCGGTCAGCAGCAAGGCCAGCAGCAGGGCGGCAGCGACGCCGGCGGCACCGACAACGGTGACAGCGCCACCAGCGGAAGTGCCACCGGCAGCGCCGGCGGCAGTGGCAACGGTGGCAGTGGCAACGGTGGCGGTGGCGACAACACCGACACCAACAACGCCGGCTCGCAGCCCGTCGAGCAGGGCAAGGCCACGGAGGAACTCGCCGAGACCGGCGCCATGGAGACCACGTTCCTCGTGATCGGCGCCGCGACCATGATCGCCGGTGGTATCGGCTTCCGGATGCTCCCGCGCCTCGTGGGCGGCAACCGCACCGCCGTCTGAGTGACGCGGTGTGACCGGCCGTAGCGGCCGGTCGGCGGAACCGACGTGAAGAAGGGCCCGGGGTGCGGCACAGCACCCCGGGCCCTTCTTCCTTGTCCGCGGTTTGTCTACGGCATGTGTGGCATACCCATGGACCGGGTTACGCGGGACGCAGCGTCGCCAGCACCGCCACCGCTCCTATCAACAGGACCAGCAGCGTCAACAGCGCCACCGGGCTGAGGCCCCCGAACGGGCCCTCTTGCTGGAGCCGCTCGCGGTGGGCACGGCACACCTGGCAGCGGCCCTCGGAGACCGGGGCCGCGCAGTTGGCGCACACCAATCGGTCGTAGGTCATGCGCTCTCCTCCTCCCGCGCGCCGGAGCCGCGGGCGCGGACCGTCAGCACAGTTCTCTCCAGACAACGCCCGAAGAAACGCGCCTGTTCCCCTACCACTGTGCCAGCTCCGGCGCTTTTCGGCGCGGCCCGCCGGATCACGCCCGTTCCGGTACGTCACAAATCAGGTGACAAACGGCGCATCCCCGACCGGTGACTCCACCCCGCAGCCGCGTTCGCGTAGTGTCACGCACACCTCTACTCCCTGCTGACCCGTGGTGCACCCGTGATCCGATTCGACAACGTCTCCAAGACCTACCCCAAGCAGAACCGCCCCGCCCTGCGCGATGTCTCCCTGGAGATCGAGAAGGGTGAGTTCGTCTTCCTGGTGGGATCGTCCGGCTCCGGCAAATCCACCTTCCTGCGGCTGGTTCTGCGCGAGGAGCGCGCCAGCCACGGCCTGGTGCACGTGCTCGGCAAGGACCTGGCCCGGCTCTCGAACTGGAAGGTCCCGCACATGCGCCGCCAGCTGGGGACGGTCTTCCAGGACTTCCGGCTGCTGCCCAACAAGACCGTCGCGGAGAACGTGGCCTTCGCCCAGGAGGTCATCGGCAAGCCCCGCGGTGAGATCCGCAAGGCCGTGCCCCAGGTGCTCGACCTCGTCGGCCTCGGCGGCAAGGAGAGCCGGATGCCGGGGGAGCTGTCCGGCGGTGAGCAGCAGCGCGTCGCGATCGCGCGGGCCTTCGTCAACCGGCCGATGCTGCTGATCGCCGACGAGCCGACCGGCAACCTCGACCCGCAGACCTCCGTCGGCATCATGAAGCTGCTCGACCGGATCAACCGGACGGGCACGACCGTGATCATGGCGACCCACGACCAGAACATCGTCGACCAGATGCGCAAGCGTGTCATCGAGCTGGAGAAGGGCCGACTCGTGCGAGACCAGGCCCGCGGCGTCTACGGCTACCAGCACTGAGCCACCCGGACTCCAGGAAGAAAGGCTGAACGCACGCGATGCGCGCCCAGTTCGTACTGTCGGAGATCGGCGTCGGTCTCCGCCGCAATCTCACGATGACCTTCGCCGTCATCGTCTCCGTGGCCCTCTCCCTCGCCCTCTTCGGCGGTGCGCTGCTCATGCGTGAGCAGGTCAGCACGATGAAGGACTTCTGGTACGACAAGGTCAACGTCTCGATCTTCCTCTGCAACAAGAACGACGCGACGACCTCGCCGCAGTGCTCCAAGGGCGCGGTCACCACCGAGCAGAAGACGCAGATCGAGGCCGACCTCAAGAAGATGGCCGTGGTCGACAAGGTCCACCACGAGTCGGCCGAAGAGGCGTACAAGCACTACAAGGACCAGTACGGCGACACCCCGATCGCCGCCACCATCACGCCGGACCAGATGCAGGAGTCGTTCCGCGTCAAGCTCGACGACCCGGAGAAGTACAAGGTGGTCGCGACCGCCTTCGCCGGCCGGGCGGGCGTGCAGTCCGTCCAGGACCAGCGGAACATCCTGCAGAACCTGTTCGACCTGATGAACGGCATGAACATCGCCGCCATCTTCGTCATGGCGCTGATGCTGGTCATCGCCCTGATGCTGATCGTCAACACGGTGAGAGTCTCCGCGTTCAGCCGCAGGCGTGAGACGGGGATCATGCGGCTCGTGGGAGCGTCCAGCTTCTACATCCAGATGCCGTTCATCATGGAGGCCGCCTTCGCCGGACTGCTCGGCGGTCTGGTCGCCGCGGGCATGCTGCTCGTCGGCCGGTACTTCCTGATCGACAACGGCCTGGCGCTCGCCGAGAAGATGCAGCTGGTCAACTTCATCGGCTGGGACGCGGTCGTCACCAAGCTTCCGCTGGTGCTCGCGATCGGTCTCCTGATGCCCGCCCTTGCCGCTTTCATCGCACTGCGCAAGTACCTCAAGGTGTGACATCCGCCCCTGGCGTCGTACGGGCAACAGACGTACGGCGCCTTTCTCTTGTCCTAGACTCAACGCCATGCCGGGCCCGGAGTTCTTTCCTCGGCCCCGCCGCATCCGCCGCGGGGCGGCCCTGACATTGGTCTTTCTGAGCGTCCTCGCCACCGGGGCCGCCACCGACGCGCTGCCGCACCAGCCCGACGCGGAGCCCCGACCGCTCGCCGCCCGGCCCGCCGCCGCGACCGTCGACCGCGACGATGTGGCCCGCGCCGCCGCCGAGGCCGTGGCGGAGGGCAAATCCGGTACGAAGGCGGCCGAGGAGGCCGTCAGCCGCAGCGGCGACCGGTGGGGCGCGGTCTACGACAGGCACGAGTACCAGGAGTTCCAGCGGTCCCTCGACGGCGAGTACACCGGGGTCGGCCTGTGGGCCCGCCGCTCCCGGGACGGCCTCGTCGAGGTCGCGCGGGTCCAGCCCGGCGGCCCGGCCGACCGCGCGGGCATCGCGGCCGGCGACCGGCTGCGCACGGTCGACGGCCGGGCCGTGGACCGGCGGCCCGTCACCGAGGTCGTGGCGCTGCTGCGCGGCGGTGAGCGCACGAGCGTGGTCCTGGGCCTGGAGCGCCGGGGCCGGACCTGGACCGAGACGCTGGTCCGTACGACGGTGCCCACCGAGTCCGTCGTCGTCGAGAGCCTCGACGGCGGGGCCGTGATGATCAGGGTCGACTCCTTCACCAGGGGCTCCGGCGACCGGGTGCGGCAGGCCGTCGAGGGCGCGCCCGAGGGTGCGGGCGTCCTGCTCGACCTGCGGGGCAACAGCGGGGGACTGGTCGCCGAGGCCGTCACCGCCGCCTCCGCGTTCCTGGACGGCGGTCTGGTCGCCACGTACGACATGGAGGGCGAGCAGCTCGCCCTGTACGCCGACCCGGGCGGGGACACCGACAGGCCCCTGGTTGCGCTGGTCGACGGCGGGACGATGAGCGCGGCCGAGCTGGTCACCGGGGCGCTCCAGGACCGGGGCCGGGCGGTCACCGTCGGCTCCCGCACCTTCGGCAAGGGGTCGGTGCAGATGCCGAGCAGGCTGGCCGACGGTTCCGTCGCCGAGCTGACCGTCGGGCACTACCGCACGCCCTCGGGCCAGAGCGTCGACGGGCGGGGCATCACCCCGGACCTCTCGACGGCGGGCGAGGACGCGCAGGAGAGGGCCGAGCTGGTATTGAGTGGCCTCGGGACGGGGTCGTAGTGCGAAAATGGCCGCACTATGGCTAAGGAACAAGGGCGCAAAATGATCGCGCAGAACAAGAAGGCGCGGCACGACTACCACATCCTCGACACCTATGAGTGCGGTCTCGTGCTGACCGGCACCGAGGTGAAGTCGCTGCGTCAGGGACGTGCCTCGCTGGCCGACGGATTCGTCCAGATCGACCAGCACGAGGCGTGGCTGCACAATATCCATGTGCCGGAGTACACCCAGGGCACCTGGACCAACCACAGCGCGCGGCGCAAGCGGAAGCTGCTGATGCACCGGGCGGAGATCGACAAGCTGGAGTCCAAGTCCCAGGACACGGGTCACACGATCGTGCCCCTGGCCCTGTACTTCAAGGACGGCCGGGCGAAGGTCGAGATCGCGCTCGCGAAGGGCAAGAAGGAGTACGACAAGCGGCAGACCCTGCGCGAGCGCCAGGACCGCCGCGAGACGGACCGCGCGATGTCGGCGGTCCGCCGCCGCCAGCGGGCCTAGGGGCGGGATCCGCCCCACGGAACCCCGGACCCGGACCCTGGGCCTCGCGCCCGGACCCGGGACCAGGGCCCCTGTCCGCAGGGCCGTCCGGAGGCTGCCGGCCCGGCCCGGAGGAATACGCTGGCACCCGGGGCCGTTGGTCACGTACGATGGTCCTGCTCCTCATCGAGGGGCGATCTGCGTCAATGCAAATTGACAAATCAATATGGGGATGATCGGTTTCGACAGCGGATGTCGAAGCAGGGGAAGCGAGCCGAGGAAGCGGCAATGATCTCGTAAACCATATGTCGCAAACAATAATCGCCAATTCTCAGCGCGATAACTCCGAAGCCTTCGCCCTCGCTGCCTAATTAGGCAGTAGAGCGAACCTTCACTCATGGAGCGTCAGCCCGGGGACTGTTCCCGACCCGGTTCCTGGCGTCAGCTAGGGGACTAAACCTCTGAACCCGGTCACGGGGTCCAGAGGGAAATCAAACAGTGACTGAGCCCGTCGGAGACTTGTCCGCGTGATCTCCGGGGCCGAGAAAATCACAGCGGACTGCGCTCGGAGAAGTCCTGGTTCCGCACCGTTGGACGCGGGTTCGATTCCCGCCATCTCCACCAGTGCGGCTCGTCCGGCACCCCGCCAGGGGCGCCCGGACAGCCCGTACGGTCATCCCATAACGACGACGGCGCCTTCCTCAGGGAAGGCGCCGTCGTCGTCTGTCCGGGGCCGGGGAAGCAGGATCGCCCGCCCCAGGATGCAACCCGGGCCCGGTTCCCGTGCGTACAGGTGGTGCCGTCGTCCGCGTTCGCGGCGCGGTCCTCCACAGAACCGGAATCGGGAGAACAACCAGATGCTCTCAGGCAAGGTGGGCAAAGGCACGGCGCTCGGCGCGGTCGTGCTGTCCCTCCTGACAGTCCCCGCGCAGGCCGCCGGCGCGGCACCGGCCCCCGCCGGCACCACCACGGCCCACGCGCCCCGGACACCCGCGCCCGACCTCGTCGGAGTGCGCGCGGCCCTCACCTCGGCCCTCGCGAACGGCGCGCCGGGCGCGATGGCCAGAGTCGACGACCACGGCACGGTCCACCGGCTCGCCGAAGGCGTCGGCGACCGGGCCACCGGGCGCGCGATCACCGCCGGCGACCGCTTCCGGGTCGGAAGCGTCACCAAATCCTTCTCCTCGGTCGTGCTGCTCCAGCTGGTGGACGAGGGCGAGCTGGATCTCGACGCCACGGTCAACACCTATCTGCCCGGACTGCTCGACGAGCGGATCACCGTCCGCCACCTCCTCAGCCACCGCAGCGGTCTGTACGACTACACGAACGACATGTTCGCCCGGACGGTCCCCGGCTTCGAGTCCGTACGGAACCGGGTGTTCACCCACCGGGAGCTGGTGGACGTGTCCCTGGCGAAGCCGCTGACGGTCACGCCCGGGGCGGCGTACTCGTACTCCAACACCAACTTCGTGGTGGCGGGCATGCTCATCGAGAAGCTCACCGGCAACTCCGTGCGCACCGAGTACGCCGAGCGGATCATCGAGCCGCTGAGGCTGCGCGACACGTACTACGTCCACCCGGACACCGCCGTGCCCGGCCGGCACGCCAAGGGCTACCTCACCCCCGACGAGGCGGGCGCGCCGCTGGTGGACTCGACCCGCCAGACCGTCTCCTGGGCCCAGAGCGCGGGCGCGGTGATCTCCAGCCCCCGCGATCTGAACACGTTCTTCTCCGCACTGATGCGCGGCAGGCTGACCTCCGCCGCCCAGCTGGAGCAGATGCAGCGGTGGACCCCGGTCAACGCCACCCAGGGGTACGGCCTCGGGCTGCGCCGCCGTGATCTGTCGTGCGGAGTGTCCGTGTACGGGCACACCGGCACCGTCCAGGGGTACTACACCAGCTCCTTCACCTCGAAGGACGGCCGCCGCAGCATCACCGCGGTCGCCAACACCTCCAACAACGGCACCGTGCTCAACACCCTGCCGCGGGCGCTGGAGGCGGCCTTCTGCGGAAAGCCCGCACCCGTTCCCTCCGCGCGGTCCACCGCGCCCGTGGAGCGCTACGAGGACATCGCCCCGGGCATCGCTCGCGACTGACGCACCACCCGTACCGGCGGACGTACGGCCGGAGCCGGACAGAACGGGGGGTTCCGGCCGCACGTTCGGGCAGGCACTCTGGAGGGAAACCCCGGCGGTGACCCTGAGGCAGTGACCTTGAGGCGGTGACAGGCGCATGACGGCACGTGCGACCCGTACGGCTCCCTACGACTGGCGGTTCGACTCGGGCCGCCTCTGCCTGGATCTGGTGGCGACCGCGGACGTCCCCTGGAGTACGGGCCGGCAGGAGCCGCTGGCGGGCGAGGGCGGCCTCGGCAGCTGGCTGGTGGGCGCCCGGCTCGTCCCGGCGGGCACCCCGCTGGCCGCCGTGGACGGGCGCTGGGTCGAGCGCTTCGTCGAACTGCGCGGCAGACTCGGTCAGTTGGTGCGCGCCGAGATCGACGGCCGGTTCGCCGAATCCGCCCTGGAGCGCGTGAACACCCTGGCGGCGGGGGCGCCGCCGGCCGTCCGGGCCGTCCGGGACAGCCGCAACGGCACTCTGGTGTGGACCCTGGCGACCGCGCCCGAATGCGGTCAACTCCTCGCCGCCGTCGCCCGCGACGCCGTGGAGCTGCTGACCGATCCGCTCGCACGGGCCCGGCTGCGGGAGTGCGAGGGGGAGAGCTGCCGCCGTGTGTACTTGGACACCTCGCGCGGTCGGCGCAGGCGCTGGTGCTCCAGCGAAGTCTGCGGAAACCGCGAGCGCGTGGCCCGTCACCGCCGCCGTGTGGCGGCCACGGCACGGGCCTGACACAGCCCGAATCCCCTGGGGATCAGCCTCAATTGGGGCAAACGAGTACCGATTCGGCTTTCCGAAAAGATCTTGAGGATTTTTCGGCACCTCATTGAGTGATGCGCCCGGCACCCCCGTAGTGATGGGGGACAAGCATGTCAGCCGAGTACACCGAAATCAGGGTCTCGACCGGGAGGTTCAGGTGCGCAAGGATGCCGCCGTGGCCGATGACCGTCCGCAGAGGGCACGCCATCGCAGCGACAAGCCACGCACCGATTCCTCGGCACCTGACGAGGAACTCATGCGCGCGCTCTATCGCGAACACGCGGGACCTCTGCTCGCCTATGTACTGCGCCTTGTCGCTGGTGACCGCCAGCGTGCCGAGGACGTGGTGCAGGAGACGCTCATCCGTGCCTGGAAGAACGCCGGTCAGCTCAACCGTGCAACCGGCTCTGTCCGACCCTGGCTGGTGACGGTCGCACGGCGCATCGTCATCGACGGTCACCGCAGCCGGCAGGCCCGGCCGCAGGAGGTCGACCCGTCGCCGCTGGAGGTCATGCCCGCGGAGGACGAGATCGACAAGGCGTTGTGGCTGATGACGCTCTCAGATGCGCTCGACGATTTGACACCCGCTCACCGGGAAGTACTACTCGAGACGTATTTCAAGGGGCGTACGGTCAATGAGGCGGCCGAGACGCTCGGCATACCCAGTGGGACGGTGCGGTCGCGGGTGTTCTACGCACTCCGTTCCATGAAGCTCGCTCTGGAGGAGAGGGGGGTCACCGCATGACCATGCGTGAGCAGGAATCCATCCACGATGCCGTCGGGGCGTATGTGCTCGGCGTACTCGACGACGCCGACGCGTCCGCGTTCGAGATGCACCTCGCGGGTTGTGACATCTGCGCCGCCCACCTTGAGGAATTCTCCGGAATGGAGCCGATGCTGGCCATGCTGGCCGAGGCCCCCGCCCCCGCGGCCCCGGACCCGAACGTGGTCAACCTGCCGGGCATGCGGTCCACCGGATGGGCGGATGTGCCACCGCCACGGCCCGTCCCGGTGGTGCCCGCGCCTCCGAGCCCCCAGGTGCTCGGCGGGCTTCTCGACGAGGTCGCCGCCAAGCGGGCCGCCAAGCGCAGGCGCGGGATGTTCCTGGTCGCGGCAGCCGCCGCCCTGATCATCGGCGGCCCCGTCGCCGCCGTGGTGCTCACCGACAACGACACCGGGAGCAATCAGGCGGGCGCCCACCCCACCTCCCCGGCCGAGGACGCCTTCTTCAACCACATGGACGAGAAGGTCGAGGCCACGGACGCGACGACGAGGGTCAGTGCGGCCGTCGGCATGGAGAAGAAGGGCTGGGGCACCCACACCGTCCTGGAGCTGAAGAACGTCAAGGGCCCGCTCAAGTGCAATCTCATCGCCGTCTCCAAGACCGGCGAGGAGGAGATAGTCACCTCCTGGGCGGTCCCGAAGTGGGGCTACGGCATCGAGAACGGCCCGACCAAGGCGTCCAAGAACCCGCTGTACGTCCACGGCGGCGCGGCCATGGACCGCGAGGACATCGACCGGTTCGAGGTCCGTACCTTCGACAATCAGAAGCTCGTCGAGATCGACGCCTGACCCGCTGCCGGTCCCGGCCGCCGGATCGCACCCGATCACCTGCGAGCCCCAGCCTGACAGAACCGCCCCCTTCGCGTACGGTTGACGGCTGCCCAGTGCACGTCAGAAGGGGGCCTCGGTGGCCGCGCAGGAAGCCGCTGTGGACGCGATCACGAAGGACACGGCCCGGGAAGACACCGGCGACGGTGTCCGGGACCGTGAGATCGCGCTTGAGCAGGAACATCTCGACCGGGTGTACCTCCGCCTTGAGGAGAAGATCCACGAGGCCGAGTTCCTCATGCACGACGCCGCGAAACTCGGCCAGGTCGGCACGCCCGGCGCGCTGGCCGAGCGCGATGCCCAGGTCTTCCGGGCCGGCGTCCACCTCAACCGGCTCCACAGCGAGTACGAGGACTTCCTCTTCGGCCGCATCGACCTGCTGCCCGGCAAGGACGGCAAACGGGGCCCGGACGGCGCGTACACCTCGGTGGAGCCCGCCGACGACGCCGTACGCCCCGACAACACCGCCGACATCGGGGAGACCCTCCACATCGGCCGGATGGGCGTGCTCGACGAGGAGTACGCGCCGCTGGTGATCGACTGGCGCGCGCCCGCCGCCGCCCCCTTCTACCGCTCGACCCCGGTGGAACCGGGCCGGGTGGTACGCCGCCGGGTCATCCGCTCCAAGGGCCGCCGGGTCCTCGGGGTCGAGGACGATCTGATGCGCCCCGAGCTGAGCGTCCGCCTCGGGGGCGCCGCGCTCCCCGTGATCGGCGACGGCGCGCTGATGGCCGCGCTCGGGCAGGCCCGCAGTCACAGCATGCGGGACATCGTCGCCTCCATCCAGGCGGAGCAGGACCTGGTGATCCGCGCGCCCGCCGCCTCGGTGACCTATGTCGAGGGCGGGCCGGGCACCGGCAAGACCGCGGTGGCGCTGCACCGGGCCGCGTATCTGCTCTACCAGGACCGCAGGCGGTACGCGGGCGGCATCCTGATCGTCTCGCCGACCCCGCTGCTCGTCGCGTACACCGAGGGTGTGCTGCCGTCGCTGGGCGAGGAGGGGCAGGTCGCGATCCGCGCCGTGGGCCATCTGGTCGACGGCGCGGAGGCCACGGTGTACGACGAGCCCGCCGTGGCGCGGATCAAGGGCTCCTCGCGGATGCTGAGGGTGCTGCGGAAGGCGGCGCGGGGCGCGCTGGAGGTGCCCGGCGGCCCGCCGTCGGCGCCCTCGTCGTCCGCTTCGGCGGCGGGTTTCCCGTCCGGGCAGCTCGCCTTCGACGACCAGCCCGACGAATCCGACGCGCCGGCCGGCCGGGTGCGTACGGATCTGCTGCGGGTGGTCGCCTTCGGCCGCCGGCTGGAGCTGGAGGCGGAGGAGCTGGACCGGATCCGGCAGAGCGTCCTCGGCGGCACCGCGCCGGTCAATCTGCTGCGGCCCCGGGCCCGCAGACTGCTGCTGGACGCCCTGTGGGCCAAGTCCGGGGCCGTGAACCGGCACGCCGACCCCGAGCTGGCCGCCGAACTGCGGTCCTCCTTCGACGAGGACGTCACGGGCGAGGACGGCTTCGCCGACTTCCTGGACGCCTGGTGGCCCGAGCTGACCCCGATGGGGGTGCTCACCGCGATGGCCGACGAGCGGCGGCTCGGGCGCTGGGCGCGGCGGGTGCTCACCCCGGGCGAGGTCCGCAGGCTGGCCCGCTCGCTGCGGCGGCTCGGCGGCGGCCCGGGCCCGGCGGCGGGCACCGGCCCCGCGGGCGGACCCGGTCCGGCGGGTCGGGGCAGGGGCCCGGGGGAGCGCGGGCCGTCGCTGTCCGTGCACGACGTGGCCCTCCTGGACGAGCTGGAGACGCTGCTCGGCACCCCGGCCCGCCCCCGGAAGAAGCGCGATGCCGACCCGCTGGACCAGCTCACCGGCCTGGAGGAGCTGATGCCCCAGCGCCAGGAGACCCAGCGCGAGCGCGCCGAGCGACTGGCCGCCGAGCGCACCGAGTACTCCCATGTCATCGTCGACGAGGCCCAGGACCTCACCCCCATGCAGTGGCGCATGGTCGGCCGCCGCGGCCGTCATGCCACCTGGACGGTGGTGGGCGACCCGGCCCAGTCCTCGTGGCCGGAGCCCGCCGAGGCCGCCGAGGCACGTGACGAAGCTCTCGGCACCCGTCCGCGCCGCCGCTTCGAGCTGACCGTGAACTACCGGAATCCCGCCGAGATCGCCGAACTGGCCGCGAAGGTCCTGGCGCTGGCGATGCCCGGCATGGAGTCCCCGTCCGCGGTCCGCTCCACGGGAGTCGTGCCGCGTTTCACCGCCGTACGGGACCCGGGTCTCGGCCCGACGGTACGCGCCGAGGCCGAACGGCTGCTGGCCCGGGTCGACGGCACCGTGGGCGTGGTGGTGGCGATGAACCGGCGTGAGGAGGCCGCGCGGTGGCTCGACGGGCTCGGCGACCGGGTGGTGGCGCTGGGTTCGCTGGAGGCGAAGGGCCTGGAGTACGACGCGACGGTCGTCGTGTCTCCCGCGGAGATCGCCGACGGCACGGCGGTCGGGCTGCGGGTGCTGTACGTGGCGCTGACCCGGGCGACCCGGGAACTGACGGTCGTCTCGGACCGCCGTGACGCACCGGACGAGGACGGGGTGCCGGAGCTGCTGCGGGGCTGAGCGGCAGCTCCGGCCGCCGGGTTCGGGCCTGACGAGGAGTCAACCGGTGATGGGGGAATCACTTACCGGGGTGGTTTGTTAGCCTGGGTGAGGCACCGGCTCGATCCAAGCCCCCGGGCCCAACCTTCGTCGCTTCGAGCGACCACTTGCCGCGAGGCGAGCATGGCGGGTCGGTGCCACTTTTAGTACCCGACGCAGGTCCGCGTCACCCCTGGGGTGACGCGGACCTGTTCTCGTTCCGGACCCGGCTTCCGCCGTGCCGTACGCATCTCGTATGGTGGAATCCAGTTTCCGGAAACAATACGACCATTACTACCTGCTACCGGCAGGTAGGTGCGACCATCGGAAAGCGCCGCCGGGGCCTGAGGACTTCCAGGGCCCGGCCCGCTGAGCGATGAAGCTAGGGAAAGCAGAGGAATCCGGCCATGGCAACGGCGCCAAGCGTCTCGTACTCGATGACGGTCAGGCTGGAGGTGCCCGCGAGCGGAACCGCGGTCTCCCAGCTCACCACGGCCGTGGAATCCTCCGGCGGATCGGTGACCGGTCTGGACGTGACCGCGTCCGGTCACGAGAAGCTGCGGATCGACGTCACCGTCGCGGCGACCTCCACCGCGCACGCCGAGGAGATCGTCGAGGAGCTCGCCAAGATCGAGGGCGTCGTCCTCGGCAAGGTCTCCGACCGTACGTTCCTGATGCACCTCGGCGGCAAGATCGAGATGCAGTCCAAGCATCCGATCCGCAACCGCGACGACCTCTCGATGATCTACACCCCGGGTGTGGCGCGGGTCTGCATGGCCATCGCGGAGAACCCCGAGGACGCCCGCCGGCTGACCATCAAGCGCAACTCCGTCGCCGTGGTCACCGACGGCTCCGCCGTGCTCGGTCTCGGCAACATCGGCCCCATGGCCGCCCTGCCCGTCATGGAGGGCAAGGCGGCCCTCTTCAAGCGCTTCGCGGGCATCGACGCCTGGCCGCTGTGCCTGGACACCCAGGACACCGACGAGATCGTCGCGATCGTCAAGGCGATCGCGCCCGGATTCGCCGGGATCAACCTGGAGGACATCTCCGCGCCCCGCTGCTTCGAGATCGAGGCGCGGCTGCGCGAGGCCCTCGACATCCCCGTCTTCCACGACGACCAGCACGGCACGGCGATCGTCGTCCTCGCCGCGCTGACGAACGCGCTGCGGGTCGTCGGCAAGGCGATCTCGGACGTACGGGTCGTGATGTCCGGCGCGGGCGCCGCGGGCACCGCGATCCTGAAACTGCTGATCGCGGCCGGTGTGAAGCACGCCGTCGTCGCCGATATCCACGGTGTCGTCCACGCGGGCCGCGAGGACCTCGCCGACGCCGCCACCGCGGGACCCGCGCTGCGGTGGATCGCCGACAACACCAATCCCGAGGGTGTGACCGGCACGCTCAAGCAGGCCGTCGTCGGCGCGGACGTCTTCATCGGCGTCTCGGCGCCCAATCTGCTCGTGGAGGAGGACGTCTCCGCCATGGCGGAGGGGGCGATCGTCTTTGCACTCGCGAACCCCGACCCCGAGGTGGATCCCGCGGTCGCCCGCCGGACGGCCGCGGTCGTCGCCACGGGCCGCTCCGACTTCCCCAACCAGATCAACAACGTGCTGGTCTTCCCCGGTGTCTTCCGCGGGCTCCTGGACGCGCAGTCCCGGACCGTCAACACGGAGATGATGCTCGCGGCGGCGGCGGCGCTCGCCGAGACCGTCACCGAGGACGAGCTGAACCCGAACTACATCATCCCCTCGGTCTTCAACGACAAGGTCGCCGGGGCGGTCGCGGGGGCGGTCCGCACCGCTGCGAAGGCCGGCGGCCCCGCTGTGACGGGTCCCACGTCCCCGTGACCTCCGGCGCGTCGCGGGTCGCGGGGCCCCCGGCGCCGATCTAGGGTGGCGGACCATGGCCCGGACGACTCCAGGCAGTCCCCGCAGAGTGGACGGAACGTCACCACGACGAGGCAGTGGCGCTTTTCGTGTGACTCGGGAGGGTGCCGGATTGGCGTTCCCGCCGTTGGTGGGGGCAGGATGCTTCCCCGAGGACCTGCGTCCCTGGGGAGATTCCACCGGACAAGGAGGGTCTGACGTCAGACCCCGGTTCGGGGGACTGTCAGAGGGCCCTGGCAGCATCGGCTTCGATCTCACGCCTCACAGGCAAGAAGAAACACGGGAGTAAGAACATGAACCGCAGTGAGCTGGTGGCCGCGCTGGCCGACCGCGCCGAGGTGACCCGCAAGGACGCCGACGCCGTGCTGGCCGCCCTCGCCGAGACCGTCGGAGAGGTTGTCGCCAAGGGCGACGAGAAGGTCACCATCCCCGGCTTCCTGACCTTCGAGCGCACCCACCGTGCGGCTCGTACCGCGCGCAACCCGCAGACCGGTGACCCGATCCAGATTCCGGCGGGGTACAGCGTGAAGGTTTCGGCGGGCTCGAAGCTGAAGGAAGCGGCGAAGGGGAAGTAATCCTCTTGAGCATCGGCCCTGGTGCGGTCTCCGCACCGGGCACGACAGGGGCGGCCGTCCGATCACATCGGACGGCCGCCCCGTCCGTGTTACGGGCCCGTCTCCGGGCGCCGGACGGGCCGGAGCGGTGCGTGCCGCTCCGGCCCGTCCGCCGCGGTCCGGTGCGGGCCGTTCCGGTTCTCTGGCCGGAGCGGGGGCCGTGCCGGTCGCGCGGCCCGTGCTCCGGCGCCTTGTGCGCCCTCAGCCGCCGGACGGGCCGGGGGGACGGAGGCGCACCGTCCGCCGGGGGTGCCCGGTGCGGACGGTGCCTGTTCCGTGGCCGGTGCTCCGGCTGCGTACTCCGGCGCTCCGGCGCACGGTCCGCCCGGGCGGGCGGGTCAGACGAGTTTGGCGGTGGGGAGCTCCACCTTGGCCCCCAGCTCGACGAGCTTCTCCATGAAGTTCTCGTAACCCCTGTTGATCAGGTCGATCCCGTGCACCCGTGACGTCCCCTGCGCCGCCAGGGCCGCGATCAGATACGAGAAGCCGCCCCGGAGGTCCGGAATCACCAGATCCGCGCCCTGGAGCTTCGTGGGGCCGGACACCACCGCCGAGTGGAGGAAGTTGCGCTGGCCGAATCGGCAGTCGGAGCCGCCCAGGCACTCCCGGTACAGCTGGATGTGCGCGCCCATCTGATTGAGCGCGGAGGTGAAGCCGAGCCGGGACTCGTACACCGTCTCGTGGACGATGGACAGGCCCGCCGCCTGGGTCAGCGCCACCACCAGCGGCTGCTGCCAGTCGGTCTGGAAGCCCGGGTGCACATCCGTCTCCAGCGCGATCGCGTTCAGAGAGCCCCCGGGGTGCCAGAAGCGGATGCCCTCGTCGTCGATCTCGAACGCGCCGCCGACCTTGCGGTAGGTGTTCAGGAAGGTCATCATCGAGCGCTGCTGGGCGCCCCGCACATAGATGTTGCCCTCCGTCGCGAGCGCAGCCGACGCCCAGGACGCCGCCTCCAGCCGGTCCGGGAGCGCCCGGTGCGTATAACCGCCGAGGCGGTCGACACCGGTGATGCGGATCGTCCGGTCGGTGTCCATGGAGATGATCGCGCCCATCTTCTGCAGAACGCAGATGAGGTCCTCGATCTCCGGCTCCACCGCCGCGTTGGACAGCTCGGTGACGCCCTCCGCGAGCACCGCGGTCAGCAGCACCTGCTCGGTGGAGCCCACCGAGGGGTACGGCAGCCGGATCTTGGTGCCGCGCAGCCGCTGCGGAGCCTCCAGGTACTGGCCGTCCGCCCGCTTCTCGATCTTCGCGCCGAACTGGCGCAGTACGTCGAAGTGGAAGTCGATGGGCCGGCCGCCGATGTCACAGCCCCCGAGCCCGGGGATGAACGCATGGCCCAGCCGGTGCAGCAGCGGGCCGCAGAAGAGGATCGGGATGCGTGAGGAGCCCGCGTGCGCGTCGATGTCGGCGACATTGGCGCTCTCGACGTGCGTCGGGTCGAGCACCAGCTCGCCGGGCTCGTCACCCGGACGGACCGTCACCCCGTGCAGCTGGAGCAGCCCGCGCACCACCCGGACATCGCGGATGTCGGGCACATTGCGCATTCTGCTCGGTTCGCTCCCCAGCAGAGCGGCGACCATCGCCTTCGGCACCAGGTTCTTGGCGCCTCGGACGCGGATCTCGCCCTCCAGCGGGGTTCCGCCGTGGACAAGCAGTACATCGTCTGTGCCGGTCATGAATCTCGCGTTCCGGAGTGGGGGC
The DNA here is from genome assembly GCF_042873655.1 of Streptomyces sp. NPDC004609. Lineage (NCBI taxonomy): Bacteria > Bacillati > Actinomycetota > Actinomycetes > Kitasatosporales > Streptomycetaceae > Streptomyces > Streptomyces sp. NPDC004609. Next base: position 109,032 of record NZ_JBIALS010000016.1, on the reverse strand, counting down.
AGAGGGTCAGGGAAAAGGGTACGGGGCGTAGGGCCCCCTCTTGTAAGGGCGAGGGCGGTGCAGGAGCGTAATGATTCTGGTACAACACGCTCGGTCCGGCCGATTTTGCTCAGCGTCACCCTCCGCCCCGGGCGAAGGCCGGCGCGCTGAGCTGCGCCGGGACCCCACTGTGCCGCTCCGCCCCCGCGGAGCGAGAAGATGCGGGATCATGTCTCGCATGACCGAGGTGTCCTCGCTCACAGGGCGGCTACTCGTCGCCACCCCCGCCCTCGCGGACCCGAACTTCGACCGGGCGGTGGTTCTGCTGCTCGACCACGACGACGAGGGCACGCTCGGCGTGGTCCTCAACCGACCCACGCCCGTGGACGTCCGGGACATCCTGGAGTCCTGGGCGACGCTCGCCGGTGAGCCGGGTGTGGTCTTCCAGGGCGGTCCGGTCTCCCTGGACTCCGCGCTCGGCGTCGCCGTCATCCCCGGCGACGAGGGCCCGCTCGGCTGGCGGCGGGTGTACGGCGCGATCGGCCTGGTCGATCTGGAGGCGCCGCCCGAGATCGTCGGCGCGGCCCTCGGCTCGCTGCGCATCTTCGCGGGGTACGCGGGCTGGGGCCCCGGCCAGCTGGAGAGCGAGCTGAACGAGGGCGCCTGGTACGTCGTCGAGTCCGAGCCGGGCGACGTGTCCTCGCCCCGGCCGGAGCAGCTGTGGCGGGCGGTCCTGCGCCGTCAGCGCAGCGAACTGGCCATGTTCGCGACCTACCCGGACGATCCCTCGCTGAACTGAGCCCCGGGCTCCTGTCCACCGCCGGGCACGACCAGGCCCGTCTCGTACGCCACGATCACCAGCTGTGCCCGGTCGCGCGCGCCGAACTTGCCCAGCAGATGGCTGACATGCGTCTTCACCGTGGAGAGCCCGACGAAGAGCCTGCGGGCGATCTCGCCGTTGTTCAGCCCCCGGGCCACCAGTTCCAGCACCTCCCGCTCGCGGCCGGTGACCGAGCCGAGCCCGCCGGCGCCGGGCCGCGCCGGTCCCGGGCGCGCGGCGAACTCGGCGATGAGCCGGCGGGTGACGGCGGGAGCGATCAGGGCGTCGCCCGCGGCCACCACCCGCACGGCCGAGAGCAGTTCCGCGGGCGGGGTGTCCTTGAGGAGAAAGCCGCTGGCACCCGCGCGGAGCGCGCCGTACACATACGCGTCCAGGTCGAACATGGTGAGCATCAGCACCCGGGTGTCCGCCGTCTCGGGTGCGGAGCAGATCCGCCGGGTCGCCTCGATGCCGTCGGTGCCGGGCATCCGTACGTCCATCAGCACCACATCGGGGCGGGTCTCCCGCGCCAGCCGTACGGCCTCGTCGCCGTCGGCCGCCTCCCCGGCGGGGGCGAGCCCGGGCTCGGCCTCCACCAGGAGCCGCAGGGAGCCGCGCAGCAGGGCCTGGTCGTCGGCGACCAGGACACGGATCACCGGGCCGTCACCTCGCCGGGGGCGTACGGCAGGGTGGCGCGGACCTCGAAGCCGCGGCCGCCGCGCGGACCGGCCGTGAACGTCCCGCCGTACAGCGCCACCCGCTCCCGCATCCCGGCGATGCCGTGGCCCTCCGGCCCGGCCGGCGCCGGCGGGCCGTCGTCGCTCACCGTGATCCACACCTCTCCGTCCACGTCCTGCACCGACACCCGGCTCGCCGCGCCGGGCCCGGCATGCCGCAGGACATTGGTCAGCGCCTCCTGCACGATCCGGTACACCGTCAGTCCGACGCCTTCCGGCAGCCGGTCCAGATTCCCCGTCCGCAGCTCGGCCCCGGCGCGCCGGGCGAGCCCGGGCAGGTCCCGGGCGCCGGGGGCGGGACCGAGGGCGGCGGGCAGCCGTTCCCCGGACTGCGAGCGCAGGACGCCCAGCATCTGGCGCAGCTCGGTGAGCGCGCCCCGGCCGGTCGCCTCGATGACGCGCAGCGCGTCGTGCGCCACATCGATCTCGCCGGGCCGGGTCCGTACGACATGGTTGGCGACCCCGGCCTTCACCACGATGAGCCCCATCGAGTGGGTGACCACATCGTGCAGTTCCCGGGCGATCCGCAGCCGTTCCTCGGTGACGGCGCGCTGGGCGAGCTGTTCTCCGGTGCGTACGGCGAAGGCGCGCCGCTCCCGGGCGGCGCGGCCCAGCTCCCAGGCACCGAGCAGCGTGCCGAAGCCGAGGAGGATCAGCCCGGGGCCGTCGGCCCACCAGAAGCTTCGCCCCGGGTGGACCGGCCCGACCGCGAGCATCGCGCAGAGTCCGAGCGCCAGGATCGCGAGCCCCGGCAGCCACCGCCGCCACCAGCGGTCCGTGCGTCCCTCGACGGCGACGGTGTAGAGCGCGAAGGAGGCCGGGACGAACGGGTCGTGCACCGCGTCGAGCAGGACGGCCGCGCAGGTCGCCGCGAGCACCCCGCCGAAGACGGGCAGCGGCCAGAGGCGGCGCAGCACGGCCGGCAGGACCGTCACGGCGAGCATCGCCATGAGCAGCCAGGCGGGCGCGGCCGTCTCGCGGACACCGCCCGCGGGCCCGGTGAGGGCGATCACCGCGAGGTATCCGGCGACGGCGATCGCGTCCCGTGCCATCAGCCGCTTGTCGGGCTGTCCGTCGACGGTCATCCCCCGACCGTAGGGCCCGGACGGCGGTGCGCGCCTCCGTCCCGGGACGGAGACGGGCCGCTCCCTCCCCGGTCCGATGCGCGGGCCCGGGCCGGCACGGGACGGTGCTGCGCATGAGAGGCGTGCTTGAAGTTTCCGATCTGACCAAACGCCACGGGCGGACCGTCGCCGTGGACGGCCTGACGTTCACGGTCCGGCCGGGCGGGGTGACCGGCTTCCTCGGGCCCAACGGCGCGGGCAAGTCCTCCACGATGCGGATGATGCTCGGCCTGGACCGGCCCACCCGGGGCTCGGCGCTCTTCGACGGGGTGCCGTACGGGGAACTGCGCCACCCGCTGCGGACGGTCGGGGCGCTGCTGGAGGCGGACTCCGCGCACCCGGGGCGCTGTGGCCGCGCTCATCTGCGGGCGCTCGCCCGTACGCACCGGATCCCCGCCGCACGGGTCGAGGAGGTGATCGGGCTGACCGGTCTCGGCGAGGCCGCCGGCCGGCGGGCGGGAACGTACTCGCTGGGCACGGGCCGGCGGCTGGGTATCGCGGCGGCGCTGCTGGGCGACCCCGGGGTGCTGCTGCTGGACGAGCCGGTGAACGGACTCGACCCGGAGGGCATCGTGTGGATCCGCACGCTGATGCGGGAGTGGGCACGGCAGGGCCGTACCGTCCTCGTCTCCTCGCATCTGATGGGGGAGGCGGCGCTCACCGTGGACCGGGTGGTGGTCATCGGGCGGGGGCGGCTGCTGGCCGAGGGCGGTGTCCGGGAGATCACCGAGGCGTACGCCTCGCCGGGCGGCTCGCTGGAGGAGGCGTTCATCCGGCTGACGACGGGTGGGGCGGGTGCGGCCGGGGCGGCGGGGCCGTCCGGCGGGCCGGGAGCGGTGGGCGCGGGGCCCGGCGCCCCGCGTTCCGGCGGTCCGGCCGGCCCGGCGGGGGGTGCCCGATGAGCGCCGCGGTGCCGGGGGCGGCGGCTGCGTCCGGGCGGTCGGGGCGGTTCACGGTCGGGTTCCGTGACGCGGCCGCGGCCGAATGGCTGAAGCTGCGCAGTCTGCGCTCGACCTGGTGGACGCTCGGGGGGACCTTCGTTCTCACGGTCGCCGTGGGCCTGCTGTACGGCGCGACGATCGGGAACAACCCCGAGGACTTCAGCAAGTCCGGGTTCGACCCGGTGCTCATGGGCTTCGCCGGGGTCTCGATGAGCCAGATGGCGATCGTCTGCTTCGGGGTGATGGCGGTCAGCGGTGAGTACGCGACCGGGACGATCCGGGCCTCCCTGGCCGCGGTGCCGGACCGGGCCGTGTTCTGGGCCGCCAAGACGGCGGTGCTGGGCGCGATGGCGCTCGCCGTGTCGCTGCCGACGGCGTTCGCGACCTTCTTCGCCGCGCAGTCGACGATGGGCGCGGAGCTGAACGCGCGGCTGGGCGATCCGGGCGCGCTGCGGGCCACGTTCGGTCTCGCGCTCCATCTGACGCTGCTGTGCCTGGTGTCGGCGGGGGTCGCGGCGATCCTGCGCGGCACGGTCGTGACGCTGGGGGTGCTCGTACCGCTGTTCTTCATCGTCGGTGACATTCTGGCCAATCTGCCGGGCGTCGGGACGGTCGCCCGGTACCTGCCGAATCTCGCGGGCACCAGGCTGATGTCCACCGTCCCGGACCCGAGGTTCGGGTACGGGCCGGGGACGGGGCTCCTGGTGATCCTGGCGTGGACCTGCGCGGCGCTCGCGGGCGGACTGGTCGCGCTGAGGCGGCGGGACGCGTGAGGTACGGCCGGGGCACCGGGTGCCCGGGAAGCGGGCGCCCGCGGCACAGGTACCCTTGGAGTTCATGAGCACTCTTGAGCCCGAGCGCGGGACAGGGACGGGAACCCTCGTAGAGCCGACGCCGCAGGTGTCGCACGGCGACGGCGATCACGAGCGCTTCGCCCACTACGTCCAGAAGGACAAGATCATGGCGAGTGCCCTCGACGGCACTCCCGTGGTGGCACTGTGCGGGAAGGTCTGGGTACCGGGGCGCGACCCCAAGAAGTATCCGGTCTGCCCGATGTGCAAGGAGATCTACGAGTCCATGGGCCCCGGCGGAGACAAGGGCGGCAAGGACAAGAAGTAGCACTCCCCGGGAGGCCGGTGGTACCGGTCTCCCGGGGGTGGTGAACGGCCTCCGGGGCGCGCGATCATGCGCGCCCCGGAGGCCGTTTTGCATGCTTTCGCCGGCCGGGCCGCGCGTTGCACAGGGCGCTCCCGCCGGTCACAGAGTGGTAGAGACCTCTTGTCTCCGTGTTTGAGCCGTTCTAGCCTCCTCCCTGTTGTGCATCACGAAACGCACGTTGCGCATGCTGCAACGCGCCCCTTCGCTACTCACAGGGACCGCCCATGAAGCTCCGCTCCCGAATAGCCGCACCCGTCGCCGCACTTGTCCTGGCCGGGCTCACCGCCACCGCCTGCGCACCGCAGACCTCCGACAGCAGCTCCTCGAAGGACGAGAAGTCCGGCACCCTGCGCGTCTGGCTGTTCCAGGAGGTCAACAACGACCCGAAGAAGAAGGTCGTCGACGAGGCCGTCGCCGCGTTCACCAAGGAGAACAAGGACGCGAAGGTCGAGGTCGAGTACATCCCGGTCGAGACCCGGGCCCAGCGCATCAAGGCCGCCTTCAACGACCCCAAGAGCGCCCCGGACCTGATCGAGTACGGCAACACCGACACCGCCGGCTACGTCAAGGACGGCGGTCTCGCCGACGTCAGCGAGGAGTTCGGGGCCTGGAACGAGGCCAAGGACACCGACCCGACCGCCACCCAGTCCGTCACCGTCGGCGGCAAGGTCTACGGCGCGCCCTTCTTCGTCGGCGTCCGCGCCCTGTACTACCGCACCGATGTCTTCAAGGAGCTGGGGCTCCAGCCGCCCAGGACCCAGGACGAGCTGATCTCCACCGCCAAGCAGATCCGCAAGGCCAAGCCCGAGCTGTACGGCATCGCCGTCGGCGGCGCCTACACCTACGGGGCCATGCCGTTCATCTGGGCCAACGGCGGTGAACTGGCCGACGAGGCCGGCACCGGCTACAAGTCCGCCATCAACAGCGCCGCCTCCCGCAAGGGCATCACCGCCTACACCTCGCTCTTCGGCGACGACAACTGTCCGGCCGCCAAGTGCGCCTCCATGGGCGGCAACGCGACCGTCACGGCCTTCGCCTCCGGGACCGCGGCCATGGCCATCGGCGGCGACTTCAGCCACCAGGCCGTCGAGGCGGGCAAGGTCAAGGGCAAGTACGCCGTCGTACCGCTGCCGGGTGTGAAGGCGGGCGAGATCGCCCCGGCCTTCGCGGGCGGCAACAACATCGGCGTACTCAAGAGCACCACGCACCGCACGCTCGCGGTCGAGCTGATGAAGAGGTTCGCGGGCAAGGACACCCAGCGCAAGCTGTTCGACGCGATGGGCTTCCTGCCGACCTACACCGATGTGCGGGCCGAGGTCGCGAAGAAGGACCCGTTCGTCGAGCCGTTCGTCAAGACCCTCGGCGCCGGGACCAAGTTCGTGCCCGCCTCCGCCGGCTGGGGCCAGATCGACGCCTCCACCGTCCTGCCGACGATGTTCCAGGAGATCGTCAGCGGCAAGAAGAACGTGGCGGCGGCCTCGGACGACGCGGCGAAGAAGATGGACGCGGCCTTCTCCAGCGCGGGCTGAACGGGCCGAACGACATGACGCACCATGTGACAGCCGGGACGGACGCGGTCGTGCGGAAGACCGCGCCGGCCCCGGCCGAGGCCCCCGTACGCGGGGGCGGCCGCGGCGGCGCGGGCCAGCGGGGCAGCCGCTGGACGCCCTGGCTCTATCTCGCGCCCGCGCTCGTCGTCCTCGCCGGACTGCTCGTCTACCCGATCTACCAGCTCGGTCTGATCTCCTTCCTCGAATACACCCAGGCACAGGTCAGCGGTGGCGAACCCACCACCTTCAAGGGCTTCGGCAACTACCAGGAGCTGTTCGCGGACAGCCAGTTCTGGCAGGTCCTGCTCGCGACCGTCGTCTTCGCCGCCGCCTGTGTCGTCGCCACCCTCGCCGTCGGCTGCGCGCTCGCCGTGCTGCTGACCCGGATCCGGGCGCTGCCCAGGCTCGCCCTGATGCTGGCGGCGCTCGGCGCCTGGGCGACCCCCGCCATCACGGGCTCCACGGTCTGGGTCTTCCTCTTCGACCCCGACCACGGCCCGGTCAACCGGCTGCTCGGCCTCGGCGACTTCTCGTGGACGTACGAGCGCTACAGCGCCTTCGCCCTCGTGCTCTTCGAGGTCGTCTGGTGCTCGTTCCCCTTCGTCATGGTGACCGTGTACGCGGGCATCAAGGCGATCCCCTCCGAGGTGCTGGAGGCCGCCTCGCTGGACGGCGCCTCCCAGTGGCGGATCTGGCGTTCGGTCATCGCCCCGATGCTCCGGCCCATCCTGATCGTCGTCACCATTCAGTCGATCATCTGGGACTTCAAGGTCTTCACCCAGATCTACGTGATGACGTCCGGAGGCGGAATCGCGGGACAGAACCTCGTCCTCAATGTGTACGCGTACCAGAAGGCGTTCGCGTCCTCGCAGTACAGCCTGGGGTCCGCGATCGGCGTGGTCATGCTGCTGATTCTGCTGGCCGTCACGCTCGTCTATCTGCGCCTTATGCGACGCCAGGGAGAAGAACTGTGAGCAGCCGTGTCAGCCAGTTGCGCATCCGCCGCCCCTGGCGGCTCGCCGCCGAGGCATCAGCGCTCGTCATCGCGGCCGTCGTGGCGTTCCCGCTGTACTGGATGGTGCTCTCCGCCTTCAAACCGGCGGGCGAGATCCAGTCGACCGAAGCACGTCCCTGGACACTGAACCCATCGCTCGACTCATTCCGGCGCGTGTTCGAACAGCAGGAATTCGGACGCTATTTCCTCAACAGTCTGCTCGTCGCGAGCGCGGTCGTCCTGGCCTCCGCGCTGATCGCCTTCCTGGCGGCCACGGCGGTGACGCGCTTCACGTTCAAGTTCCGCACCACGCTGCTCATCATGTTCCTCGTGGCACAGATGGTGCCGATCGAGGCGCTGACGATCCCGCTGTTCTTCCTCATGCGGGACATGGGCCAGCTCAATACGCTCTGGTCGCTGATCCTGCCGCACATCGCATTCTCGCTGCCGTTCGCGATCTGGATGCTGCGGGGCTTTGTGAAGGCGGTTCCGGAGGCCCTGGAGGAGGCCGCGTACATCGACGGCGCGAGCCGCACCCGCTTTCTGTGGCAGATCCTCTTCCCGCTGGTCTTCCCCGGGCTCGTGGCGACGAGCGTCTTCTCCTTCATCTCGACCTGGAACGACTTCCTGTTCGCGAAGTCGTTCATCATCAGCGACACCTCCCAGTCGACCCTGCCGATGGCTCTCCTCGTCTTCTTCAAACCGGACGAGAACGACTGGGGCGGAATCATGGCGGGTTCCACGGTGATGACCGTGCCCGTGCTGATCTTCTTCGTCCTCGTACAGCGGCGCCTGGTCTCCGGGCTCGGCGGCGCCGTGAAGGACTAGGGCGTGTTTCGAAAGTAGCGTCGTCCGCCCGGAGGGCGGGGCCTGCGGCGTCCGGTGCGTGCAATCGCAAGGCGGAGGGTCGCCCTCGTACTGGACGTACTTGGGTGATTCCGGCAACGCAGCGAGTGTGCGTGCTGGGCGTCGCAGGCCAGGCGGGACTTTCGCAACACGCCCTAGGCACTCACCGGGAACAGCCGGGCTCGCGTGCCCCGGTACCGGACCCGCCCACCGATCCAGCCCGACCACCCGAAAGTCCCCGGGAAAGGACCCGAACGTCATGACCGCAGACCTCACCTCCGCAGGGCTCGTTCCGGCTCCGGACTCCGCCGAGACCGCCGGCGGCGACGGCTTCGTCCTGGACACCGCCACCACGCTGTACGCGGGCCCGGGCACCGGAACCACCGAACGCTGGCTGCGCTCCGCGGTCGGCGCCGCCGTCGGCCTTCCCTTCGCACCGGGGGACCGGGCCGCGCCCGGCGGGATCACCCTCCTGGTCGACGACACCCTCGAACCCGAGGGCTACCGGCTGCGGATCGGGTCCGGTACGGGCGTCGAGATCCGCGGCGGCAGCGGCGCGGGCGTCTTCTGGGGCGCGCAGACCCTGCGCCAGCTGCTGGGCCCGGACGCCTTCCGCGCGGCCCCCGCCGGCGGGAACGGCCCCCGGACCCTGCCCGCCGTCACGATCGAGGACGCGCCCCGCTTCTCCTGGCGCGGCACCATGCTGGACGTCGCACGCCACTTCACCCAGAAGACCGACGTCCTGCGTTTCCTCGATCTTCTCGCGGCCCACAAGCTGAACGTCTTCCACTTCCATCTCATCGACGACCAGGGCTGGCGCATCGAGATCAAGCGCTATCCGAGGCTCACCGAAGTCGGCGCCTGGCGCGCGCGCAGCAAATGGGGCCACCGCGGCTCCGATCTCTGGGACGAGAAGCCGCACGGTGGCTACTACACCCAGGACGACATCCGCGAAATCGTCGCCTACGCGGCCGAGCGGCATATCACCGTCGTTCCCGAGATCGGTCTCCCGGGTCACTCGCAGGCCGCGATCGCGGCCTATCCGGAACTGGGCAACACCGATGTGACCGACACCGCCGCCCTTTCCCCCTGGGACGACTGGGGTGTCAGTCCGAACGTCCTCGCGCCCACCGACACCACCCTGCGCTTCTACGAAGGGGTGCTGGAGGAGGTCCTGGAGCTGTTCCCCGCCTCGACGTCGCCGTACATCCACATGGGCGGCGACGAGTGCCCCAAGGACCAGTGGAAGCGGTCCGCGACCGCCCAGGCGCGGATCGCTGAGCACGGACTCGACGGCGAGGACGGGCTCCAGTCCTGGATGATCCGCCACTTCGACGACTGGCTCACCGCGCGCGGCCGGCGGCTGATCGGCTGGGACGAGATCCTGGAGGGCGGCCTCGCGCCGGGGGCCACCGTCTCGTCCTGGCGCGGTTACGGCGGGGGCATCACCGCCGCCGAGGCCGGTCACGACGTCGTCATGTGCCCGGAGCAGTATGTGTATCTGGACCACCGTCAGGACGGTGGCCCCGACGAGCCGATGCCCCTCGGGTACGTGCGCACGCTGGAGGACGTCTACCGGTTCGAGCCCGTACCGCCCACGCTCTCGCCCGAGGCGGCCGCCCATGTCATCGGCACCCAGGCCAATGTGTGGACCGAGGTGATGCAGGACCGCTCCCGCGTCGACTACCAGGTCTTCCCCCGGCTGGCCGCCTTCGCCGAGGTCGCCTGGTCGGCGCTGCCCGGGCCCGCCGAGCGCGACTTCGCCGGCTTCGAAGCGCGGATGGGCGCCCACTACCGCCGCCTTGACGCCCTCGGCGTGGCGTACCGGCCGCCCGGCGGCCCGCTGCCCTGGCAGAAGCGCCCGGGTGTGAAGGGCTTCCCCCGGGAGGGCGCGCCCCCGAACGTGTGAGTCCGGCGCAAGCCCGGTGCCCGCCGCCCCGGACTCTGGGACCGTTGAACCGCCGGAAGGAACAACTCGTACAAGCACCGTCGAAGAGTGGCAATCCGCCTGGGGTGCCGATGTTCCGCCAAAACGGGGCATCGGCACAACAAGGGCACATCCGTTACGGATGTGCCCTTCGTGGACCCTCTCGTCGGTCGGCTCGGAAGATGTGCCAGAGTTGCCACGTCCGGGCTGTGAGCACGTACGGTACGGCAACACAGGCGGGACGCCGGACACCGGGAAGGGGCAGCTGGGGTGACCACGCACGCACCGCAGACATCGCAGTCGGTGACGCTGCCGGCTTCGCTCGACGAAGCCGTGGCGGCGCTGGGCGCCATGCCCGCCGCCGTGCCGGTCGCCGGGGGCACCGACCTCATGGCCGCCGTCAACAAGGGCCAGCTCAGGCCCGCCGGACTCGTCGGCCTCGGCCGCATCAACGAGATCCGCGGCTGGCGCTACCAGGACGGGCACGCCCTCCTCGGCGCCGGACTCACCCACGCCCGGATGGGACGGCCCGACTTCGCGGCCCTCATCCCCGCGCTGGCCGCGTCCGCGCGCGCGGCCGGACCGCCCCAGATCCGCAACGCGGGCACCCTCGGCGGCAATATCGCCACCGCGGCGCCGACGGGCGACACGCTGCCCGTCCTGGCCGCCCTGGAGGCGGACCTGATCATCGCGGGCCCCGGCGGCACCCGGCGCGAGATCCCGGTCTCGCACCTTCTGGCGGGCCGCGAGATGCTCGCACCGGCCGAACTCATCGGCTACGTACGGGTGCCCCTGCTGCACGCCCCGCAGGTCTTCGTGAAGGCGACCGGGCGGACCGGCCCCGGCCGCGCCACGGCGTCCGTCGCGGTCGTCCTGGACCCGCAGCGGCGCGGGGTGCGCTGCGCGGTCGGCGCCATCGCGCCGATGCCGCTGCGCCCGCTGGAGGCCGAGCGCTGGATCGCCTCGCTGATCGACTGGGACGGCGAGCGCGGGCTCGCGGGAGAGGCGCTGGCGGCCTTCGGCGAGTACGTCGCCGCCGCGTGCATCCCCGACCCGGAACCCGCCCCGCAGGGCGAGGAGCAGCAGGTGCTGCCGCCCGCCGTACTGCATCTGCGGCGCACCGTCGCCGCGCTGGCCCGGCGTGCACTGGGGAGGGCACTGTCGTGAGCAACGAGGAGAACCCGCACGGGCACCCCGCCGACCAGCAGGGGCACGCGCAGCAGCAGGAATTCCCGCCCGACCCGCAGGGATTCGTGCCTCAGCAGCAGGGATTCCCGCCCGGGCACGGGGGCTGGCAGCCGACCCCCCAGGGGGAGTACGACGCCGAGGCCACGGCCTTCGTGCAGCTGCCCCCCGAGGACACGCTGCACGCCGCGCCGCTGGAGGCGCCCGGCCACGGCTATGTGCCGCCGATGATCCTGCCGCTGACGCCCGCCGCCGAACCGCAGATCACGGGCGGCGGCTGGCACGGACACACCGGGCATCCCGACCCCGCGGCGCACCCCGGCCACACCGGGCATCCGGCGCAGGGCGCCGGTGAGCACGACCCGCACGCCACGGGCCAGTGGGTGTTCTCGGAGGCCGAGCAGCAGCCGCCGCCCCCCATGGATGTGACCGGGCAGTGGACGATCCCGGTCGCGCGGGGGGACCTGCCGGAGGAGACGGGGGAGTTCACCGCCTCCATGCTCCAGAGCCAGTGGAACTCCGCGCCCGCGACCCTGCCGGGCGGTGCGCCCGCGCCGTGGGCCACCGAGCCCCCGGCGACCCTGCCCGGAGGCGCGCCCGCGCCCTGGGCGCAGGACGCGCTGCCCGAGGCACAGCAGCCGGAGGCCGGGACCGGGCTCCAGGAGCCGGCCGTGACCGCTCCGGCGGAGCACGCCGAGCCGGTGGGGCCGGCCGCCTACGCGGACCAGGCACACCAAACAGAACAAGCTGAACAAGCAGCACAGACAGAACTGACGGACCAGACAGAACAGACCGAGTACGCGGAACAGACCGACTACACCCAGCACACCGAACACGCGGCGCGGCCGGAGGCCGTGGAGCCGCATCCCGAGCACGCCGGGCACGACGGGCATGCCGAGCACACCGACCGTCCGGAGTACGCCGACCACCCCGGGCACCCGGAGCAGGCGGAGCACGCCCCGTACGCCGAGCCCGTGGAACACCCCGGGCACACCGAGCCGGTGGCGGCCCCGGACCTCGTGGCCGCGGAGCTCCCGGACGCCGTGGCGGAGCCCGCCGTGGCCGCCGGTCCCGCGGAGCCCGCCGTGGCCGGGGAGCCGGAGGCCGTCCCGCCCGCCGGTGAACAGGCGCCCGAGCCCGAGCCGGAGCCCGCCACCCTGTCCGCGCCCGCCGACGAGGCCGCGCCCGCGCCCGGGTCCGCCGCCGAACCGGCTCCGGAAGCGGGCGGGGTAACCGCGCCGGAGGCCGGCCCGGACTCGGATTCGCCACCCGGCACCGCGACCACGGCCGTGAGCGACGCCTCGGCCGTGACCGACACCGTGAACGTGCCCGACACCGTGACGGAGTCGCCCGCAGAGCCCGGGGCCGAGTCCGGGCCCGGTGCCGAATCCGAGTCCGGGCCGGCCCCCGCGGACCCCGCCCCGGCCGACGGGCCCGCGCCCCACGCCGCGGACGACCCGGCGGACGCGCCTCCCGGGCAGACCGCCGCCGTACCCGCCCCGGTCATCGAGGAGCACCCGCCCACCTCGTACGTCCTGCGGGTCAACGGCACCGACCGGCCCGTCACCGACGCCTGGATCGGCGAGTCCCTGCTGTACGTCCTGCGCGAGCGCCTCGGCCTCGCCGGGGCCAAGGACGGCTGCTCCCAGGGCGAGTGCGGCGCCTGCAACGTCCAGGTCGACGGCCGGCTCGTCGCCTCCTGTCTGGTCCCCGCCGCCACGGCCGCCGGCACCGAGGTCCGTACGGTCGAAGGGCTCGCCGCCGACGGCGAACCCTCCGACGTACAGCGGGCCCTGGCGGCCTGTGGAGCCGTCCAGTGCGGCTTCTGCATCCCCGGCATGGCGATGACCGTCCACGATCTGCTGGAGGGCAACCACAGCCCCACCGAGCTGGAGACCCGCCAGGCCCTGTGCGGCAATCTCTGCCGCTGCTCCGGTTATCGCGGAGTGCTGGACGCCGTACGGGACGTGGTCGCCGAGCGCGAGGCGAGCGCCGCCGCGGCGGCCGAGTCCGGCGAGTCCGGCCGCCAGGAAGCCCGGATCCCCCACCAGGCGCCCCCCGGCGCCGGTAGTGTGCAGCCCCACCCGCATGACGGAGGCATGGCGTGAGCAACGACGCGGCCACCACCGCGACGCCCCGGACGTCCGACTCCCCCCGGCCCGAGCAGCCCGCGCACGGCCTCGGAGCCTCCCTCCCTCCTGCCGACGCGCGGGCCAAGACCGAGGGCACGTTCCCCTATGCCTCCGACCTGTGGGCCGAGGGGCTGCTGTGGGCCGCCATCCTGCGCTCCCCGCACCCCCACGCCCGGATCGTCTCCGTCGACACTTCCGGCGCGCTGGAGATGTCCGGCGTACGGGCGGTCGTCACCCACGAGGACATCCCCGGCGACACGGCCTACGGCCGGCGGATCGCCGACCGTCCCGTCTTCGCCTCCGATCTGGTCCGCCACCACGGCGAGGCCATCGCCGCCGTCGCCGCCGACCACCCCGACACGGCCCGCCTCGCCGCCGCGGCCATCGCCGTCGAGTACGAGGTGCTCGAACCGGTCACCGACCCCGAGAAGGCGTTCGAGGCCGAACCCCTCCACCCCGACGGCAATCTGATCCGCCACATCCCCCTGCGCTACGGCGACCCGGACGCCATGGGCGAGGTCGTCGTCGAGGGCCTCTACCGCATCGGACGCCAGGACCCGGCCCCCATCGGCGCGGAGGCCGGACTCGCCGTGCCGCGCCCGGACGGCGGGGTGGAGCTGTACGTCGCCTCGACCGACCCGCACACCGACCGCGATCTGGCCGCCGCCTGCTTCGGGCTGGCGCCGGACCGGGTCAAGGTCGTCGTCACGGGCGTGCCCGGCGCGACCGGCGACCGCGAGGACCCGGGATTCCAGCTGCCGCTCGGTCTGCTGGCCCTGCGGACGGGCTGCCCGGTCAAACTGACCGCCACCCGCGAGGAGTCCTTCCTCGGCCACGCCCACCGCCATCCCACCCTGCTCCGCTACCGCCACCACGCCGACGCCGAGGGCCGTCTGGTCAAGGTGGAGGCCCAGCTGCTGCTCGACGCGGGCGCGTACGCGGACGCGTCCTCCGAGTCCCTCGCCGCCGCCGTCGCCTTCGCCTGCGGACCGTACGTGGTCCCGCACGCGTTCATCGAGGGCTGGGCCGTCCGTACGAACAACCCGCCGTCCGGCCATGTGCGCGGCGAGGGCGCGATGCAGGTGTGCGCCGCGTACGAGGCCCAGATGGACAAGCTCGCCGTCAAGCTCGGCCTCGACCCCACCGACATCCGGCTGCGCAATGTGCTGGCGACCGGGGACATCCTGCCCACCGGCCAGACGGTCACCTGCCCGGCCCCTGTCGCCGAACTCCTTGAGGCCGTACGGGACTTCCCGCTGCCGCCGCTGCCCAAGGACTCGCCCGAGGACGACTGGCTGCTGCCGGGCGGCCCGGAGGGCGCGGGGGAGCCGGGCGCGGTCCGCCGCGGGGTCGGCTACGCCCTGGGCATGGTCCATATGCTCGGCGCGGAGGGCGCCGACGAGGTCTCCACCGCCACGGTCAAGGTCCACGACGGTGTCGCCACGGTCATCTGCGCGGCCGTCGAGACCGGTTCCGGCTTCTCCACCCTCGCCCGCCAGGTCGTCCAGGAGACCCTCGGGATCGACGAGGTCCATGTCGCCTCCGTCGACACCGACCAGCCCCCGGCCGGTCCGGCGGCCCACGGCCGCCACACCTGGGTCTCCGGCGGCGCGGTCGAACGGGCCGCGAAGATGGTCCGTACGCAGCTCCTCCAGCCCCTGGCGCACCAGTTCGGGATGTCGACCGAGCTGCTCCAGATCGCCGACGGCAAGATCACCTCGTACGACGGTGTGCTGTCCGTGACGGTCACGGAGGCGCTGGACGGCAAGGAGCTGTGGGCCACCGCCCAGTGCCGCCCGCACCCCACCGAGCCGCTGGACGAGTCGGGGCAGGGCGACGCCTTCGTGGGCATGGCGTTCTGCGCCGTACGCGCGGTGGTGGACGTGGACATCGAGCTCGGCTCCGTCCGGGTGGTCGAGATGGCGGTCGCGCAGGACGTGGGCCGGGTGCTGAACCCGGCCCAGCTCGCGACCCGGATCGAGGCGGGTGTCACGCTCGGTGTCGGCACCGCCCTCACGGAGAACCTCCGTACGGCCCGCGGTGTCATCCGCCGCCCCGATCTGACCGGTTACGCGCTGCCGACCTCGCTCGACGCTCCGGACATCCGGATCGTGAAGCTCATCGAGGAACGGGACGTCGTCGCCCCCTTCGGCGCGAAGGCGGCGAGCGCGGTCCCGGTGGTGACCTCCCCGGCGGCGGTCGCGGCCGCCGTCCGCGCGGCGACGGGCCGCCCGATCAACCGCCTCCCGATCCGCCCGCAGGCGGCGGTCGCACCGCCGAACGTCTGAGCCCGGCCCCGGGGCGCGGGGCCGCTCGCCGAAGGCCGTCCGCCGGAGGGCCGCCGGGAATCAGGTGGAGACTCCGTCGCCGCCTCCCGTAGCGTCCTGCCATGACCGACCCCCTGCGCTCCGCCGTCGTCCTCGTCACCGGTGTCATGGCCTCCGGGAAGTCCACGGTCGCCCAGCGCCTCTCCGAACGGCTTCCCCGGGCCGCGCACATCCGTGGGGACGCCTTCCGCCGGATGATGGTGTCCGGCCGCGCCGAGATGACCTTCGACGCGGGGGAGGAGGCCCTGGAGCAACTCCGGCTGCGCCACCGTCTCTCCGCGACGGCCGCGGACATCTACGCGGAGGCGGGCTGGACGGCGGTGGTCCAGGACGTCGTCATCGGCCCCGAACTGCCCGCGTATCTCTCCCTGGTCCGCACCCGCCCCCTGTACGCGGTCGTCCTCGCCCCGAGCCGTGAGGCCGTCGCCGCCCGTGAGGCGGCCCGCCCGAAGACCGGCTACGGCGCGGGCTGGACGGTCGCCCGGCTCGACGCGGTGCTGCGCGAGCAGACGCCGGGAATCGGTCTGTGGCTGGACAGCAGCGATCTGACACCGGACGAGACGGTGGACGCGATCCTCGCGGACCTGGACGAGGCGCGTATCGGTGAGGCGCGTATCGGCGAGGCGTCTATCGGGGAGGGAGGGGCCCATGGCGGCGGACGGGTGTGACCGGCGGCGGTGCGACGTACACCGGCCGCGCGTGCGGCTTGGGCCGCGGCTCCCGGCCGGACCGCGAACCGGCGCCGGGACCCCGCGTACGGGAACCCCCGGGCACCCGTCCGGAGAGGGACGGGCACCCGGGGGCCGGGTGGAGGCCGTGACCGGAATCGAACCGGCGTGCCTCGCTTTGCAGGTTTGTCTGTGCTGGTCAGGGCGTGATCCGCACTCGTTCACCAGCGTTCAGACTCGTACGAATGCCGCGTCTGAAGAGGCGTGGCGAACGAACCCGCACGACCCCGCACGACGGTGAACGAGACGGAAACTGAGACGGCCGTGCCCTCCCGCGAGGGCGCGGCCGTCGACCCTCTGACGGAAGGTGGCCGCGTGGAGGCTCGCTGGGAGGGGGAAGTTCAGCAAGGGCATGCGGGCCACGCTCAAGGTGCGATACAAGATGACCATGGTCAAAGTGCTCGAATCCCTGATCTCTGAGCAAAGAAGACAGGTTGGGCGGCAGGACTCGGCAGCCTCGGTGCGATCCGCCTTGAGGCTGCCAGCCTGGGGCTCATCTAGGTAGCGAACGGGCGCGGCGATTCGCCCGTTGCGGAAGGTCTCACGAAGGGCTATTTGCGGTGAAGCTATTTATGGACGAGTCAGGAAACGGAAATACCTCCCAGCCGCTGATCGTTGGCGCGGTTGAACTGGGTGAAGATGCAGATGACATAGAGGAGAGAATTCGGGATTTGCAAAAAAACCTATGCGCGAGGAGGAGCTTGGCCGGACTTCCCAGCTTCGAAGAGTTTCGTAAGAATGGTTTTCACAGCTCGACCGATCCTCTAGAGGTCTCCGGCCCATTTCTAGAGCTCATGCGGACCATCTTCTTTAGGGCATACATGGTCGTCACTGATCGAACGAATGTTCCTGGCGACGCGGAATTCGAGCAAATCGAGTTCATGTATGCAAAGTTGTTGAGTGATCTATCGCTCCGGCATCGCCATGAACCCGAGTTGCTTTGCTATATAGAGCAGAGCGAAGGCATGGCGTCGATTATTCGCCGACTTCCCCATAGTGTCGTCAGGCAGGCCTGCAGAACGACCGGTAAAGTCGCACCGTTGCCGCAGCTGAATATCACAATGGTCGCCAAGCATGATTACATGTCTACGGCCATTATCGACTATGTCATGGCGGCCGTAAGTAGATGGCTCCAAGCAGGCTGTACTACGAACCCGAAAGACTGGCCCTATAGAGCATTCCGTGCCATTGAACCGTCCATTTCTCTGCTCTATTCGTTCGAGCATGGTCGCATCTCTAGTCGAAAGGACCCCCTTCATTGATGTATGATAAGATTGAGTAGGGGGTAGGGTCGTGGTCAATGTTGTGCGCGAGTTTGCGTGCGTTGCATGATAGCCCTTCCACGGGAGTGCGACCCTACCCCCTGACGTCCCAACTCGGGGGGGCTAGTGCCGTACTTGGTGGATGATCTGGCGGAGCAAGCCGACGTATCGGTTGAAATTCTGGAATGGCTATCCCTGAATCTTCCTGCGAGCGCCGGGAAGCTCTACGGTCAGCGGATATTTCGGAAGAGGCACGGCGGAATACGGGAAGTATTCGAGCCGAAGCCGCCATTCGATGCCGTTAGCAAGAATTTGCATCGGAGCTTTACGAGCCTGTTCTCGTATGAGGTTCCCGGTCATGTTCACGGATTTGTTCGCGGGCGTTCTACGATCAGCAACGCCAGTCAGCACCTAGCGAAAAAGTGCGTATTGCGCATGGATCTTGAGGATTTCTTTCCGTCGATTGACGCCGCAACAGTAAAGGGTTTGCTGCAAGAGCAAGGTTACGAGGGGAAGGCTGTGGACCTTGCCGTCAATCTTGTTACTATCGGCGGCAAACTACCAATCGGACTGAGTACGTCGCCCCTATTTTCCAATTTGGTCTTCCTGGGTACAGACCACCTCCTTGCTGAGTATGCGCGGTCGGAGGGCCTGTCCTTTACGCGCTATGTGGACGATCTAACATTCTCTGGCGACGTTACCGACCGCCACGCAGCGGATATCGCTCGCATTCTCGACGGCGCTGGCTGGTCGGTAAACACGCGCAAGACCGCATTCATGCGCCGCGGTGGTCCCCAATACGTTACCGGCTTGTATGTCGGGGAATCGGACAAGCCGCGGATTCCGCGTAAGGTAAAGCGTGAGATGCGCTGGATCTTGCACGTGATATCGAGATTCGGCTACGAAAGATATATGGCAGAGTTCGGCGGCGAGGACAAGGGGATGCATCGGCGTCGACTGTTGGGCTGGGCATGCTATATCGCCGCAGTCGAACCAGATGTGGGATACCCACTACTGCGAGCATTCGAGCAACTTGTTCCGGAGGGGGATGAAGAGGACCAATACGACCTGCCCTAGCCGACGGACACATCAGGTCGAGCGGCGAGGAGGTAGGGGCGCCCAGATCCGCGTTTGACGCAGCCGTGCGACCCTTGGCAGCGAGCGATGGAGAGATGCGAGAGGAGCGTAAGTGCCGGAGGCCAGTCCACGCGGAACCTACCTGGTCATTGCGGAGACGCTGCGAGGCGAGATTCAGGCGGAGCAGGGTGGCGACACGTTGCCGTCAGAGGCCCACTTGATGGACTTGCACGGCGTCTCCCGGAACACGATCCGTCGTGCGCTCAAGGTTCTCGAAGCTGACGGGGTTGTCGAGTCTGCTCCCGGGATTGGGTGGCGCGTGGTCCGGGGAGGTGACCGCCGGTCGCTCTCGGAGCGCATGGCGGACGTGATCGCGGAAGATTCACTGTCGGTGGGGGACACGTACCCATCTGAAGCGAAGCTGTGTGAGCGGTTCAGCGCGTCCCGGACCGCTGTGCGCCGTGTTCTTGCCCAGATGGAGGGGAACGGCTTGCTCGCCACCGTGCACGGTAAGGGGCGTACCGTGCGCGCCCTCCCGTCTCCCACCGCCCGGCCGTAGTCTTGGCCGCCATGGGACTGACTGAGTGGGCGTACACGCTCTCTGAATCGCTGCTTTCCGATCCGCTACCGCGTCGGTGGGCGCACTCCCTCGGGGTCGCCAAGCGCGCCCGTTCCTTGCGCCCGATCCTGGGAGACGACGCGGAACTGATGGAAGCCGCCGCGGTGCTGCATGACGTCGGATACTCGCCGGCCGTCGCGGCCACTGGATTCCATCCGCTGGACGGAGCACGGTTCCTCAGGGATCAAGAGGGCGCGAATGAGCGGGTCGTTCGCCTTGTGGCGCATCACTCCTGTGCCTTGCTCGAAGCGGAGGAACGAGGGTTGAGGCAAGAGCTTGAGGTGGAGTTCGAGCTGGAGCGCCCCGACCTGGTCGACGCCTTGCTGTACTGCGACATGACGACGACGCCGGACGGGACACAGACGACGCCTGCTGAGCGGCTGGATGAGATCGTGCGGCGATACGGCCCCGACACGATCGTTGGGCGGTTCATTCAGCGCGCTGCACCTGAGATCCATGCAGCGTCCGAGCGTATCGGGGAGCGGATGGCACGAGTCTCGGTCGGCGGTCAGCCGATGTAGGGTTCTCGCCGCGCGTCGTCGAGACCGTGCCTGATGCGCAGCATCATCGAAGGGTGGATGTCCAGCCCGTCAAGGTCCGCCGGATCAATCCAGCGGACCTCTTTCGATTCGCTGCTTGTCCGTAGGGAACCGCCGACTGGGTGGGCTCGGAAGCAGATGGAGAACTGTTGCCGGACTTCGCCGTCGTCGTACGCCAAAACGTGCTCGGGGTCGGTGTAGAGCCCGACGATGTTGTCAACCTCAACGTCGATACCGGTCTCTTCCCGTACCTCACGAACAACCGTCTCCGCGATGCGCTCGCCGATGTCGTGACCGCCTCCCGGCAGGGCCCAGAGGTCATTGTCGGTCTTGTGGATAAGCAGCAGCCGCCCGGCGTCGTCTTGAACTACCGCCGTCACCGAGGGGACCACCGAGTTGGCCCTTGGAGCGTTCGGGTCCCGGAAGTAGTCGATCCGGCTCATCAGCGCGTGCCCTTCCAATCGGCAGGTGAGGAGATCGTGCGGGCTGATTCCCACACCCTCTCCACGCTCTCAGCGTAGGCGTCGAAAAGTTCACCGCCGGGGACGCGCCGTAGATGGAGCACCGGAGCCATGTAGGCGCCGACCCCGTAGAGGTGGCCATTCGCCAGCATCTCGTCATCGGCCCGGTAGATCGAGTTGTAGAGCGTGGTGCGGTGCAAGCGGAACTCGACACCCGGGAGACCGAAGAGCGGGGCGTAGTTGATGAGGGCGTTGCGAATCTTGCCCGCCATGGCGGCCCCGATCCCTTCGTCCTCGCCCCTAACCGCCACCGCAGGTGAATCGGGTTCTCCCAGGATGAAGCGGATGGGTACTCCGTTGGCCGCCTTCTCCTTCACGATGCGATGAAACGTCGCGTCCTCGGTGAGCCAGAACCCCGAGTACACCAGAACGTCGAACCGTCGGGTCGCCTTGGAGTACAGGTTCGTCCAGAGAGTCTGCATCACGACGGAGCGATGCGGATACAATCTGACCAACTCCGCGTTCCCGGAGGCTGTCACTTCGGCCGATGTCCGTTCGTCCGGCCACAGGTACGAGACTTCGCACTTCAGAAGTGAAGCTGTCGCGTACTGGAAGCGACGATACGGCTTTCGGTCCGGGTCGTTGATCCAGCGTTCGACCGTCTTGGCCGAGACGCCGAGACTGGCGGCCACCTCGTCCATAGTCAGGCCCAAGTCGACGATCGCGCCCCGTAGTCGCTCGTTCGCCACTTCCAACCCCCGTTCCTTCAGGACGACTTGGTACGACTTCACGCTAGCCAAGAACTACCTGAGTCGTACAGGTGCGGGGTCGAACGTCGCCGTCGCTGGCGCCACCCTGTAGGTACATCGAGCGCAGGGGAGCGCGAACTCCAACAGCCGAAAGGCTTGACGGGGCGTACTCTCCTCTGCAAGATGAGGGACAAGTGATACATGTTCCTCTCGATCGGGTCGCTTCGTCGACCCGGTCGAGCGCACGGCAAGGGGCCCGGGACAGAGCGGGCCGAGGGACCCGGACCCCTGGTCAACCGGAGGGCTGAGACCGAAAGGTCACATCTCCATATGCCTGAAACGGGAGCCCGTGTTCCCGAAGGAGATACGCACCACTGCTTGCCGTGCCGGACACAAGTCCGGCCTGGCAGGCACTGCATCACCTGTGCGCGAGCGCACACGGTCCGCGATCTCCTCGCTCAACGGGGAGATCGCGGACCGTGGCCGCTCGACACCGAGAGGTCAAAACAAGTGCGGCACCCGGGTTGCCCCCCGGATGCCGCGTACAGGCACACCTGATGTGGAGGTCACCTGTGGTGACGAGTTTGTCAGATGTACGGGCGGATCATCCGGGGGATTCGGAGGGTCCGCGTCCTCACCCGGTTCCGCCGCCGCCGTTGCCCCGCCGGAATCCTGGGGGGGCGCTGTGACGTGCTGCGGACGGCCCATGCAGCAGCAGGGCGAGCAGATGGTGTGCGGGAAGTGCGGCGCGTGGGTCCAGGGCGGTGCCCGATGACGATCCTCGACCCCGCTGCCAGTGAGGCCCTGCGCCGTGCTGAGGCTGCCCGTCAGGCTGCCGAGGCGGCTCGCCGGGCCGCTGAGGCGCAGAGGGCGGCACGCCGCTGAGCCGCTGAATCACCCCTTCTACCGCCCCGATGGTCGCAGGCCGGGTTCGACTCCCGACCGGGGCACTCACACCCTTCTGTCCTTGAACGGCGCGCGGCCCCGGTGCTCGAACACCGGGGCCGCTGGTTTGGGCCGTTCCCATCCTGCTGAGGAGTTCTGACCCATGAAGTCCATCGTTGCTGTTCGGGCGGTTGTTACCGCCCCTGATTCCGGCCCCGACCGGGAGCCGACCGGTGTGGAGCTGGAGGCGATCGAGCGGGAGATGCCGCTCATCGACGCGGAGATGGCGCTGTTGGACGCGCAGATCACCGCGATCGACCGGCCCGCCATGTTGCTGGACTGCCGGCGGATCCGCCGGGCACGTCGCCGGGTCCTGGCCGCCCGGCGGGCGCTGGCCAACCGGTCCGCCGACACCGTGACGGGCACGCCGGGGGGTGCGGCATGAGCGCTCCCACTCTGGGGGAGCTGAAGGCTCCGCTGCTGGTCCTGCGGATGCTCGCGGTGGAGTTCGCACACCTTCCGGCCCCGTGCGTGTCGGTGTCCGCGGTCTACCCGAACCGGCTGGACCTGTCCGTCCACGACGACCTCACCGCGTTCGAGGCGTGGCGCGAGGCACTGGGGCTCGCGCCCGAGTCCGTGAGCTACCACGAGCAGAGCGACGGCCGCACCCGCGTCCTGGAAGCACAGACGCAGTACGCCGGGGCACAGCTTCACCTCACCGGATACGCCAAGGCTCCTGCTCCTGCTCGGCCGGTGTACCTCGCCGGAACAGGGGGTGGGGGGTGAGTACGGCGACGGACTACCGTGCGGAGCGGCGTGCGGATCACGCCGCTGAGGCTGAGCAGCGGCGGTTGGACGCTGTCGCGGCTGATGCGCGGCGTGCGGAGCGTGAGCGGGTTGCCGATGAACGGGCGGCACGCCTGCGGGAGCAGCAGCGTGCCGGCCGGGTGGAGCGACGGGCTGAACGGGCGGCGCGGCGCGCGCAGGCGTGGACGCCGGGCAACATCTACCGCACGGGCACGCTGGCTCTGGTGGTGGCGTCGGGGCTGGCGTCGCTGCCTGCGCAGGTGCTGCACTTCGTGCACATCTCCCCGATGCTGCTGCCGCTGCCGTTCGCCCTGGAGGGCGCGGCATGGGTGATGGCCGCCGGGGTCGCCTACGCCGACCACCGGGGCCTCTCAGCCGGGGTGCGGTGGCTGCTGCGCGGGTTCGTCGTCGCTGCTGCCGGGTTCGCTGCCAGCATCAACTACTCCTACGGCACCACTCTGGCGGGCCTGTCCCCTGCGGAGGCACGGACCGCCGGTCTGGGCCTTGCAGCGGTGACGCTGCTCGGTCCGCTTCTGTTCGAGATCCGGCAGTGGGTCTCCACCCTCGCCGCGTCAACGGGCGGGCCCGAGGACCGGGAGCGCAACAAGCACACCCGGAGGCGGCGGCGCCATCACCGCAAGGTCGCCCGGATCGCCGACCGACTCATGTCCGCCGCCCCGCATGGAACGCTCCCGGCCGAGGACGCGTGGGAGCGGGCCTGGACGATTGTGTACGGCGCCGGTGAGCCCGGGATGACGCCCGACCTGCACCGCCGCGCGGTCAAGTCGGCCGCCGCACTCACTGCCGCCCAGAACCCTACGCAAGCGGCCCGAAAAGGCAGGAAAGCGGTTCAGACGACTGTGGAACGGTCGATGTCTGATCTGCACCAGTCGACCCCCGACCGGCCCGCCGTGGTGCCTGCCGAGTCGACCCCCGCACCGGTCCCGGTCGACCCGGCTCCGGTCCGGGCGGTTGCTGCGGTCGACTCCGGCCCGCGCCGGTCGACCGGCCGGGTTCCTGAGTCGGCCCGCACCGCCCGACCGGCCCGCACACCCGACCAACTGCTGTCCGAGGCCCGGTCGGTTACTGCCGATTGGCCGGACGCTGCTCTGACGGCTGAGGCGATCCGTAAGGCGGTGCGGACGTCGTCCGCGAACGGGCGCACCCTGCGGGACGTGCTCCGGGCGGAGCGCGACGGCAACGCCGTTACTGGTTCTCGTCAGTCTGACGTAACGGTGGTGGCGGTGTGATGTCCCCGGCGTTCGGCAAGTGCTACGACCCGACCGGCGCGCTCCACGGGATACCGACGTTCCCATGGCGGTACGCCCCGGACGGACTGGCGACGCGCCGCCAGTTACGGGCCCGCGGGTTGCGGCCGGGCGGGCAGGAGATCGCCGCTCAGGTCATGCGCGGCAGCCGGTACGGCGGGGTGCGGGTTGCGTTCCTGTACCGGATCGACCGGGCGAAGCCGGTGCGGCCGATGACCCCGGCGAAGTGGGGTGCGCTCGCGCTGGCGATGCTCGCCCGGCGTACCTGCCCCGCCTGCCGCCGGGATGCCGGATACGTCATCCCGGCATCGCTCGGCACCTGCGTGCCCTGCGCCGACCCCGGGGAACAGTGCCCTTCTTGATCAGTCCGGTTTCGCAGGGGCCCGACCGCCGACTTTCCACGGCTTGCGGTCGGGCCCCTCTTACTCCCGTGAAGGAGCAGATCCATCGTGACGGAAACAACCCGCATTCCGCCCCCCGACGGGGCGGGCAACGCTGAGGGAACAGCCGCTGTGCTGCCGTTTCCAATGAACAAGACACCCGAGACGGCGGTTTCGGGTGAGGTGAAGCCGGGGGAGTGGGAGGCCCAACTCCCCGACACCGACGACCCGGAGGCCGAGGGACTGAGCGAGGGGGCGCCGGTCGACCCGCCGCGCGAGGTCTACCCGCCCTCGGTCGCGGATTGGATGGAGGCCAAGGACAACGCTCGTATGCCGGTGCTGCCGGACTGGGTGAAGCTCCCTGACCAGCGCACGGCGGTCCGCAAGTGGGCCATCCGGCACTACTCGGCTGTGGCCGGCTATCACGCGGTCCGGCTGCCGCTGGTCTACACGCCGAAGATCTGCGTGTACTCGCCGCGCGGCGCGTGGCGGTGGTCGACCGCGATCGGCCGATGGGTGTTCGACGCGGAGGGCAAGAGGCTGCGGCTCGCCTCCGTGGCCAACGAGGACGCGGCGGAGTACCTGAAGCTGTCGCGGCAGCGCAACGACCGCGTCCGGCTACGGGGGATCGTGGCGGTGATCGCCGGTTTCGTCGGTCTGGCCGCCGCGCTGACCCTGTACGTCATGGCGCCGTCGTGGCTGCTCATGCTGGCCATGGCGACGCTGACCACCACCCTCGGTGTGGTCGGGGCGCCGGCGGACCGGCCGCTCATCGACATGGCCAAGGTGACGTTCCGCAAGCGCAAGCTGTCCTCGGACATCGTCATCCGCGCACACGAGGCGGCCGGGCTGACCACCAAGGATCAGACGATCGCCTTCCCGCGCCCGATTGGCCGGGACGGGGACGGCTGGCGCGTGATCGTGGATCTGCCGTACGGCAAGACGTTCGAGGACGCGATGAAGGCTCACGCCCGCCTCGCCTCCGGTATGGACATCGCCCCCACTCAGCTCTTCCTCGACAAGGACGAGACGAGCGGCCGACGGGTGTCGTACTGGATCGCCGACCGTGACCCGCTCGCCGTCCCGTCGGGCAAGTCGCCGCTGCTGGGGGCGACGCGGGTGGACTTCTGGAAGCCGTTCCCGTGGGGTGTCGACGAACGCGGCAACCCGGTCATGGCCACGATGCTGTGGCTGTCCCTGCTGGTAGGCGCCGTGCCGCGCCAGGGCAAGACGTTCTCAGCCCGCACGATCGCGCTCGCCGCGGCGCTGGACCCGTACGTCAGGCTGTACGTGTTCGACGGGAAGGCGTCGCCGGACTGGCGCACGTTCGCCAAGGTCGCCCACCGCATCGGTTTCGGCATCGTTCCGAAGAACGGGGTCGACCCGGTTCAGCACCTGCTGACTTCGCTGCGGGAACTCAAGGCGGACGTCGAAGACCGGTACCACCGACTGTCCGAACTGCCGCTGCACGTCTGCCCGGAGGGCAAGCTCACCCCGGAGATCAGCC
This sequence comes from Streptomyces sp. NPDC004609, assembly GCF_042873655.1. Taxonomy (NCBI): domain Bacteria; kingdom Bacillati; phylum Actinomycetota; class Actinomycetes; order Kitasatosporales; family Streptomycetaceae; genus Streptomyces; species Streptomyces sp. NPDC004609. Next base: position 83,030 of record NZ_JBIALS010000016.1, on the reverse strand, counting down.
GGGACAAGAAGCTGAACATGCCCCTCACGCTGTTCGTGGTGGACGAGGTGCAGGAGTACCTGACCCACCCCGAGCACGGCAAGGAAATCCTGTCCCTGATGGTCTACCTAGCCCGGGTCGCCCCGGCCGTCGGTGTCTCCGTGATGACGGCGACGCAGAAGCCGGACGACAAAGCGTGCCCGTCTGAGCTGCGTGACCAGCATCAGGCCCGGTTCGCCCTGCGGGTCGGCGCCTACCAGGTGTCGGACACGATCCTCGGTGCGGGGTCGTACTCGGAGGGGTTGGACGCGTCCAAGCTGCTGAAGTCCCACAAGGGCGTTGGTCTGCTCAAGGGCATGTCCGACGACTTCGGGATCGTGCGCACCTACCTCGCCGACGGCCGCGACGCCGAACGTGTCCTGACCAGGGCCGCCGCGCTGCGCGAGGCAGAGGGGACCCTGTCGGGTGACGCGGTCGGTGAGGTACCGGCGGCGGAGACGTCCGCGACGATCCTTGACGACGTCGCGGCCGTACTCGGCAAGGGCGAGACCAAGGCGTGGTCGGAAGCGATCGTGGACCGGCTTGCCGACCTGCGCCCGGACGTCTACGGCCCGTGGGCGGAGCTGGAGCCCAAGCCCAAGGCCGAGGCACTCACCGCCGCACTCAAGCCGCACGGCATCGGCACGATGCAGATCAGCCGGCGCATCGACGGCGAACAGGTCAACAAGCGCGGCATCAAGCGCGACGACATCGCCACCGCGATTACGGAGCGCAACAAGAAACGGGACGCCGGATAGGTCTCGCAGCCTGCTACCGGTAGTGGCAGACGTTGCTACCGGTAGCAACCCTGCTAGCGACCGAAACCGCCCCTGATCAGGCTGCTAGCACGTAGCGGCCGACCTGCGGAAACCCCCTTCAACCCCTCTGGGAGGCCCCTGATGAGCCTTGCTGTGCTCGCTACCGCATTCCTCCTGTTCATCACCCTCGGTTACGTCATCAAGTGCTGGCTGAGTCCGTTCGGGGACTGCCGCAAGTGCGACGGCATGGGCCACGGCTTCAAGACCGACCGCAAGGGCAAGACCAGGCGCGGCAAGGACTGCCGCCGCTGCCAGGCGACCGGCAAGCGCATACGCGTCGGCCGCTGGGTCTACAACCGCGCCGCGCGCACCTACCGCGCTGGCACCCGCTGACGCCCGCCTTGGAGGCCCCGTGACCCTCACCATTCCGCTCGTTCTGCTGCTCGCCGTCGGCGTCGTGCTGCTGCTGCGGTTCAAGGCCGTGGGTGCAGGTGCGGCCATGGCCATTGCGCTCTTCGGCTTCTACCTCGCCCACACCGGCGCGGCCGACACCGTAAACCAGCTCGTCACCGCCTTCACCGACGCCCTGCCAGACGTCGGCCGCTGACCCGAAGGGAGAGCAGCACAGTGAACGAACCCACCGCGTACGGCCGTCCGGCTGGACACGAGACGGCTGCCGTGGAAGTCCACACGCCCACCCCGATCGCCCCGGCGTACATCGCCCCGCTCATGCCCGTGCAGCCGGGCACGATCCCGGCCGTGGCGAGCGTCGTCCTTCCCGACGGCCGCGTCGTCACCGGCTACGCCATCGAGCCCGCCAAACCCGAACCGGTGGTGGCCAAGCCGGCCGTCTCCCGTGCTGCGGTGAACATCGGGCTCGGGGGCGTGGGGTTCCTCGCCGTGTGCGGCGGACTGCTCATGCTCACCGCCTTCATCACCGCCCTGACCGCCCTGGTCACCCAGCTTGTCATCCTCGCCGCCGTCGTATTCGGCGGATGGATCGCCGTGCAGGTGTTCAGTGCGAGCGGCCACGGCGGCGGAACGACGGTCAACATCCGCAAGGCCGTCATCAAGCGCAACAAGTTCTACGGCTGACAAAGGGAGATCAACACCCGTGATCCGACCGCGCATTCAGGTCGCCCACTGGCCCCGCCGGGCCCTGGTCTTGACCGACACACCCCGCCCCGACTGCCGCGACTGCGACGGCGAAGGCGGGTTCGAGTACGACTACGGCGACCACAACGGCGAGTACGCCGGCACCGACTGGGAGCCCTGCGACTGCTGGAACGAGACCCGCCGGTGGCTCCTGATGCCCTTGCCGCGGCTGCCCCGGTGGCTGCGTCGCCGCGACATCGGCCGTGACCCGTGGGGGCCCGGCGGCTACAGCGACGAACCGCCCTTCTAGCTCTTCCCGTGGGCGGCGGCACTCCCGGACAAGGACAGCCCGCCGCCCACGGTCTCCAATCCCGACGTAGCAGAACAGGAGACCTACAGCATGACACTTGACTGCAAGGCCCAGCTCCCCGCCGACTGGAACCACCCGGACGGGGGCCACCTGCGTACCGCGCTGCAACTCGCCGCGACCGGCGTCCCGGTCCTGCCCCTGCGGCGGGGCAAGGTCCCGTTCGGCAACTGCCGCACGTGCAAGGGGAGCGCGTGCGGTGGGCGGCCCAATATGAAGGCGGCAGGTTCCTGCCGGTGCCCCGCGCCGTGCCACGCGTGGGCCGCCGCGACCACCGACCCTCACATCCTCATCTCGCCCGCGTGGGCACCGGCGTGGCGTGAGGCGGTGGCGGTCGCCTACCACCCCGGCGGGGCCGGGCTGACGGTCGTCGACCTGGACAACGTGGCTGCCATCGCATGGGCCCGTGAGACCCTGCCCGCCACCCGCACGGTGCCGACGACGCGGGGTGAACACTGGCTGTATCGGGGCGCCATGCCGTCGTCGAACGCGGTCCGGTCCGGTGTCGACATCAAGTCCCTGTCGCAGTACGCCCGCTGGCTCGGTCCCGGGGCCGGTCGGATGGCGGTTCTCCCCGCAGCCGTGCGCGCCCTGATGGTGAAGGAAGAGACCACCCCCGCCCCGGGGGAGGTGGCATCTTCCCTTCCCGTCCGCGTCGCGTGGGGCCGGTCGGTGGCCACCGGATGTCGCCATACCGAGCGCTACGTTCGGACCGGCCTTGATCGTGGCCTCGCCCTGGTTCGGGCTCGCGCCGAGTCCGGCGCCGGTTCTCAGGCGTTCGGGGTCGCGCGGTTCCTCGCCGCACAGCACACCAGGTGCCCCGGACCGTGCGAACTCGTCGCGATCGGTGAAGAGATCGTGTCCGCTGCCGTCCTGGTGGGCGTCCCGGAGACCTACGCTCGCCGCGCGGTCGCCAACGGCCTTGAGGCGGCTGTGGAGCGCACGGCATGAACAAAGCATCACGAACCCCTTTGAACGGCTCGGAGGGCGCCGTTCACAGCGCGCCACAGATGGCCATGGGCGAACTGAAGGTCGTCGCCCGTAAGGGCGTCCTCTCTGTCGTTGGCTCTGACCTGCACCTCACCACCGCGAAGGGGAGGGCCGCCGCATGACTCCACAGCCTGTGGGCGGCCCGGACCTGTGGGCCGGGCTGCCCGTCCTGGAAGAACCGCCCGGGGAGAACGAAGCGGCACCGGACTTGTGGGAGGACCCCATTCCCCTCACTGGTCGGCGTGAGCGTCCACCGTTCCCCGCCCACGTCCTCCCTGCCTGGTTGGGGGAGTTCGTGGCGGCCGTTGCGGAGGAGACGCAGACCCCGGTGGACCTCGCCGGTTCGATTGCTCTCGCCGTGCTCGCCACGGCGGCCGGCGGTCGGTCGGTGGTCCACGTGCGGGGGAACTGGCGTGAGCCGACCAACCTCTACACGGTGGTTGCGCTCCCGCCCGCCAACCGAAAGTCCGCCGTCTTCGCTCTGTTGACCAACCCCCTCTATGAGGCGGAGAAGCAGCTCAAGACCGCCATGCAGCCGGTCATCGTCGAAGCGGAGCTGACGGCCCGACTGGCCAAGGAAGCGGCGGACAGGGCCGCTGCCAAGGCCACCTCCGCCGAAGGTAATAAGCGGGATGAGATGGTGGCGACCGCTGTGGGCCTCGCGCAGACGGCCGACACGCTCACTGTCCCCGCCGAACCGGTCCTGTTGGCGGACGACTCGACACCGGAGACGGTGACCTCGCTCATGGCGGAACAGGGCGGGCGGCTGTCGGTGATGAGCGCCGAGGGCGGCATCTTCGACATCATCGCGGGCCGCTACTCCGGCGCCCCCAACATGGAGGTCTTCCTCAAGGGGCATGCCGGGGACCGGCTGCGGGTGAACCGGCAGACCCGGCGCGAGTACATCGACGCCCCCGCTCTGACCATCGGCCTCGCCGTCCAGCCGGACGTGCTGAAGGACATCGGGAAGGTGAAGGGGTTCGAGGGACGCGGACTGCTGGCCCGCTTCCTGTACTCCCTGCCGACTTCCACGGTCGGGGACCGCGAGATCATCACCGACCCGGTCCCCGAGACGATGGCCGCCACCTACACCGCGCGGGTCATCGATCTCGCCCTGTCCCTGGCGGAGTGGACCGACCCGGCCGTCATCCAGCTCAGCCCGCAAGCGGACGCGGCCCTGATCGCCTACCAGAAGCGCATTGAACCGCAGCTCAAGGCACGCGGCGGAATGCTGGGCCACATTTCCAACTGGGCCGGAAAGCTCGCCGGGGCGACCGCCCGCATGGCCGCGTTGCTGCACCTCGCCGAACACGGCGGCAATGGCTACGCCCACCCGGTCACCGGGGACACCATGGGCGCGGCGATCGAGCTGGGGGAGTACTACACCGCCCACGCCCTCGCCGTGTTCGACGTCATGGGCGCCGACCCCGTCCTGTCCCGCGCTCGCAGCGTCCTGGAAGCGCTGAGGGACAACCGGTGGGATGACGTCAGCCGACGGGACGTCTTCACGGTCCTCTCTCGCAGCGAGGTCCCCACGGTCGCCGACCTTGAACCCGCCCTCGCGTTGCTGGAAGACCACGGATACCTACGGTCCTACCAGCCCGAGCGCACCGGCAAGCGCGGACGCCCACCGGCACCCCGCCTACTGGCCCACCCCGCCCTGTCGCAGGGCGGCCGGTGACGCGGTCGACGCGCACAAACCGTCCCGCACAAACCGCGAAATCCGCGATAACCCCCGGACACCCTCGCTGACCTGCGACGCGCCCTCGCCCCACCCCGGCCGGGGGCCGCGTCGCACAATCCCGCGATATTCCGCAAAAAACCGAGTACCACCCCGCCACCGGGGTCGGTCGACGGCCGCCCCTGATTTTTGCGGAATATCGCGGGTTTCTGCGGAGCGCAGTCCATCCCCGCCCGTACACCGAATCACTGCAGGTCGGCAGCCATCCCCGGCTTTTCTGCGGATATTGCGGTTTGTGCGGCGGCACCTGCCCATGAACTCAGCCCCACAGGAGCGAGCCTTGGACGAACACGACAACCTCGCGACCGCTGCCGACGACATGACCCTTGTCCTTCTCAAGGTCGAAGAGGCCGCCCGCCGACTCCGCATCGGCCGGACCACGTGCTTCGCCCTCATCCGCACCGGCGAACTGGAGTCGGTCATGATCGGCGGCCTCCGCCGCGTCCCTGCCGACGCCCCGGCCGCTTACGTGACCCGACTTCGCACCACCCAACGCGCTGCTTGACGACGTCCGGGGCGGCGGCACTCCCGGACAGGACAACCCGCCGCCCCGGTCCCCATCCCGACACCACGAAACAGGAGCCTGCCTGTGGCAGAGGAAAAGAAGAAGCGCACCCGACAGCCCAACGGCCGTAGCTCGATCTACTTCGGCAAGGACGGCAAATGGCACGGCCGCGTGACCGTCGGCATCCGCGACGACGGCAAGCCCGACCGCCGCCACGTCGAACGCAAGACCCGTGCTGAAGTGACGGCCGCGGTACGCGAGTTGGAAAAGCAGCGCGACGCCAAGACCGTGAAGAAGCCGGGCAAGGCGTGGACGGTCAAGGCATGGCTGACTCACTGGATTGAGAACGTCGCGCCCCTCGCCGTCAACGACAACACCATGGTCGGGTACGGCGTTGCGGTCCGGAAGCACCTCATCCCCGGCTTGGGCGCCCACCGTCTCGACAGGCTCAATCCTGAGCACATTGAGGCGTTCTACGCCAAGATGCAGGCCAACGGCAGCAAGTCCGCGACCGCCCACCAGGTGCACCGCACCTTCCGCACCGCCCTCAATGAGGCCGTGCGGCGCGGCCATCTCGGCAAGAACCCCGTTCAGTTGGCCAAGGCCCCGAAGACGGGGGAGTACGAGGTGGAGCCCTACAGCGTCCAAGAGGTTCAGCGACTGCTCAAGGCCGCTGACCAGCACCGCAATTCCGCCCGGTGGGCCGTGGCCCTCGCCCTCGGGTTGCGCCAAGGGGAAGTGCTCGGTCTGAGGTGGGATGACGTGGACCTTGATGGTGGGTTCCTTGTGGTCCGGCGTAGTCGACACCGGCCGCAGTACGCCCACGGGTGCGTGGACCCCTGCGGGCGCAAGGCCGCCGGATACTGCCCGCAGAGGCGACGCACGAACCCGGAGTTGGCCACTACCAAGTCCCGCGCCGGGCGCCGCGCCGTCGGCGTCCCCGAACAGCTCGTTGACCTACTCCGTGCCCACCTCAAGGCACAGGAAGGGGAGCGGGCAGCGGCCGGGAAGCGCTGGGAGGAGAACGGGTTGGTCTTCCCGGACGAACACGGGCGTAGCCCGTCCCACCGTCGGGACTGGGCCGAATGGAAGGGGCTTCTCGCGGAGGCGAGCGTCCGGGACGGCCGTCTGCACGACGCGCGCCACACGGCCGCGACGGTTCTACTCATCCTCGGCGTCCCCGAACGCGCGGTCATGGGCCTCATGGGGTGGTCGACCACCGCCATGGCCGCCAGGTACCAGCACATGGTGGACGCGGTGCGCGCTGACGTCGCGAGGCAGGTGGACAGTCTGATCTGGAAGCCCGAGACGGACCGGCCGGACGATGACGACGACAGCGCGACTGGCGTGCTCGTACCGGCCGACTGAGACGGGAACTGAGACGGACGGACAAAAGGGCGGCACCAACGAAGCGGTGCCGCCCTTTCCTTTGCCTGGTCAGGCAGGTGGAGGCCGTGACCGGAATCGAACCGGCGTGCCTCGCTTTGCAGGCGAGTCCCTCAGCCACTCGGGCACACGGCCGTGGGTTTCTCCACTGCTCCGACCGTAGGCACCCGGGCCCCGGGTGCCAAGGGATCGCCGGGTGCCGCAACACGACTGCCATACGGCGTTCACAGTCGTACGACCTTGGAACCAGTCGTCCGTACGACCAAGGAACCAGTCGCTTCCCCGTCCAGCGACAGGTTTCACCTGGATCTACGCCCCTTACCCTTGGCCCATGACCGCCCTCGAACCCCGTGACGCCGACGCCGGTGTCGCCTCGCCGACAGCCGACCCCGCCCCGACCGGCGCGGCCGGCGGTCCCGGAGGTCCCGGCGGTTCCGGCCGCGAGGAGGGCGGGATACTCGGGCGGAGCCACCGGGCGCTCAGTGTCGGGATCATCGCCGTCGTCCTGCTGATCGCCTTCGAGGCCACCGCCGTCGGGACCGCGATGCCCGTCGCGGCACGGGAGCTGAACGGCATCGGCGTGTACGCCTTCGCGTTCTCCTCGTACTTCACCACCAGCCTCTTCGCGATGGTGCTCTCGGGGCAGTGGGCCGACCGGGACGGACCGCTGAGGCCGCTGGCGACCGGGATCACGGCCTTCGGGGCCGGACTGCTGCTGTCGGGCACCGCGGACACGATGTGGATGTTCATCCTCGGCCGGGCGGTGCAGGGCCTCGGCGGCGGACTGGTGATCGTCGCGCTGTACGTGGTCATCGGGCGGGCCTACGAGGAACGGCTGCGGCCCGCCATCCTCGCCGCGTTCTCCGCGAGCTGGATCATCCCGTCGGTCGTGGGGCCGCTGGCGTCCGGGACCGTCACCGAGCACCTGGGCTGGCGGTGGGTGTTCGTCGGCATCCCCGTGCTCGTCGTCTTCCCGCTGGCGCTCGCGCTGCCCGCGATCCGGCGGATGGCGTCCGGGCCCGCGGACCCGGACGCGCCGAGGGCGCCGTTCGACGCGCGGCGGATACGGCTGGCGCTCGGGATCTCGCTGGGCGCCGGGCTGCTCCAGTACGCGGCCCAGGACATGGCGTGGCTCTCCCTCCTCCCGCTGGCGGCGGGCGGCGCGCTGCTGGTGCCCGCGGTGCTCGGGCTGCTGCCGAAGGGCACCTACCGGGCCGCCCGGGGGCTGCCGTCCGTGGTGCTGCTGCGCGGGGTGGCGGCCGGGTCCTTCATCGCGGCCGAGTCCTTCGTACCGCTGATGCTCGTCACCCAGCGCGGGCTGTCCCCGACGGCGGCCGGGCTCTCCCTGGCGGTCGGCGGCGCGACCTGGGCGCTGGGCTCGTTCCTCCAGTCCCGGCCGCGCCTGGAGCCCCACCGGGAGCGGCTCACCGTGGCCGGCATGATCCTGGTCGCCGTGGCGATCCTGGCCGCGCCGGCCGTACTGATCGACGCCGTGCCCGCCTGGATCGTGGCCGTCGCCTGGGGGATCGGCTGCCTCGGCATGGGCATGGTGATCGCCTCCACGAGCTTCCTGCTGCTGAAGCTGTCCGCGCCGGAGGAGGCGGGCGCGAACTCCGCGTCGCTCCAGATCTCCGACGGCCTGTCCAACGTCATCCTCCTCGCGGTGGGCGGGGCCGCCTTCGCCGCGCTCGGCGGCGGCTCGGTCGCGGGCCACGCGACGGCCTCGGCGACGGGTTCCCACCCGGCGGCCTTCGCGGCGGTGTTCCTGCCGATGGCGGCGGTGGCGCTGGTGGGGGCGTGGGTGGCGACGAGGGTGCGCGTTCCGGAAGCGCGGTGACACCGGCTGGTACCGCGCGGTACCGTTGACTCATGGCTGGTCTGAATGTCAGGTTCACGGAAGAAGAGCTCCAGGCCCTGCGGGAGCGTGCCGAGGCGGAGGGCCGGAGCATGCAGTCCTTCGCGCACGACGCCGTCGTCAGGGCCGTCAACGAACACGCGCGGCTGTTCAACGAAGCAGCCGACCATGTGCTGAACGTGAGCGAGGAGCTGAACCGGAGGCTCGCCTGATGCAGTACCTGACGCTTCCCGAACTGCTGAACCTCGCGGAGCGGCTCGGGACGCCGGACGTCCGGGACTACGGCCTTCTCGACTCGGCACTCGCGCGGCCCCAGTCGAGTGTCTTCGGCCAGGACGCTTACCCGGATGTCTGGCACAAGGCCGCGGCGCTGATGGAGTCCATCGCCCGCAATCATGCGCTCGTCGATGGGAACAAGCGCCTCGCCTGGTACGCGACCTGGGTCTTTCTCCATATGAACGGCCATCCGCTGGACGCGGCCTTCGACGTGGACGCGGCCGAACAGTTCGTTCTGGAGGTCTGTCAGGGCGAGCGCGATGTGCCCGAGATCGCGGCACGGCTCCCCCTGTTCGCGCGCTGACACCGAGAGGCGACAGCCAGCCCGTGTGAGCTCCCTCGCACATCCGATCGGCGCGGCCCCGTCCGGACCGGTCCCGCGCGATCACACCGGTAGGGTGGCCCGGTTGTCATATCCGTGACTCTCAGCCCCGCCCGGACGACCGCCGAACCGGAGACCGTGACTACTACCGCCTCCCACTCCCACCATCTGTCTCCCGCCTTCCCCGGCCGCGCCCCCTGGGGCACGGCCGGCAAGCTGCGCGCCTGGCAGCAGGCGGCCATGGAGAGATACCTCCAGGAGCAGCCGCGCGACTTCCTCGCCGTCGCCACCCCCGGCGCGGGCAAGACCACCTTCGCGCTCACCCTCGCGTCCTGGCTGCTGCACCACCACGTCGTGCAGCAGGTGACCGTCGTCGCGCCGACCGAGCATCTGAAGAAGCAGTGGGCCGAGGCGGCGGCGCGGATAGGGATCAGGCTGGACCCCGACTACAGCGCGGGACCGCTCAGCAAGGAGTACCACGGGGTGGCGGTCACGTACGCCGGTGTCGGCGTACGGCCCATGCTGCACCGCAACCGCTGCGAGCAGCGCAAGACGCTCGTCGTCCTCGACGAGATCCACCACGCCGGGGACTCCAAGTCCTGGGGCGAGGCATGCCTCGAAGCCTTCGACCCGGCGACCCGGCGGCTCGCGCTGACCGGCACGCCCTTCCGGTCGGACACCAACCCGATCCCCTTCGTTGCGTACGAGGAGGGGAACGACGGCATCCGCAGATCCGCCGCCGACTACACCTACGGCTACGGCAACGCCCTCGGCGACGGTGTCGTGCGGCCCGTCATCTTCCTCTCCTACAGCGGCAACATGCGCTGGCGCACCAAGGCGGGCGACGAGGTCGCGGCCCGCCTCGGCGAGCCGATGACCAAGGACGCGATCTCGCAGGCCTGGCGCACCGCGCTCGACCCGCGCGGCGAGTGGATGCCGAATGTGCTGCGCGCGGCCGACCAGCGGCTGAGCGAGGTCCGCAAGTCGATCCCCGACGCGGGCGGCCTCGTCATCGCCACCGACCAGGACTCGGCACGCGCGTACGCCAAGCTGATCCGCGAGATCACCGGGGCGAAGGCGGCCGTCGTCCTCTCCGACGACTCGGGCGCCTCCCAGCGGATCGACGACTTCAGCGAGGGCGACGACCGGTGGATGGTCGCCGTCCGGATGGTGTCGGAAGGCGTCGACGTACCCCGCCTCGCCGTCGGGGTGTACGCCACCACCATCTCCACGCCCCTGTTCTTCGCACAGGCCGTGGGCCGTTTCGTCCGGTCCCGGCGGCGCGGCGAGACGGCCTCCGTCTTCCTGCCGACCATCCCCATGCTCCTCGGCTTCGCCAACGAGATGGAGGTCGAGCGCGACCATGTGCTCGACCGGCCGAAGAAGGACGGCGACGAGGACCCGTACGCCGAGTCCGAGAAGGAGATGGACGAGGCGAACCGGGAGCAGGACGAGGACACCGGCGAACAGGACATGCTGCCCTTCGAGGCGCTGGAGTCCGACGCCGTCTTCGACCGGGTGATGTACAACGGCGCCGAGTTCGGCATGCAGGCGCACCCCGGCAGCGAGGAGGAGCAGGACTACCTGGGCATCCCCGGGCTCCTCGAACCCGACCAGGTCCAGCTGCTGCTCCAGAAGCGCCAGGCCCGGCAGATCGCGCACAGCCGCAAGAAGCCCGACGCCGAGGCCGATCTGCTGGAACTGCCCGCCGAGCGGCGCCCGGTCGTCTCCCACAAGGAGCTGCTGGAACTGCGCAAGCAGCTCAACACGATGGTCGCCGCGTACGTCCACCAGAGCGGGAAGCCGCACGGAGTCATCCACACCGAGCTGCGCCGGGTGTGCGGCGGGCCGCCGAGCGCGGAGGCCACGGCCGGTCAGATCCGGGAGCGGATCAAAAAAGTGCAGGAATGGGCGACCCGGATGCGCTGACTTCGCCGCCGCACCGGCCCGCGCGTGCGACCCTGTCCTGAACCCGGGCACTCCCGCCCCTTACGGACGTACCGTCGGCCCGGCGCGGCGGTCGACCGCCGACTCTTGTATCACCTCGTGCAGTTAATGGGTGAATCAGGAGGAAACGGTCCGATATCGCTGCGGTACGCCCGGATTCTGGACGAGGTCTTCCGCTCAGCGAACCTGATCGCTACTGTCCGGACAACCAACGCCCCGTGGCGGCACAGCCGCGGAGCGCAGCCGGTCTGCCATGGCCTGCCGGCGGCCCCCGGACGCTCGCCGGCGGAACCGGTGCGCGGCACCCGGGAGCGTCCGCCGTCACTCACTCCGAAGGAGAGGGCGTCGTGACCGCGGAGACCTCCCAGACCCTCGACCGGGGACTGCGTGTCCTCAAACTGCTCGCCGACACGGACCACGGGCTGACCGTCACCGAACTGTCCGGCAAACTCGGTGTCAACCGGACCGTCGTCTACCGGCTGCTCGCCACCCTGGAGCAGCACGCCCTCGTCCGCCGTGACCTCGGCGGCCGGGCCAGAGTGGGTCTCGGCGTACTGCGGCTGGGCCGTCAGGTGCACCCCCTCGTCCGGGAGGCCGCGATGCCCGCACTGCGCTCGCTCGCGGAGGACATAGGCGCGACCGCGCACCTCACCCTCGTCGACGGCGCGGAGGCGCTCGCCGTCGCGGTCGTCGAACCGACCTGGACCGACTACCACGTGGCCTACCGCGCGGGCTTCCGCCACCCCCTGGACCGGGGCGCCGCCGGCAAGGCGATCCTGGCGGCCCGTCAGAGCCCGGCGGGCGAACCCGGTTACACCCTCACCCACGGAGAACTGGAGGCGGGCGCCAGCGGGGCCGCCGCACCGCTCGTCGGAGTGACCGGCATCGAGGGCAGCGTCGGGGTGGTCATGCTCGCGGACTCGGTCCCGGAGCGGGTCGGGCCCCGGGTGGTGGACGCGGCGCGGGAGGTGGCGGACGCGCTGCGTTAATTTTTGGCGCTCGGTTCGCCTCCGAGGCGCCTAAGCGTGTACCGACGGTCGATCGTGCTCGACCGCTCGTTCCTCGCGGCCTCCGCGCGTTCTTCCTTTCGGTACCCGCGCGCCTCTTCGGCTCACTCGCGGAAGACTCGGGAACCCTCACTCCGCGGCGGCACCCGCGCGCGTCTTCGGCTCGCTTGCGAACACTCGGGACCCCCCCACGCCACGGCAGTACCCGCGCCTCTTTGACTCGCTCGCGGAAGACTCGGGAACCCCCACCCCGAGGCAGTACCCACGTGCGTCTTCGGCTCGCTTGCGAATACCTGGGCCCCCGCGCCACGGCATGACCCGCACGCGATTTCGGCCTACTCGCGGAAGACCCGGGAACCCCCACCCCACGGCGGCACCCGCGTGCCTGTTCGGGTCGCTCGCGGGCGGCTCGGGGGGCCTTGTTCTTTGATGTGTCGCAGGGGTGGCCGTGGGCTTCCTCTGTGGCTGGACGGCTTGGTTGGGGGCGTCAGGGGGTGGCGCGGTGGAGGAAGCCGGTCAGGACGTTGTCGGTGATGCGGGCGATGTCGTTGTCGTAGCCGTTGTGGGAGAGGCTGCCCGCCCAGGAGCAGGAGCCGACGCTGAACACGGCGCCGCCGCCCGGGCGTTCGAGGTGGACCACGTCCGAGCGGACACGGTCGCTGGTGCTGCCCGTGACCTCGGCGACCGTGACGTCGAGGTCCTCGACGGCGAGGAGGTACGAGTCGGGGTGCAGGCCCTGTGAGGTCATGAGGACGACACCGTGGGCGGGGGAGCCCGCGCGGGGGTCGTAGCGGTCGATCTCGTAGCCCGCGGCTCCGCCCAGGCTCAGCCCGTAGTCGCCGATGACCTTCGCGTCCGAGACGCCGTCGAAGATCCAGGCGTGGGCCGGGTCCTGGGCGGCGGGGGTCCGCCGGTAGCCGGGTGCCCGGTCGCGGCCGTCGGACTGGGCGGCGAAGCCGACGCCGGTCAGCCGGTGCGGCGGCCGGTCCCGGTAGCGCCACAGGCCCCCGGGCTCGCCGGTGGTCTGGTGGCGCGTCTCCCCGGGACGGGAGTTCCAGGCGCGGGTGCCGTTGATTCCGCGCCGGACCTCGGCGAGGTGCGGCCGGTCGGGGTCGATGCTGGTCACCCAGTAGAAACCGTTGCCGCCGAGGTACATCACCCGCCCGCCGCCGTCCAGGTAGGACTCCAGGGCGAGGAGCATCTCCCGGGTGCTGTACTCGGGATGGGTGCCGGTGACGATCACCGGGTAGCGGGCGAGCAGTCCGGCGCCCTGCTCATGGAGATCGTGGTCGGTGAACGCGTCCCACGGCTCGCCCCGGTGGTCGAGGAAGTCCGCGATGTACAGGTCCGCGCCGAAGCGCTCCGGGGCGCCGGTGTTCCACCAGACGAAGTCCGGGCGCAGATTGGGGATCGGGCGGAGCAGGGAGACCAGCGAACAGCCGGAGCCGTCGGTGTGCTTGTCGTAGACCGAGAGCCCCGCCTCCGGGTGCGCGGCGAGCCAGCGGTCGGCGGGTGCGGGCTCGGTGGTCCCGTCGGCGGGCACCATGCCGCCGTCGCCCGCGGCGACCAGGCGTTCATTGGCGTACGCCAGATAGGTCAGGGTCGGCAGCAGAAAACCGATGCGCGCGGCGGCCGTGCCCCGGGGCGGGGTGACCGTGAACGGCACGTGGTCCACCAGCCCTGCGCCGTCGCGCACCCGGAACGCGTACACGCCGCTCGGCAGACCGTCCGGGACGGTGAGTTCGGCGGTCGGGGTGAAGCCCGCGTCCTCGACGTCGTCCTCGTGGAAGTGCACGGCCGCGTACTGGGCGGGCGCGGAGCGGAAGTCGGTGGTGTCGTCCTGCCAGTGCCGTCCGGTCACCGCCAGCGTGGGGCCGTTGACCAGGCGCAGTGCGCGTACATCGTGGACCCGGGTGCCGAGCCGCAGCTCTTCGATCTTGCCGGTGAAGTGCTCGTGCCCGGCGCCGCTCGCCGCCACCGTCACGGGGCCGGCGGGGGCACTCGCCCCGCACGGGGCCGACCGGATGTCGTCACCCGCCTCCAGCCGCAGGAACCCGGGGCCGAGGGTCACCCCGAGCCTCGTCCAGCGCTCGGCGTCCAGCGGGCGGGCGGACGTCAGCAGGGTCTCGCCGACGCGTGCGGCGGGCGTCCCGTCGCCGTCGAGGAACAGCTCCAGATCACCACGGCTGAGCACCACCTGGCGGCTGCCCCGCGCCGGGCGGGCCGTCCACAGCCACACCGAGAGCCGGTCGGCGGGGCCGGCGTCGTCGAGTACGCCGTACGAGCCCGCCCGGATCCGCTGCAGGCCGCCGGGGTGGGGGCCGTCGACGGCGGAGGGGACCGGCGGTGGGACCGCCGGGGGAGGAGGGCACCGAGATGGGCCCGCTCATCTCCGCCGCCCACCGCGACCGGGTGGCGTCCTACGTGGACGGCGCGCCGGTCGCCTTCGCCGGGGACGCCCCCCGGGGCCCGGGATTCTGGTTCCCGCCGACCGTGCTCGCCCCGGTGTCGCCCCGGCACCGCGCCGTCACGGACGAGGTCTTCGGGCCCGTCGTCGCGGTGCTGCCGTTCGACGACGAAGCGGACGCGGTACGGCTCGCGAACGACACCGAGTACGGCCTCTCCGGCTCGATCTGGACCCGTGACGTCGGCAGGGCCCTGCGGGTCGCGCGCGGGGTCGAGTCCGGGAATCTGTCCGTGAACTCGCACTCCTCCGTCCGTTACTCGACCCCCTTCGGAGGTTTCAAGCAGTCGGGCCTCGGCCGCGAGCTCGGCCCGGACGCGGTGGCCGCGTTCACCGAGGTGAAGAACGTCTTCATCAGCGACCTGTAGGGGCGTACGAGGTGCGGGCGCGGCTCGCGGGCCGACGGCGGCCGTACGGCACGGCGACGGGCTGCTGGCGCCGCGGGGCCCGGCTCCGGGCCGCGCCCGTACCGGGGCCGGGTACGGGCGGCCACCGTGGGTCCCGGCCCCCGGCCGCGCCCGGATAGATTGGCACCCGTGCTCTCCAGCCTCACACGTACCCGTGCCGTCCTCCTCAGCTCCGTGCCCGTCGTCGCGCTGCTCGCCGTCGCCGCGTTCGCGCCGTTGCCGTTCGTCATCGCGCAGCCCGGCAGCACCGCGAACGTGCTGGGGGAGAACAACGGGACCCCGGTGATCTCGATCACCGGGGCGCCGGTGCGCAAGACGGAGGGCGCGCTGCGGATGACGACCATCCTCGCGAGCGGGCCGTCCGCCGACGTGGACGCGCAGGACGTGGTGGACGGCTGGTTCCGGGAGGACCGCTCGGTCCTGCCGAGGGACTCCGTCTACCCGTCGGGCAAGTCCGGGAAAGAGGTCGAGAAGGTCAATCTGCGGGCGATGGAGGAGTCGCAGCACGAGGCCACCCGGGCCGCGCTCGCGTATCTGGGGGAGGACCCGGCCAAGGTCAAGGTCGACCTCAGCCTCGCCGATGTCGGCGGGCCCAGCGCCGGACTGCTCTTCTCCCTCGGGATCGTCGACAAGCTCGACGGCGACGGCGCGGGCGGCGATCTGACCGGCGGCCGGAACATCGCCGGTACGGGGACGATCACCGCCGACGGCCGGGTCGGCGAGGTCGGCGGGGTGTCCCTGAAGACGCAGGCCGCCAAGCGGGACGGCGCGAGTGTGTTCCTCGTCCCCCGGGGCGAGTGCTCGGACGCCCGCGCCGAGCTGCCCGAGGGCCTCCGGCTGATCCCCGTCACCACCCTGAAGGGCGCGGTGGAGTCCCTCCGGGCGCTGGAGCGGGGCGGCGGCGTTCCGTCCTGCTGATCCCCGCGTACCCGGGCGCATCGCCCGGCCCCACGGTGCCCCGGTTCGTCATTCCTGGTCAGGGGTGCGGGGCCTTGAGCGGCCAGATCCACAGGAGCCACTCCTCGACGCCTTCGTAGTACAGCTCCTCGCCGACGAGTAACGCGGCTTCGGCCCGCCCACGGCAATGAGCGCGCAGCCGGTAGGCACCGGGACCCCCGATCCGTACCGGCGAGCCGACCGGGCCGCCGTCCCACTCGCGCAGCAGTACCGTCCCCGCCACGGTGACGAAGCCGGCCTCTTCCACAACCTCCCAGAGCGACTCGTCACCGGGAAGCGGGGCCTCGGGGAACGCTTCGATCCGCACGTACGGGTAGAAGTCGTTCCCTCCGGTACGCAGCACGACGCCACGGCCCCCCGCCACCACGATCCCGGACGACGCGGCCCATCCTTCGGGCGGCGCCACCACGGCGCCCTCGTCGACGAGCTGGAAGTGGCGGTATTCGATGCGGGGAGAGACGTCCTGTACGGAGGAAGGCACCGCGGGAGTGGGCATGTGACCGGTCCTGTTCACTGGATGAACGCCCCCTTCACCGGGCCGGTGAGCACAATGGAGGGGGCTTGGCGACCCATTCGTCGACCTGTCGGAGCTCCGTGCAATGCCGGGGATCGGTGCGGCGGCCCTGAGTGAGCCTGTTGAGGCAGGCTCTTCCATGAGGGTGACCACGGTCTCGGGCTTGCCCGGAGACTGCGCTGCGTCGGCAGGTGTCCCGGCGATCCCCACCAGGAGACACGCGGCGAACGATAACGCGGTAACTGACCGTATGAATTGCTGCATGTATGTCGCCTTCCGTCGAGGACAACAGGCCACGCAGCGCCCCGCCAGCATGTCCATCTGGTGCCTGCAGCTCCAACGGCGCCTGTGGGCCCACGGCGTGAAAGCCAGGGTGGCGGAAGCGAAACCTGGTGGTGAGGTGACCTTGCTCTGTCCCAGGGGAAGGGCATGCCAGGAGGCCTGGACGCCATCGGCGATGGGGCCCGCCACTCACCACCCAGAATGGCTAGAACGCTGTGAAGTGATAGCTCGCCGGAGCCCGGCAGCGGGGGAGCCGGTGAACCGTGCCCGGCCAAGGTCGGGAATCGCCCGGTGAAAGCGTCCGGTGGCGCGGCTGATCCTTCTTGATGTACCCCTGCGTGATCAGCCAGTCCTTCCCCGCCTCGTACGGGGTCCTCACTCGCCAAGTCGACCTGGGCGTTCAGCTCCTGCGCGACGGCCGTGCGCTCAGCTGACCCAGTAGTTCCGCGATCACCGGCCACTGCTCGCACGTCTGCTGCGGATCACGGGTGCCGCGTTGCAGCTGGCGAAGAAGCGCCTGTTGTCCACGAGCGTGCCAGGTCCATCCCATGATCCGGCGGTCCGCGGATCGAAGCGATGCCCGTCAGCATCCCGAGTGGAGACCCGGATCAGGTGAGGATCGGCGGTTAGGGCGTGTGTGATGTTGTGATCAGTGGGTGGGGTTTCAGCCACGCACCGTCGAGCGCGGGCCCTCTTTCGCGCTGCGGAGTGCGGCGTCACTCCGATCGGTTGGTGTGCAGTGTCCGCCAGAACGCACCGAACTCGGGGCCACCCCCGGTGACCTGGTGCCGGAATCGCTTGAGGAACCGCAGTTCGGCCTCGGTCTGACCGAGGCGGTACTCATGCTCGATGAGCCACAGCGGGTCGATGTCCTTCTGCGCGAGGCGGCCTTGCAGCTCCACGGCCCGTTCCTCCAGGGCCCCCTGACGCTGGTCGAGCAGGGCGGTGACCTCGTCCGGCGGCAGCACCGCGATGAGCGCGAGCGCCGCCTCGAAACGGGGGTACTCCTTGACGGGGACGGCCACCAACTCCCGCATTCGATCGCGAAGTTCGGCCGTACCCGTGGGAGTGAGGCGGTAGACGGTGCGCTCGGGACGCTGCCCCTCGCGCACCGTCTCCTGTGCCTCGATGTACCCGTCACGGCTGAGTTGGCCGACGACCATGTAGAGCGAGGCGTGCCGGTACTTGATGCTTTCCTGCGCGTTGCGCTGCTTGAGCAGCTTGCCCAGTTCGTAGGGGTGCATGGGGCGTTCCATGAGGTACGCGAGCACGGCGAGAGCCAACGGATTACTGACGTGCCTGCCCATCCGTCGCCTCCTCGAACCGGCCCTCAGATTACGCCCGGGGCGCGGTCGCCCGCCCGGCGGGACGGGCGGCCTGCCTTCGGCCGCGTCGCGTTCTGCCGCCGGGCTTGTAGAGGGAGAGCAGCAGCGCGGCGACCAGGCTGAAGAGCGCGGTGGTGAACCCCCACAGTACGACCTCCGCGTTCGCGTCGACCTCCGCGACAGTGCCGCCGGTGCGCATGAGCTGCTCCGACTGCTCGACGGCGGACACCACGGCGTCGTGCAGGAAGCCGAACGCCATGACGAGGACGCCGACGGAGATCCCCAGCTTGATGGCCACCCAGCGGTACCTGATCAGGCCCCACTTGGTGGTCAGGCCGAGCGCGACGCCGGTGAGGGTGGTGGCGACGTTGGCCCACGGCAGGAGCGTCTGGTCGAACGTCTCCATGAGCTCGTACGTGACGTGTACGGCGTGGAGATCCGTCCCGGTGAGGGCGACGACGGAGAGCGCGACGAAGACGACGCCGATCCCCACCCAGGCGGCCGAGCTGACGGCATGCACGGCGACCAGAGCCTTGCGCGGGTTCTTGCGCAACTGCCCGGCAAGCAGAGCGAGCGCGGCGACCGCAAGCCAGGAGGCGAGGAGGAGCGCGGCGATGTCGCCCACAAGGAAGCCGTTGACGGCCGCCAGCAGCACCTGTAGCCAGCCGAGCGCGAGCAGGACGGCCCGCGGTGTGCGGGGCCGCACGGTCACGAGCACGGTGAGGGCGCCGGCGACGAGAGCGATGGCACTCCAGAGGGGAGTGCGTAACGCGGGGAGTGTGGCCGGAAAGATGGGCGGCAACTGCGTCATGACCAGCGCGAACACAGTTTGGACGCACAGGAGGGTGCGGGCGCTGGTGGGTATGGATGGCGAGGGATTGACGGGCATGGGCGGGTCCTTGGCCGATTCGGTTAGTCAGTTTCGACTAGTCGATATCGACTATAGGGCCGCGCGTGACCGACCACGAGCCCCATGCGAGGAACTGGGGGGCAATGCGGGGCATCCCCTAGGGCAGGGGCAGCTCCACCCACGGCAGCCGGACCGTACGGGACATCCCGTACCCTTCTCCGTGTCCACCCGCGACGGATCGATCCCGCTCAGCCCGGCGACCCGAGGTGCGGGCGATCGGGAGTAGCCCGTACATCGTCCGGGCGATCGAGGCCGGCACCCCGAGCCCCACGGTCCGTGCCCACCGCCCGCGTCGGCCTGGTCCGTGCCCACCGCCCGAGCCCCACGGTCCGTGCCCACCGCCCGCGTCGGCCTGGTCCGTGCCCACGCCCCGGTTCCGGGTCAGCCCGGGGCGTCCTCCGAGTCCCCGGCCGCCTGCTCGACCAGGGGGATGATCCGCATCGGCACCGGGTTCTCCATGACGATCGCCGTGGAGGCCCGGACGATGCCGTCGAAACCGACGACCCGGTCGATCACCCGCTGGAGATCGGCGTTCGAACGGGCCACCAGACGGCAGAGCATGTCCCCGTGCCCGGTTGTCGTGTGCAGTTCCAGCACCTCCGGCACCCCGCCCAGATGGGCCCGTACATCCGCGCCCTGGCCCTGCTTGATCTCCAGCGTCGCGAAGGCCGTGACGGGGTAGCCGAGGGCCGCCGGATCGACGTCCGGGCCGAATCCGCGGATGACTCCGTGCGACTGGAGCCGGTCCATCCGCGCCTGCACCGTCCCGCGCGCCACGCCCAGCCGGCGCGACGCCTCCAGTACGCCGATACGGGGCTCGCGCGCCAGTAGCACGATGAGCCGGCCGTCCAGTTGATCGATCGCCACAGGGCATCTCCCCCAGAGTGGTCCGCACCGTCGTTCCGATGGTCATCCTGTACAGATGGCCCCCTCATCCTGCATCCGGGCTAGGCAGAATGCCCAGGGGAATGACGAACTATTGCGCACCTTGTGGAACGGGAGGAGCCTGCCCCTATGACTGAGACCATCCATCACCACCCGGACACCGCGCGCGAGGCCGACCCCTTCCCGGTCAAGGGCATGGACGCGGTCGTCTTCGCCGTCGGCAACGCCAAGCAGGCCGCGCACTACTACTCCACGGCGTTCGGCATGAAGCTCGTCGCGTACTCCGGACCGGAGAACGGCAACCGTGAGACGGCCGGTTACGTCCTGGAGAACGGCGCCGCCCGGTTCGTCTTCACCTCCGTCATCAAGCAGTCCACCGACTGGGGAGCCTTCCTCGCGGACCATGTCGCCGCGCACGGCGACGGTGTCGTCGACCTGGCCATCGAGGTCCCGGACGCCCGCGCCGCGTACGCCTACGCCACCGGGCACGGCGCCCGCGGTCTCACCGAGCCGTACGAGCTGAAGGACGAGCACGGCACCGTCGTCCTCGCCGTGATCGCCACCTACGGCCAGACCCGGCACACCCTGGTCGAGCGCTCCGGCTACGACGGCCCCTACCTGCCCGGTTTCACCGCCGCCGACCCGGTCGTCGAGCCGCCCGCCAAGAGGACCTTCCAGGCCATCGACCACTGTGTGGGCAATGTCGAACTCGGCCGCATGAACGAGTGGGTCGCCTTCTACAACAAGGTCATGGGCTTCACCAACATGAAGGAGTTCGTCGGCGACGACATCGCCACCGAGTACTCCGCCCTGATGTCGAAGGTCGTCGCCGACGGCACGCTGAAGGTGAAGTTCCCCATCAACGAGCCCGCCATCGCGAAGAAGAAGTCGCAGATCGACGAGTACCTGGAGTTCTACGGGGGAGCCGGGGTCCAGCACATCGCGCTCGCGACCAACGACATCGTCG
The DNA here is from genome assembly GCF_042873655.1 of Streptomyces sp. NPDC004609. Lineage (NCBI taxonomy): Bacteria > Bacillati > Actinomycetota > Actinomycetes > Kitasatosporales > Streptomycetaceae > Streptomyces > Streptomyces sp. NPDC004609. The sequence continues at coordinate 62,052 of NZ_JBIALS010000016.1, read as the reverse complement.
GGACGGTACGCGCGATGCGCGCCGCCGGGGTCCAGTTCCTGGACACCCCCGACTCGTACTACGACACCCTCGGCGAGTGGGCCGGGGAGACCCGCGTACCGGTCGAGACCCTGCGCGAGCTGAAGATCCTCGTCGACCGCGACGAGGACGGCTATCTGCTCCAGATCTTCACCAAGCCGGTGCAGGACCGGCCCACGGTCTTCTTCGAGATGATCGAGCGTCACGGCTCGATGGGCTTCGGCAAGGGCAACTTCAAGGCCCTGTTCGAGGCGATCGAGCGCGAGCAGGAGAAGCGCGGCAACCTCTGAGCGTGCGGGGCGCCCGGCCCTCGGCCTTCGGCACGCGGGTGACGGTACGCCGGGACCGACCGGGTGAGCGGCGGCAGGGATCGGCGCGGGCGCTCCACCCGGTCCCGGAGCGCCCCGCCCGGGTCCGGCCACCCCGCCGCTGCTTACGATCGAGCCTGTGTGCGCACATGTGATGATCGCCGAGGACGACGAGAAGCAGGCCGAACTCGTCCGCCGCTACCTCGAACGGGACGGCCACACCGTCACCCTCGTACACGACGGCCGCGCCGCCGTCGAGTCCGTCCGCCACCGCGCCCCCGACCTGCTCGTCCTCGATGTGATGATGCCGAGAACCGACGGCCTGGACGTCCTGCGCATCCTGCGGGCCGAGAAGTACGAACTGCCGGTACTGATGCTCACCGCCCGCTCCACCGAGGACGATCTGCTGCTCGGCCTCGATCTCGGCGCCGACGACTACATGACCAAGCCCTACAGCCCGCGCGAGCTGATGGCCCGCGTCCGCACCCTGCTGCGCCGCACCCGCAGACCCCCGGAAGCCGCTCCCGAGCACCTGCTGACCGCGGGCCCGCTCGTCATCGACCCCGACCGGCACGAGATCACCGTGGACGGTGAGCGGATCGACTGCACCCCCGGGGAGTTCCGCATCCTCGCCGCCATGGCCGCCGAACCCGGCCGGGTCTTCACCCGCGAGCGGCTCCTCCGCGAACTCCACGGCTACGCCCGCTACATAGGCGACCGGACCGTGGACGTCCACATCATGAACCTGCGCAAGAAGATCGAGCCCGCGCCCCGGAGGCCCGCCCTGCTCCTCACGGTCTTCGGCGTCGGATACAAACTGGCCGACCCGGCGAAACGGACCGGCCGTGCGCGACCGTAGGCAGGGACAGGGACAGGGACAGGGACGGCGGCGGCTGCCGCTGCGCAAGAGCCTGCTGGGACGGCTGCTCGCCGTCTCCGCCCTCGTCGCCGCCTGCTCGGTCGCGGCCACCGCCTGGATCGCCGTCCAGACCACATCCGGCGCGATCAAACAGCAGCAGGGACAGAACCTCACCGACGACGCCCGGATCTACAACACCCTCCTCGACCACGCCGCCACCCGCCCCCAGTGGGGCGGAGTGCAGAAGACCGTGCGCGACCTCGCCCGGAAGTACGACCGCCGGATCGCCCTCACCACCCAGAACCGGGAGCCGATCGCCGACTCCGCCACCGGGACGAAGCCCCCCGCGCTCCCGGAGAGGCGTTCGGCCGTCGTCGACCCGCTCGCCACGGACACCGTCCTCGGCCCGACGGCGCCGCGGTACGGCGGCGACACCACCGACCGCATCGACCACCGCGCGGTCGGCCCGTTCCGGCTGACCCGGGCCGAGCGCGACGAACTGCAAGGTGCCGCCGAGAAGGTCGTGGCCTGTCTGCGGGACCTGGGCACCGACGCGGACATCGTCCCGGCCCCGAGCGGACGCCCGTTCGTACGCGTCGTCGGCGCCGAGTCGGACAAGACCGAGCCCTCCTGGTGCGGGTCCGACCGGCTCGGCAAGCCCACCGTCACCGAGCAGAGGGCCCTCCGCGCGCTCAACGGTCTCACCGACGACTGTCTGCGGCGCCAGGGCAGAGACGCCGTACGGCTGCGCCTGGATTTCGCCTCGGAGCCCGAGATCAGGATCGTCCGGGTCGACGGCGTGTTCGTCGTCGGTGCCGGGCAGGGCATCCGTCCCGCGCCGGTCGAGTCCGCCCCCGTGGTGCTGCGACTGGACCCCCAGAAGGCGGGTGCGGACCGGGCCGTCGCGACCTGTGTGGAGGCCGCCCGCCGCGAACAGCTCGCCCCCTATGTCTCCCCTGCCGCCCTGCTGTTCATCGGCGACTCCGGCACCCCCACCGTCCCCGGCTTCGATCTCTCACCGCGCAACACCGCGCGCATCGCCGGAGCCGCCGCTCTCGTCCTCGCCCTGACCGTCGGCGCGTCCGTGCTCGCCGCCACCCGGCTCGTACGGCCGCTGCGCGCGCTGACCGGCGCGGCCCAGCGGCTGAAGGACGGCGAGAGCGCCGATCCCGTACCGGTCCGCTCGGACAACGAGATCGGGCGCCTGGCCGCCGCGTTCAACGACATGGCCGCCCACCGCGCCCGGCTGGAGTCCCAGCGCCGGGAGATGGTCAGCGACGTCGCCCATGAACTCCGTACACCCCTCAGCAATATCCGGGGCTGGCTCGAAGGCGCCCAGGACGGCATCGCCGACCCCGACCCCGCGTTCGTCGCCTCGCTGCTGGAGGAGGCGCTCCAGCTCCAGCACATCATCGACGACCTCCAGGACCTGGCCCAGGCCGACGCGGACGCGCTGCGGCTGCGGCCGGAGCCGGTCCGCCCCGCTGAACTCCTCGGCCAGGTCGCCGCGGCGCACCAGGTCGGGGCCGACTCGTCCGGCGTCACCGTGAAAGTCTCGGTCCCCGCCGGCACACCCCCGCTGACGGCCGATCCGGTACGGCTGCGGCAGGCCGTCGGCAATCTGGTCTCCAACGCCGTACGCCACACACCGCACGGCGGCACCGTCACCCTGCGGGCGTACGGGGACGGGTACGGAGACGGCTCCGGCGACGGCGAGGACACCGGACGGTATGTCGTCCTGGAGGTCGCCGACACCGGCGACGGCATCCCGCCGGACGACCTCCCCCATGTCTTCGACCGCTTCTGGCGGGCCGAGAAGTCCCGCAGCAGGCGCACGGGCGGCAGCGGGCTCGGCCTCGCGATCGTACGGAAGCTGGCGGAGGCACACGGCGGTTCGGCCTCCGCGGAGAGCACGGTGGGGGAGGGGTCGGTCTTCACCCTGCGGCTGCCCGTCGCGGGGCCGGACGGCCCGGCGGCCCACCGGCCGCCGCCCTCGCCCTGATCGCCGCCACACAACGATCTGACAGCTTCTTCACAACTCCGGTCCAGCCTGGCGGTCATGCCCGGACGGCCCGTCACCACGAGGTCGCGCCGGGCACCGAGTCCGAGCTGGAATGGAGCCATCCCCTTATGTCCCCGCGTACCATCCTGCGTTCCCTCGCCATCGCGACCGTCGCCGTCGGCGCCACGGTCGTCCCCATCGCCGTCGCGTTCGCGGAAGCCTCGCCCTCACCCAAGCCCGCGCCCGTCGCCTCGGACCGGAAGGCGGACGACCCGTGCGTCATCTTCTTGGACAAGGAAGGTGTAAAGGACAAGAAGGGTACGAAGGGTGGCAAGGCCGACCCTGACGCCGTCGCGAAGGCCAAGGCCGCGTGCCCGACGGGCGTCATCGTCGATGCCGTACCGCGCGGCGGGGTCGCGGCGGGCGAGCGGCCCGGCACCGCTTCGACCGCGCAGGACGGCGGCACCACCGCGGCCATCACCGGATCGGCCACCGCCGTGCTGCTCGCGGCCGGCGGCTATGTCCTGATCGGCCGCCGCAGGGCCGCGCGCCACGACGGCTGATCCCGCACCCGCCGCGGTGGCACCGCCCCCACCGTCTCACCGGCCGGGCGCTGCCACCGCGGCGGAAGTCCGCAGCCGCCTGGTTCCTGGAGCCCCACGATGACCCGCGTGTCCGTCCGCGCCGCCCTTGCCCTCGCACTCGCCTTCGCCGCCGCCACGGCCTGCTCCCCGGCCACCGTGCCGGAGACCTCACCGCCGTCCGTGGCCCCCGCACCGGCCCCCGCCGCCTCCGTCCCCCCGGCCCGGCCGAACGCCGCCGCTCCCGTCCACGTCACCATTCCCGCCATCGGCGTCAACAGCTCCCTCATGCGCCTCGGCCTCAACCAGGACGGCACGGTCGAGGTCCCGCCCCCCGAGAAGGGCATGACCGCGGGCTGGTACACCGGCGGCGCCGTCCCCGGCGAGCCCGGCCCCGCGGTGATCATCGGCCACAACGACACGAGGTTCGGCCGGGCGGTCTTCCACGACCTCCGCAAACTCACCAAGGGCGCGGACATCTCCGTCCGTAACAGCAAGGGCGTCACCTCCCGCTTCACCGTGACCCGCACCGAAACCGTCAAGAAGACGGCCTTCCCCACCCAGCGCGTCTATGGCCCGGTGAATGGTCGCGAGCTGCGGCTGATCACCTGCGACGGCGGTTTCGACCAGGACGGCCACCCGGTGGACAACCTCATCGTGTACGCGACGCTGGGGTGAGGGGAGTTCGCGTTCTGGGTGGGTTCGGTGGCCCATGAGCGAAGGAGGGCCGGCACGTCGACGGTCGTGATCGCGCAGACCACCGTCGACAACGAGAGCGTTGACCGTTCGCCCTACTGGTCGCCCAGTTCGAGGACCATCGCGGTGTAGAACGGGGCTTCCTCCCAAGGGTGGGACAGGCCGACTTCGCGGTACCCCCATGACACGTACGCGGCCTGAGCCGGGGCCGCCTCAGGCTCGGGCCGCACCGTGAGTGTCACCCGCTCCACGGTCAGGCCCTCCAGCAGCGCGGCATGGAGACCGGCGGCCACGCCCCGCCGACGCCACAGCTTGCGGACCGCGAGCTCAAGGACCGCCCACGTGCGGGCCCCGTCCTCCTGCGTGAAGTCCGCAGGCAACGGCTTCTGCACGCTGCTCCACCAACCGGTGTCGGAAGGCAGCAGGTATCCGTACGTGAATCCGACCACCTGGTCGCCGTCCCGGGCGATGACCAGGCGCATGCCCGGCCGCTGCACATGAAGGACGTAGTGGTCGATGAACTGCGCGACATCGCCGGGGCCTTCCAGGTACGGGGGCTCGGCGTACACCTCCTCGTAGGCGGGGAGGAAGTCGTCGAGCCGGGCGGCGGCCTCCTGGCCCTCGTGGCGCTCAAACGTCAGGTCGGGCATCACGCCGCTCCCTTCGCTTTGCTGTACTGGGTCAGTTGCTCGGCCGCGTCTCTGGCTGAGACTGCGTCGACGTGTCGCAGTGCCCCGGCCACCTCGGCCAGTCGTCGCATGACGCGGCCGGACTCGACCTCTTCCAGGTGTTCCAGGGCTTCTACTGCGCGGGCAGCGCCCTCGTCGACCTCCCCAGCGTCGATCAGGCTGCGGACGAGGGTGAGCCCGTAGAGGGCACGGTTGCGGCCGTAGCTGCTCTCCTGGTGGGCCAGTGCGGCGCGGAGGAACTGGGTGGCGGCCTGGTGGTTGCCGAGTTCGGCGTAGAGGAGGCCTTGGGCGTATTCCAGTTCCGTCGGCCCGTGGAAGGCCGCCCATTCGGGGGAGGGGCGCCCGCGCCCGTTGCGGTCGAGGAGGCGCATGGCGTCGGCCAGGCGTCGGCGGGCCCTCGTGCCGTCGGCCATCAGGGCCAGAGCGCGAGTTCCCCGGGTGGCGCTGATGGATTGAAGCACCGGCGAGCCGAGGCTGGTGGCGCGTTCTTGGGCGGCGCGTGCCAGGTCGAGGCCGTCACGTGCCCGGCCTTCATAGGTCGCCTGCAAGCTCATCTGGGAGAAGACCCGGATTTCGAGATCGGCGTCCCGGAGCACGGTTGCTGTGGTCAGGGCTTCGCCCCAGTATCGGCGGGCGTTGTCCTGGTCGTCTGCGTCGAAGTGCAGCCAGCCGCAGTATCCGGCGATCTCCCCGGACAAGAGTTGGAGCTGACGGCCGATCGTGTCGGGGTACTTGCCGGTGTTGATGACTCGGCGGACGCGGCGCAGGTGCCGGATGGCCAGCGAGCGGACGGCTGTGCCGCCGTAGGCATCGTCGAGATGGTAGAGGGAGCGCAGTCCTTCACGGAGCTCGACGAGATGGGTTGTGCCGACGGCACCGGAGTTCCCAGGCGGAGTTAATGGCCGGACGTGTGCGGGCAGGCGTACGGCCGCGGCTGCGCCGAGGGAGTCGGCAAGGAATGCGCGTCTGTCCACGGGAGGCGTACCTCTCTCTGCGGTGAAAGGTTCACCCCCCACCGTTGCACCTGGCGGGGGCCCGGGAAAGCCGAGTTGGCTCGGGCAGACGCCGAACATGGTGTGCAGCACTCGCCAGGCACGTGCCCTGGGCGCCGGTGGCGCGGGCTGCCGCCAGCGGCGGTACTGGCGGTCGGTCAGTGTGACCGCCTCACCGAGAACGTCCGCAGCCGCCTGGAATGCCCGTAAGAAGTCCGCCGGCCTTTCCCAGCCGTGCGTGATGCATGCGCGCTCGAAGGATGTCAGGTCCACCCGTAACCCCCGGTGATCTGGTCGCACTGACCGTAGCGGTCCTGGGGTGGATGGAAAGACCGCTTGCGGTGAAAAGTCCGGCCCAAAGTCCGTCTGAACGTCCGGCGGCGCCCATTGCCCGGTAGTTGGCTCGTATATCAGGAAGCCGACGAGGTGAGTCCAACCGTTGGCTGTCGCAATAGACCAGCTTGGGGGCGTCGAGCAATGCCGAGCACACACATTCCAGAACCGGCAGCGGTTCTTGCTGCCGTGCCGACGACCGGACGGTGAGGGCGTTGGTGAGCCTCGAATCCCCCGAGTCGGGTGAGCCGCCCGTGCGGTCGGCTCTGTGGTGGCCGCCGTGTACCTGTGGACGGCCGGTGTGTCCGGACGCGCCTGCCGCCGAGGGGCGAACGGAGCCGCAAGAGGTGGGGTCGGACTCGCCGACGATACGGGATCTGCGGGCCCGCATGCGGGAGGCCAACTCCCGGCCCGAGCGGAGGATCTGATGGACCTCCACACGTGGAAGGCGGCTCGCGACAACGCGGGGCGCGCGGCGGAGGGCCTTCGGGCGGCGCTGCGTGAGGTCGGTGTGCCGGAGCGGGACTGGACTCCGATCCGTCCGGTGGTGCACCCTGCCCGGGCGTTCGTGTATGTCGGGATACTCCGGGTGGACGCCGTCGACCGGCTCGTCGCCTCCGTGCTGCCGGAGCGGTGGCGACCTGCCGGGGCGGGGACCACCTCCGGGGTGGGGACCACCTCCGGGGTGGGCGACACCGACGAACCGGCCGGCGTTGATGCCTTACGGACCATCTGCGGTGCGCGGACCGTGCTGCCGGCGGAGATCGTTGAGCACGCGGTCGACCTCGTCACCGAGGACGAGCCCCCGTCGGTCTGCGTGAGTCCGCGGTGTCTCATGGAGGCCCATGCCGGTCCTCATTGCGGCAGAGTGCGCCACCTCGACGACCCCCGGCCCGGTGAGGTGTGGGCCGAGTGGGACGGTGCCGGGCGGCACCGGCTCCTGCTGCGGCCCGACTGCCCCGCCCTGAAGGGGACGGGCTCCCAGGAACAGGCGTGCGACCTGTATGCCCTGCACCCCGGCGCGCACAGCTTCGGCCTCGCCGAGCCGCCGCAGGCCGAGCCCGAACCGTAGAGACTCCCCGCCCGCGTCGCACGTCCCGGCCCGGTGTCCGGACGCCCGGACCGGTCGGCCTTCCGAGGAACTGGATCAGCCATGCCGCATGCCCTTGCCCGACGGTTCGCCCGCTTGGTCCGCTTACTGTCCCACCGTCGCCACCGGGTCGGCCGTCACCGCACCCGGACCCGAGCCACCCTGCCCGTCCCGGTGCCGCCGGGGCCCGGGAGCCCGTGGTCCCGCCCCTGGACGAGTCCCACGAAGGAGGAGGCCCGCGCGTACTTCCGGGAGCTGTCCGAGACGACGCTCCCGCTGCGCGTCGTGAGGCCCCGTCGCTCACCCCTGTACATCGCCCCGCACGGCATCGCCCTTCAGCAGATGGCGGACGTCCCGGGACGGCCCGGATGACCCTGGAGAGCCTGCTCGCCGACCTGCCGCCCGCTCTGGCCGAGGTCTGCTGCGTCTGCGAACGGATCACGGTCGCGCCCGTCGAGGCGGGGCGCGGTCGCTACGTCTGCCCCGAGGACGCGCCCGCAGTCGTCCCGGGCCCCGTGCCCGGGGAGTACGCCACCTGCGCCCCCGAAGGAATATCCGGTGAGCCTTCTCCCCGTGAGCATCGTCCGCCCAGTGAGTACCGCCCGCCTCAATCACGCGGCCCTCGGTGAACCGGAGGCCGGGGGCGCGTACATCGCCGACGAGCGCCTGGTGCGGCTGTTGGCCCACCTGGGCTCCCCGTGAGCGACTCGGCACGCGCGAACCGTGCCTCCACGTCCGCGCCATGCGCTTCGTGCCGGAGAGCCGGTCATCCGTCAGGTGCTGGAGACCGGCCCCGGTCCGCCTCCGCACACCACCCCCGCCACGCATAGGATTTTCCGGCAGCACCGCGGCAGCCGGTCCCGTGTGCTGTACGCCGATCACGACCCGATGGTCGTGGCACACCTCAACGCCTTCGGCGGGGGAGACGGCGTCCGGTCCGTCGTCGCGGACCTGTGCAGACCTGCGCAGACCTTGCTACCGGCCAGTGGGAGAACGATGGACGCGAACACCTGGGAGCCGGTCTACCGGCTCCGTGGATGGCTCGATGAGAACGCCGGCGGTCAGACCGAGAGGGAGCGCTGTCTCCTGCGCGTACTCAAGATCGGCGAGGAGTACGGAGAGGTCGCCGAGGCGGTGCACGGTGTGATGGGCGCCAATCCCCGCAAGGGCGAGTCCCACACCTGGGACGACGTCCACAAGGAGTTGTGCGACGTGATCGTGACGAGCATGGTCGCGCTCGCCACCTGTACGCCGGACGCGGCGAAGGTGCTGGACGACCGGCTTCGGCACCTCGTCGACCGTGCCCTGCCGACCGGCGAGGACGCGCGGTAGCGGGGTGGCTTCCGCCTGGTGGGCCGAGGCGGGCCGAAGCGGTGGGCGAGTGCAGGTCAGGGCGTTGTGAAGGGCCCCGAGAGGGGGCTTCGGGGGCCTCACTCGCGGGTCGTACCCGTGCCCCGGGCAACGGTGCCCGCACCCGGAGTACCCGCACCCGCACCCGCCGCCGTACCGGAAGCACCCGCCGCACCCGCCGCCGTACCGGAAGCACCCGCCGTACCGGGAGCGCCTGCCGCCGCGCCCGGGGCTCCCGGCGCCCCACTCGTGTCCCCGCCCTCGCCCTCCCCTTCTCTCCCCGTCATCCCCTTCGGTCCCCCTTCCCCCGGCTCCCCCAGAGCCGCCAGCGTCCTGCGTGCCGCGGGCGCGAGGAGCGGAGAGAAGTAGGGGTTGATGCGGAGCGCCTCCGCGATATGGCGCCGGGCGGGGCCGTCCAGCGCGAGAGCCCGCTCGATCTCCCCGCGGTGGTAGGCGAAGAGCGGACGCCGCGGCCCGTCCTTCGTCGCCCGCCTCGCGAACGGCAGCGCCTCCCTCGCCCGGCCCGCCCGGAACAGCGCCCACCCCAGCGCGTCCGCCATCTGCACACTGTGCCGCCCCCGGTCCCACTCCGCCCGCAGCCTGCGGACCGCCGCGTCCGCATCCCCGTGATCCGCCTCGTACCGGCCGAGCACCAGCTCCACGTTCACCCCGTGCTCCGCCGCCTCCTCCGCGGACGTGCGCACTCTCTCGTACTGGCTGACCGCGCCCCCGTCGAGACCCAGCGACGAGTACAGCTCGGCCACCTCCAGCGCGTACTCCGGCAGCGGCATCTTCGCCAGCGCCGCCTGGTAGTCGCGGAACGCCTCCTTCGAGCGGCCGAGCGCCCCCAGCGCCCGCCCCCGGGACGCCAAGGCCACATGGTGGTCGGGGGCCAGCCGCAGCGCCACGCTGTAGCTGTCCACCGCCTCCGCCGGCTCACCCCGCTCCCACGCCAGCTCCCCGAGCCGCCACAGCGCGGCCGCCTTCTCCGCGGGGCCCTGCGCGGCGCCCACCGCGTCGTACGCGTTCGCCGCCGCGTCCTCACGCCAGCCCCGGTCGCGGTAGACCTGCGCGGACACCGCCCGCGCCCGCGAACCGGCGTACAGCTTCTGCAGGCTGTCCAGCGACTTGCCGACGGACTTGTGGTCGCCGAGCCCGCTGTACGTCTCGATCAGCACCGGGTACACCGTCCACCGGCGCGGCCGCTGCTTCCGCGCCAGCTCGGCGAAGCCGCGTGCCGCGGGGAAGTCCTGGCGCGCGTTGGCGAGCGCCGCGAGCCCGAGCAGCGCCTCGGTGTTGCCCTTCTCGCCCGGCATGACCTTCAGCGACCGCCGCAGTGCCTTCTCCGCCTTCGGATACGCGGTCCACTCCGCGAGCCGCACTCCCCGCTCGGTGTACGCGGCGCCCAGCACCGCCCAGGACTCCTCGTCCCGGGGGTGCTTCGCCAGCCACCGCTCCCGGTCGGCGATCAGCGCGCCGAGATCCGCGAGCGACGCGGGAGCACCCGCACCCGCCGCGGCCCTGGCCCGCGCGGCCGCTCCCGGTGAGGGCGGCGGGGCCGGCTCATCCCTGGGGACGAGTACGACGACCCCGGTGGCCAGGGCCCCGGCGACGAGCGTGCCGACCGCCGCGTTCTTCCACACTTCGCCGTTCATGACGATCACTGTGCGTCAGGTTGACGTCGGTACGAAGAACGCTCCCCGCCCTGTGCGGCGGAAGGGGGGACGGGTTCACACCGATGGCCCCGGGTGCGACGCTGGGATCATGGACGATCCCGCGGAACTCCTCGTACGACTGCGCGCCGGGCTCCCCGCCGAGGCCCTGATCACCGACCCGGACGTCATGACCTCCTACGGACGGGACATGGCGAGCTTCTGCGACGCGGGCGCCCCCGCCGCCGTGGTCCTGCCGCGCACCGTCGAGCAGGTCCAGCACGTGATGCGCACGGCCACCGCCCTGCGGGTGCCGGTCGTCCCGCAGGGCGCCCGCACCGGCCTGTCGGGCGCGGCCAACGCCTCGGACGGCTGCATCGTGCTCTCGCTCACGAAAATGGACCGCATCCTGGAGATCAGCCCGGTCGACCGCATCGCCGTCGTCGAACCGGGCGTGATCAACGCCGTGCTCTCCCGCGCGGTGAACGAGCACGGCCTCTCCTACCCTCCCGACCCCTCCAGCTGGGAGACGTGCACGATCGGCGGGAACATCGGCACCGCGTCGGGCGGACTGTGCTGTGTGAAGTACGGGGTGACGGCGGAGTACGTCCTCGGTCTCGACGTCGTCCTCGCCGACGGCCGGCTGCTGTCCACCGGCCGCCGCACCGCGAAGGGCGTCGCCGGATACGACCTCACCCGGCTCTTCGTCGGCTCCGAGGGCAGCCTCGGCATCGTCGTCAAGGCGGTGCTGGCGCTGCGGCCCCGGCCGCCGGAGCAGCTCGTGCTGGCGGCCGAGTTCCCGAGCGCGGCGGCGGCCTGTGACGCCGTCTGCGCGATCATGGAGCGCGGCCACACCCCGTCGCTGCTGGAACTGATGGACCGTACGACGATCCGCGCCGTCAACGCCCTGGCGAACATGGGGCTGCCCGACTCCACCGAGGCCCTGCTGCTGGCCGCGTTCGACACCCCCGACCCGGCGGCCGACCTGGCCGCCGTCGGGAAGCTGTGCACGGCCGCGGGCGCCACCGAGGTCGTGCCCGCCGACACGGTCGCCGAGTCCGAACTCCTCCTCCAGGCCCGCAGGCTGTCGCTCACCGCCCTGGAGGCCGTGAAGTCGGCGACGATGATCGACGACGTGTGCGTACCGCGCTCCCGGCTGGGCGCGATGATCGAGGGCACGGCCGCCGTCGCCGGCAAGTACGGCCTCACCATCGGCGTCTGCGCCCACGCGGGCGACGGCAACACCCATCCCGTCGTCTGCTTCGACCACACCGACCCGGACGAATCCCGGCGCGCCCGGGAGTCCTTCGACGAGATCATGGCCCTCGGTCTGGAACTCGGCGGCACGATCACGGGCGAGCACGGGGTCGGCGTCCTGAAGAAGGAGTGGCTGGCACGCGAACTCGGCCCGGTGGGCGTGGAGGTGCAGCGGGGCATCAAGCGCACGTTCGACCCGCTGGGCATCCTCAACCCGGGCAAGCTGTTCTGAGCGGGCGCCCGGGCCGTTCGGCCGGGCGGGTCCTGGCCCGTCCGGCCACGCGCGGGCGCCGGCGCCGGTACGGACCGGGTGACCCAGCCGGTACGGACCGGGCGGCGACCCGGGCAGGACGGCCGGGTCCCCGCCGGGAGAGGCAGGGGGAGGGCCCGGCCGCGCGCTCTCAGGCATCGCCGTCCGGGAACTCGTCCGAGGGAAAGGGAATCGGCCCCCGTGCCCAGCGTCCGTCGGCGGGGTGGTGCGCGAGCAGCCCGGCGATCCCGTCGTCGATGTCGAGCGCGGCGGTCTCCGACCCCGGCGGGATCACCCGGAGCGTCCGCTCCAGCCACGCCGACACCACGGCGGACGGCGCTTCGAGGAGCGCGTCGCCGTCGGGGGAGCTGAGCGCCATCAGGATGACGCTCCTGCCCTCCGCCTTGGTCGGCCAGATCCGCACATCGCCGTGCCCGCAAGGCCGGAACACCCCTTCCACCAGCAGCTCGCGCGCGAACGTCCACTTGACGGGGTTGTCGGAGCCGATGTGGAAGGTGATGTGCACGGCGTACGGGTCGTCCGTACGGTAGGCCAGCCGCGCGGGCACCGGGATGCTCAGCTCCGGCGACAGCACCAGTTTCAGTTCCAGTTCGCGTTCCACCACGGAGTGCATGACAGGTTCTCTCCCCTATGTCCGTACGGACCCGGTGTGGGTCCTGCCAGGAGAGAGCGGGCCCGTGGCGGTTCATTACGCGACTTCGGGAGACTTTTTTCGGACTACTTTCCGTAAAGCTCGGGCCCATGGTCAGGCCCGAGTTCCGCCGCGGGCGGGCGGAGGGCAGTCGGACGGGGAGCAGCGGGCGACGGCGGACGGGGAGCAGCGGGCGGCGGCGGACGGGGAGCAGCGGGCGGCGGCGGACGGGGAGCAGCGGGCGGCGGCGGACGGTGGGCAGGTGGGTGCGGGGCGCGTGGGGCGTCGGCCGGAGAGGGCGACGGAAGCGACGGCCAGGACGGCACGAGACAAGGGGAGACAGAAGGGAGAGGTGCGGCGAAGCCACCGTAAGAGGGTGAGGGAACATACCGGAAAGTGGCCGTTACTCCGGGACGGGCCCGGGGTTGTGTGAGGGTCTGATAGATGTGGAGCCTTGAACAAGGCTCGCGAGGAGATACGGGACCGGTGATGAGCGCCCCAACCCCGCACGGCGGCGACGGCAGTCCGACGCCCGGCTACTATCCGGATCCATCCATCCCGGGATATGTCCGGTACTGGAACGGTGCGGCCTGGGTGCCGGGTACCAGCCGTCCCGCGCCCAAGGACGACGACGCGGCGGCCGTGACATCCGGCCGGGCGGCCGCCGACCGGGCCCCGGCACAGTCCGCAGCCCCGTCCGCCGCCCCGGCCCGGGCCGCCGACCGCACCCCGGCGCCGGGAACGAACCCGCCCCCGCCCGGCGCGAGGACCCCGGAGCCCTCCGCGTCCGCCCGGACTCCCGCACCCGCCACGCCCGCCACGCCCGCCACGCCCACGCCCGCCACGCCGTCGACACCCGCCGCCGCGGCGCCCGCGCCCGCGCGCCTGGAGGAGACCGGTCCGGTCTTCCTCGACGAGGAGCCGTCCGACCAGCCGTCCCGGCCGGAACCCGCCACCGCCTGGCAGGCCACCACCTCGCGCCAGACCGGGTTCGGCGGCGAGCGGGACAACCGGGTCGCGTGGGGCGGCCCCGAGCCGGCCGCGCCCTCCGCCGATCCGCGCGTACCGCCCCAGGGCGCCTCCTCGTCCGGCGGCGCACCGTCCGCCGATCCGTCCGGCGGCGCGCTGCCCGGCGTACGGTCGGCGGCGCCGGGACCGCAGCGGGAGGCCGCCGCCCTCGTGCAGCGGCCCCCGGCATCCGGTGCGGGCGCGGCTCCCGAGCACACCGTCACCATCCGCGCCCAGGGCCCCCGGTCCGCCGCCGGGCAGCAGCCCGAACAGGCGCTGAGCGTGCGGTCCATGACCCCCGGCGCGGGACCGGCGTCGCCCCTTCCGCCGGCTCCCGCTCCCACGCCGTCCCCCGCACAGCCCCAGGTGCCCGAGCAACCGCGGGCGGCGCAGCCCGACCCCGTCACCCCCGGCCCCGGCGGAGGCTCGGCCTCGTGGGCGCAGGAGGTGCACCGGCTCGCCCGGCCCGAGGGGGAGCAGCCCGTCGTGCCGTGGAAGCCCCCGGCCGACGACCCCTTCCTCCGGGCCGCCCAGGCGCAGGCCGCCGCCCGGCCCGCGCCGCTCGGCAAGCGGCTGGTCGCCCGGCTGATCGACAGCGTGGTGCTCGGCGCCCTCGTGGGGGCCGTCGCCGTGCCCGTACTGTCCCGGACGGTCGCCCACATCGACGAGAAGATCGAGGCGGCCAAGCAGTCCGGCGAGACGGTCACGGTCTGGCTCCTGGACGGCACCACCGGCGTGCATCTCGCGATCGTCCTCGGCGCGCTGCTGGTGCTGGGGACGCTGTACGAGGCGGTGCCGACCGCGAAGTGGGGCCGTACGCTCGGCAAGAAGCTGTGCGGGCTCACGGTGGTGGACATCGAGTCGCACGAGCCCCCGTCGTTCGGGACGGCCCTGCGCCGCTGGCTGGTCTACTCGGTGCTCGGTCTGATCGTCGTCGGCGTGGTCAATGTGCTCTGGTGCCTGGTCGACCGGCCGTGGCGGCAGTGCTGGCACGACAAGGCCGCGCACACCTTCGTCACCCGGCGGCCCGCCCGCTGACCCCGCCGGTTCCGGCACCCTGGCCGGGGGGCGTCGGCCGAACCCCCGTCGGCCGAACCCCCGTCGGCCGGACTCCCGTCGGCCGATGGTGGCCCCAGGGCGGCCCGGCCCCCGCCCGCTCCCGGCGGCGCCCCGGCTGACCGGTCATCAGCGGGCGTTCGCCCGAACGGCGTGCGAGCTTTTGCGGGGGCTCCGGGCGCGGGGTGCACTGCCCTCATGAGTAACGATCAGCCACCGCCGTCCGGATGGGGGGACCCGGAATCCGGCCGGCCCCCCGGGAACGACCCCTTCAAGAAACCGCCCGCCCCGCCCGGAGGACAGGGCGGAGAAGGCAGTGGGCAGGGCAGTGGACCGGAACAGCCTCCCGAGGGCCCGCCGCCGGGTCCGCCCGGGGGTCCGCCGCCGGGCTCTCCTTACGGCGGTGGCCAGGGCGGCCCGTACGGCGGGCAGGGCGGCCAGGGCGGTCCGTACGGCGGCGGGGCGGGCGGCACGCCTCCCCCGTACGACCCCAACGCCTACGGCGGCGGACCGTACGGGGGCACCCCCGACCCCCTCGCCGGAATGCCCCCGCTCGCGGACTTCGGCAAGCGGTTCGCGGCCCGGGTCATCGACGCCCTGATCATCTTCGTCCCGCTGTTCCTGATCTCCCTGCTCGCGGGCGGCTGGGACAACAGCGCGAACAGCGGCGACAGCTGGGACGACATCGCCAACCAGGTGAACACCGGCCGCCAGTGGCTGTGGTCGCTGGTCTCGCTGATCGCGTACGTCGGCTACGACACCCTCATGGTGAAGAAGCACGGCCAGACCATCGGCAAGCGCCTGCTGAACATCCGGGTCGCGATGCTGAACGACGGCAGCACCCCGGACACGGGCGCGTCGCTGATGCGCGCGGCCGTGCTCTGGGTGCCGGCGCTGGTCTGCTGCTTCTGTCTGTGGTGGATCGTCATCATCATCACGATCCTGACCGACAAGCCCTACAAGCAGGGGCTGCACGACAAGGCGGCCAAGACGGTGGTGGTGACCGTGCCCCAGCAGTGAAGCGGAGGGGCACGCGAGCCCGGCAGGAGCCGGACGGGACGCCCTAACGGCCCAGCGAGTGCTCGCCGACCCTGGCCTCGGCTCCCGCCGCCGCGTGCGCGCGGGGGCCGGGCACCCGGGTGGCGAGCCCGTCGGGGGACGCCGCCGGCGGGGCGGGGACACGGTCCGGCCGGACCCGGTGCGACGCCCGGACCGCCCGGCTCATCGGCAGCGCGGTGGCCACCAGCAGGCCGAGCGCCATCGAGGCGACACCGATGGCGGCGACACCGAGAGCGTGGGTGGTGCGGGTGAACAGCAGCAGGGCGAGCGCCGAGAAGACGACGGTGGCCGAACCGGAGGCGAGCTGTGCGGCAGTCGGACGCGGCATGACGGTATCCGTCCTCAAGACAGGCTGGGGGGCTTCGGGCGGGGATGTCGCTCAACGCGGTCGCACTGTCAAGTGACTCTACGGTGCTGAATGCCCGGCCGGAACGGGGGGTAAGCGTGACCTTCTGCACGCCGCCGGTGCATTGGGGGCGCACGGATTCATACGTCCCAACAGGTGACCCATTCGATGCGCCCGCCTCCGGCCACTTACTGTCCGGTTTCCGGAACTCGACTCCTGCATAGTGCAGTTGGTGTGTTCAAGTCAAGGACTGTCTTTTCTTCCGGGACTACGGTCGAATGCCGTCACTTGAGACGCGGTCTCCCGCCCGGACAACACCAATTTCTGGTCCGTGGCGCAGGAGCGCGGAGGAGGATTTTCATCAAGTGACCACTAAGAGACGGACGATCAGAGCGTCCGCGGTGCTCGTCGCGCTGGCCGCGACCACCGTGGCGGCCTCGGCGTTCAGCACCGCCCAGGCGGGGAATCAGGGGTCCCCGGCCGCGGCGGCGATCGAACGCCAGGACCCGGCGCCGCAGAAGGAGCGGGTCGAGCACGATCTCGACGGCCCCTTCAGCAAGCAGCAGGAGCAGCAGCGCGAGGCGGCGCTGGAACAGGTCATATCCGGGGACGCGACCGTGCAGCAGCGCGGCGCGTCCAAGGTCGTGAAGCTCGGCCACAGGAAGTACGTCGAACTGGGCCGGGAGAAGACCGACAGGATCTTCACGATCCTGGTCGAGTTCGGCGACAAGGTCGACGACACCACGCTGTACGACCCGGACGGTCCCGACGGCCCCGAGCCGCCCGTCAAGAAGTACGGCGGCACCCCGGGCCCGCTCCACAACACGATCGCCCGCCCGGACCGCAGGTCCGACAACTCCACGGCCTGGCAGGCGGACTACAACCGCCGGCACTTCGAGGACCTCTACTTCGGCACCGGCAGTGACACGTCCGGCAAGCCGAAGGAGTCCCTGAAGACCTACTACGAGAAGACGTCGTCCGGCCGCTACTCGGTCGAGGGCGCGGTCTCGGACTGGGTCAAGGTCGACTACAACGAGGCCCGCTACGGTTCCAACTACTGCGGCGACTCCAACTGCGCCAACGTCTGGGACACCGTCCGCGACGGCGTCACCGCATGGGTCGCCGACCAGAAGGCACAGGGCCGTGACGACGCCCGGATCGCGGCGGATCTGGCCGGATACGACCAGTGGGACCGCTACGACTTCGACAACGACGGCAACTTCAACGAGGCCGACGGCTACATCGACCACTTCCAGATCGTCCACGCCGGCGAGGACGAGTCGGCGGGCGGCGGAGCCCAGGGCGGCGACGCCCTGTGGGCGCACCGCTGGTACGCGTACGGCACGGACGCGGGCAGTACCGGCCCGGCGTACAACAAGGCCGGCGGCACCCAGATCGGCAGCACCGGCATCTGGGTCGGCGACTACACCGTGCAGCCCGAGAACGGCGGCCTCGGTGTCTTCGCCCATGAGTACGGTCATGACCTCGGGCTGCCCGACCACTACGACACCTCGGGCCGCGGCGAGAACTCCACCGGCTTCTGGACCCTGATGTCGTCGGGCTCCTGGCTCGGCACCGGCAGGGACTCCATCGGCGATCTGCCCGGGGACATGACCGCCTGGGACAAGCTCCAGCTCGGCTGGCTCGACTACGCCAAGGGCAGGGCGGCGACGCCGTCCACGCACAAGCTGGGGGTGGCCGCGTACAACACCAGGCGCCCGCAGGCACTGGTCGTGGAGCTGCCGGAGAAGCCCGTCACCACGACCGTCGTCAAGCCCGCCGAGGGCTCCCGGCAGTGGTGGAGCGACATGGGCGACGACCTCCGCAACACCCTGTCCCGCCCGGTCGATCTCACCGGCAGGACGTCGGCGTCGCTGGCGCTGTCGGGCTGGTGGGACATCGAGACCGGCTACGACCACCTCTACGCCGAGGTCTCCACGGACGGCGGCGCCAACTGGACGCCCGTCGACGGCACGGCCGACGGGGGGCCGATCCCGCGCGACGCGGCCGACAAGCCGGCGCTGACCGGTACCTCGGGCGCGTACCGGAACCTCGTCTATCCGCTGGACGCGTACGCGGGCCAGAAGATCGACCTCCGCTTCCGCTACCAGACGGACGGCGGCGCGGGCGGCAAGGGCTTCGCGGCCGACGGGATCTCGGTGACGGCCGACGGCACCGCGCTGTTCACCGACAGCGCCGAGGGCGACGACGCGGGCTGGACGGCCAAGGGCTTCTCGCGGATCGGCGAGTCCTTCACCAAGGACTACGAGCAGTACTACATCGCCGAGAACCGTCAGTACGTGTCGTACGACAGGACGTTGAGGGGCGGCCCGTACAACTTCGGCTTCACCGCGCCGAAGGACAGCTGGGTCGAGCACTACCCGTACCAGAACGGTCTGCTGATCTGGCTCTGGGACACCTCCCAGAAGGACAACAACACCAGCGTCCACCCGGGCCGGGGGCTCGTCCTGCCGGTCGACGCGCACGCCAGGCCCATGAAGTGGGCGGACGGCACGCTGATGCGGAACCGGATCCAGGCGTTCGACTCCACCTTCAGCCGGCGGCCGACCGATGGCTTTACGCTGCACCGGGCCGATGTGCCGACCCGGATCGCGCCGCAGCGGGGCAACCCGGTCTTCGACGACCGCAAGGGTGTCTACTGGTACGCCGAGAACCCGACGGCCGGTGTCAAGGTAACTGACACCAACACCAGGATCTCCATTGTGGGTGAACGGCTGAATGGCGAAACGATCACCGTGAAGGTCGGTCCGTCGACCAGGTAGCCAATGTTTTCGCAGGTCAAACCATGATCGGCCGTTGCCCTCTAGCGGGCGGCGGCCGATCGTGTTTAGGTGCGTTGGTGCGAGTCTCTTATTGACACGCGTACACAGGCACCGACCGGCCAGCTCACGGGGGAGTGGTTCTTTCATGCCAGGCGGAGGTTTCAGCAAGTTGCCGAACGGCAGCGTCGTCGTCGCTCTCAGCCTGCCCAGTCCGATGGACGACGGCAGGACGGCCCGGTTTCTCGTCCATGCGGCGAATCGCGCGCGAGCGCTGACGCGGCTACGGAATCTGGGCCTCCGGGCGGTCTATCTGCGCGGGAACGCGGAGCCGCCCACGCCGGACGAGATCACGGCGGTGCTGCACCACCCGGACGGGCTGCTCTGGCGCACCCAGCCGGTTCCGGGAGCGGTGGCGGAGCTGTGGCACCCGCTGGGGTGGGGCCGCCCGGTGTAGCGGCCTCCCGCGGAGCCGTACGCGGGGGAGCGGGCGGGCCCGCGAGCGCGGCCGGACCGCGGACGGGAGGGCCTGCGGACCGGCCGGGGCCGCCTCCCGCCCGGACGGCCGGGAGGCAGGTGCCTGACGGGCCCGCCGGGCCGGTGTCCGGTCGCTGGCCGGGCGCGGCACAGGCGGGACGGACGCGGAGGCCGGCGCGGGTGATGGGTCCGGACGGGCGCGGAACCGCCGGGAGCCGGGCGCTCGCGCGGCCCGGGAGGCCGGAGCCAGGGGGTCAGACCACGGAGGTCACACCACGGGGATGCCCGTGAGCTTGACGCCGGCCCTACGGAGCGTTTCGAGGGCGCGTGCGGTGGAGTCCTCGGCGACACCCGCCGTGAGGTCCAGGAGAACCTGGGTGGTGAAGCCCTCACGGGCCGCGTCCACGGCCGTCGCCCGGACGCAGTGGTCCGTGGCGATGCCGACCACGTCGACCTCGGTGACCCCGTGGTCCCGCAGCCACTCGGCCAGCGTCATCCCGTTCTCGTCCGCGCCCTCGAAACCGCTGTACGCCGCCGCGTACGCGCCCTTGTCGAACACCGCGTCGATCGCCCCGGACGCGACCGCGGGCGCGAAGTTCGGGTGGAAGCCGACCCCCTCCGTACCGGCCACGCAGTGACGCGGCCAGGAGTTCACATAGTCCGGCGTGTCGGAGAAGTGGTCACCCGGATCGATGTGGTGGTCACGGGTGGCGACGACATGGCGGTATCCCGCGGGCGCGCTCTGCCCGATCAGATCGGTGATGGCGGCGGCGACCTCGGCACCCCCCGCCACCGCGAGGCTTCCGCCCTCGCAGAAGTCGTTCTGAACGTCGACGACGATCAAGGCGCGGTGCATGGCTGCTGTCCTTCGCGGCTGTCGGGGATAGGGGAATGTCGGTGGTGCCCGGTGGTATCGGCGATACCAGTGATACCGGTGATATCGCTGGTACCGCCGATGCCGTGTAACGAGTGGTACCCGTGGGGAACGGGTGGTGTGCGGCTTCGCCGGAGCCCAGAGCCTCGGGTGACCGCACGGGAGTGGCGTACGCGGCGGGGCACCGGCGAGCTCCGCGAGCACCCCTCCGCTCGGGAGCGTCCCCCCGGATCCGCGTCCCACACGTACCGCGCCGGGATTCACGCGTCCGCCACCCCGGTTCGCCCCGGTGGCGGGGCCGGGCCGGGGCGCCGGCCGCGGCTGCCCGGGGGCGCGGGTACCCCGTATCGGCCACCCCCCTACCAGGTACTCAGCGCCAGATACTCCGTCGGCAGCACCGGCTCGCCCTTCGACAGCTGGGTCGCCGACACCGGCAGCCGCCCGCGCGCGGCGACATGGCGCTCCCGGGCCGCGTCCAGGGGCTCGCGGGCGACGATCTCGCCGCCCTTGACCAGCTCCACCAGAAGCTGGTGGTCGGCCAGCGGCGCCGGTACGGGACCGGCGCCCAGCACCTCCGCCTCCGCGACACCACCGGTGTCCACCCGGCGCGCGGCCCACTTGCGTCCGCCGACGGAGGACTTCGAGCCCATGGACTTCTTGGCCACCGGCTCCAGCGGTGCGGCGGGGTCGGCCGAGCGGGCGCGGGCGACGAGTTTGTACACCATGGAGCAGGTGGGGTGGCCGCTGCCGGTCACCAGCTGGGTCCCCACCCCGTACGCGTCGACCGGCGCCGCGGCCAGCGAGGCGATCGCGTACTCATCCAGGTCCGAGGTGACCGTGATCTTCGTGCCGCGCGCGCCCAGCTCGTCCAGCTGCTGCCGCACCCGGTGCGCCACCAGCAGCAGGTCCCCGGAGTCGATCCGTACCGCGCCGAGGTCCGGACCGGCGATCTCCACGGCCGTGCGGACCGCCTCGGCCACGTCGAAGGTGTCGACGAGCAGGGTGGTGCCCCGCCCCAGCGACTCCACCTGCGCCCGGAAGGCGTCGCGCTCGCTGTCGTGCAGCAGGGTGAAGGCGTGCGCGCTGGTGCCGCCGGTCGGGATCCCGTAGCGGAACCCGGCCGCCAGGTCCGACGTGGAGTCGAAGCCGCCCACGTACGCGGCCCGGGACGCGGCCACCGCCGCCAGCTCGTGGGTGCGCCGCGCGCCCATCTCGATCAGTCGCCGCCCGTGCGCCGCGACGGACATCCGGGAGGCCGCCGCCGCGATGGCGGAGTCGTGGTTCAGGATTGACAGGACCACGGTCTCCAGCAGCACGCACTCCGCGAAGGAGCCCTCGACCCGCAGGATCGGCGAGCCGGGGAAGTACACCTCGCCCTCCGGGTAGCCCCAGATGTCGCCGCTGAAGCGGTAGGACGCGAGCCACTCCAGCGTCGGCTCGTCCACGATTCCCTTCTCGCGCAGAAAGCCGATGACGCCCGGCTCGAAACGGAAGTTCTCCACCGCGTCCAGCACCCGCCCGGTGCCGCCCACGACGCCGTAGCGGCGCCCCTCGGGCAGTCTGCGGGTGAAGACCTCGAAGACGGAGCGCCGGTCCGCCGTCCCGGCCCGCAGCGCCGCCTGGACCATCGTGAACTCGTACTGGTCGGTGAAGAGCGCCGTCGAGGGGACATCCACCGGCAGCCCCAGGTCCGCAGTGTTCACGCCACTCAGCCTCACGCTTTCGTCTCGGGCGCCCGGGAACCCCGGGCGATCCAGCCATGGCCAGATGTTACCGCACATTTCGTCAGACTGACGAGATGTGGTGCCGTTTGTGCGATACCTCTCCCGGAGTGGCAGCATGGACCGGGTGAGTGTTGCTCCTACAGAGATCGAACGCCCCGAGTCGGCGGAGGAGAGTGCCGTCGTCCCCGAGCCGGATGTGCCGTGGGTGACACTCGTCCACAACGACCCCGTCAATCTGATGAGTTACGTCACCTATGTCTTCCAGGCGTACTTCGGATACTCCAAGGACAAGGCGCGCAAACTGATGCTCGACGTCCATCACAAGGGACGCGCCGTCGTCTCCAGCGGCAGCCGCGAGGAGATGGAACGGGATGTGCAGGCGATGCACGGTTACGGACTGTGGGCGACCCTCACCCAGGACCGCACCTGATGCCGGGACACTTCGAGGCGGTCCCCGGCGGTGGCGCGGCCGTCACCCTCGACGAGGTCGAGATCGCCATCCTGCGCTCGCTGGCCGTCCAGATGGTGGAGCTGATCGGGCCGGGTGACCAGCCCGTCGAGGGTGAGGACCCGCTGGCGGCGCTGTTCGCCGAGGGCCCGAGCAAGCCTCCCGCCGACGAGGCGCTCGCCCGGCTCTTCCCGGACGGCTACACGGGCCCCGAGGCGGACGCCGCGGACGAGGAGCTGAAGGCCGCCTCCGCGGAGTTCCGCCGCTTCACCGAGAACGATCTGCGCACCCGCAAGCGCGAGGACGCGCTCTCGGTCATCCGCGACCTGGACTCCCTCACCGTGAACGGCGAGGGCGAGGCCGTGCTGAAGCTCACGGCCGACGACTCCCGGCGCTGGCTCGGCGCGCTCAACGATCTGCGCCTGACCATCGGCACCCGGCTGGAGGTCAGCGACGACGAGGACGACGAGGGCGCCGGGCTCTACCGGCTGCCGGACTCGGATCCGCGCAAGCCGATGGTGATGGCCTACCTCTGGCTCGGCATGCTCCAGGAGACGCTCATCGAGACGCTCCTGCCCTGACGGGCCCGCCCGGGTCCCTCCGGCGGGGGAGCCGCCGCACACGCCCGCCGGGCGCCGGCGGCTCCTGCCGTACGGGTCGTACGCGTCCCGGATCCCCGAGCCCGTTCGGGTCCGGGTCCGCGGTGTGGTGCGGCCCGGATGGCCGCATCCCGCCCGGCCCGGGGTGGCTTCTGCCGTACGGGTCGTACGGGTCCCGTACAGACCCCGTGGTTCCACCTGTGCGAAACCGGGTGGCTTCTGCCGTACGGGTCGTACGGGTCCCGGATCCCCGAGTCCGTTCGGGGCCGGGTCCGCGGTGTCGTCCGGCCCGCGTGGCCGCGACCCGCCCGGCCGGGGCGGGTCCCGTACAGACCTCGGAGCCCGAACCGGTACCGGCACCCGCGTACGGGCGGGGCGGGGCCGGAGCCCGGGGTGGGTGTCCGTACGGACCCGTGCCGCCGCTCCTCCGTACGCGCCCGCTTCCCGCCCCGGAGGCCCCGCCGGGCGCCCCTGCCGCGCCGGAACCGCGCGGGAACCGCACCCGGGCCCACCCCGTGCCCGACCCGCGCCATCCCGTGGACGTTCGCTCAACGGACGCTCAAATCCGGATAACGATCTCGCCACCACCCCGGTGAGCTGTGCTCGCCGGGGTGTCCTTTGTCCGGTTCTCCCTGTGGCGCGTGCCATAGTCACCGTCGTCGATTTCCCACGCAACCGTGATAAATCTTCACGACCGCCAGGAGCACCACCACCGCCCCCGGCGGCGCTTGGGCCGGCGGACCGCCGGTGGCACTCCATCCATATCCGGGGGGATCAGGACCTGATCCGTGACCGCGCGCCCTGTGCCGCGGAGCCGGATCGGCATGGAGAAAGGGCGCAACACCATGACCTCGGTGCACGTCGGCGAGCACGATGAGAACGGCGCACACGACGGACCCGGCAACCGCAAGCGCGGCACCGGTCGCGAGAGCGAGGACGGGCACCACCGCGATGCCGGCGGCGGCCCGCCGGGACCCGACGACCAGGGCTACCACCGCGGCCTCGGCGCCCGCCAGATCCAGATGATCGCGATCGGCGGCGCCATCGGCACCGGCCTCTTCCTCGGCGCGGGCAAGGGCATCTCCAAGGCGGGCCCCAGCCTCATCCTGGCCTACGCCGTCGCGGGCGTGGTCATCTTCTTCATCATGCGGGCGCTGGGCGAACTGCTCATGTACCGCCCGGTCTCGGGCTCGTTCTCCGACTACGCCCGTGAGTTCGTCGGCCCCTTCGCGGGCTTCGTCACCGGCTGGACGTACTGGCTGTTCTGGGTCGTCACGGGCATGACCGAGGTGACGGCCGCCGCCGGATACATGACGTACTGGTTCGACATCCCGCAGTGGATCTCCGCACTCGCCTTCACGGTCGTCCTCTACGGCGCGAACCTGATCTCCGTGAAGATCTTCGGGGAGCTGGAGTTCTGGTTCTCGATGGTGAAGGTCACCGCCATCGTCGGCATGATCCTCATCTGCGCCGGAATCCTCACCCTCGGCTTCTCCGACGCGGGGGACACCGCGTCCGTGTCGCTCCTGTGGGACGACGGCGGCTTCTTCCCGCAGGGCATCGGCGGCACCCTGATGACCCTGCAGATCGTGATGTTCGCCTTCCTCGCCGTCGAACTCGTCGGCGTCACCGCGGGCGAGTCCAAGGACCCCGAGAAGACCCTGCCCAAGGCCATCAACACCGTGCCGTGGCGGATCGCCGTCTTCTACGTCGGCGCGCTGATCATGATCCTGTCGGTGGTCTCCTGGACCACCTTCCGGCCGGGCGTCTCCCCCTTCGTCGCCGCCTTCGACACCATGGGCCTCCAGGCGGGCGCGGGCATCGTCAACTTCGTCGTCCTCACCGCCGCCCTCTCCTCCTGCAACTCGGGCATGTACTCCACCGGCCGGATGCTGCGCGACCTCGCGCTCAACAGCCAGGGGCCGCGGCTCTTCACCCGGCTGACCCGGAGCGGCACCCCGCTCGTCGGCACGACCTTCTCGGCCGCGCTGATGCTGATCGGCGTCTGGATCAACTACCAGTGGCCGGGCGAGGCGTTCCACAAGATCGTGTCCTTCGCCACCATCTCCGGCATGTGGGCCTGGATCATGATCCTCGTCTGCCAGATCCGCTACCGGGCCAAGGCGGACCGCGGTCTGCTGCCGCACTCCTCCTTCAAAGCCCCCGGCGCCCCCTGGACCAGCTGGTTCGCGCTGCTGTTCATCCTGATGGTGGTCGTGCTGATGGGCATCGACGAGGACGCCCGGATCTCGCTGTACGTCGCCCCGCTGTGGGCGCTCGCCATGGGCGTGGCCTACCTGGTGCTGAAGGCGAGGAACCCCGGGGGCGCGGCCTTCGCCCGGAGCGGCGCGAAGGACGAGCCCTCCGCGCGGAAGGCGGGCGTCGACGGCTGACCGCGGCCCCCAGGGCGGGCGGGTACCGAGCCGCGGTGCCCGCCCGCCCTCTGCTTATGCTGATCGGCATGCTGACCCTCACCCAGGCCCTGTTCGACCAGATCGTCGCGCACGCCCGCGCCGACCACCCCGACGAGGCATGCGGAGTCGTCGCCGGCCCCGAGGGCAGCGGTCGTCCCGAGCGCTTCATCCCCATGCTCAACGCGGCCCGCTCGCCCACGTTCTACGAGTTCGACTCCGCGGACCTGCTGAAGCTCTACCGCGAGATGGACGACAACGACGAGGAGCCGGTGATCATCTACCACTCGCACACGGCGACCGAGGCATACCCCTCCCGTACGGACATCACCTACGCCAACGAGCCCGGCGCACACTACGTCCTGGTCTCCACGGCCGACACGGACGACTCCGGCCCGTTCCAGTTCCGCTCCTTCCGCATCGTCGACGGCGAGGTCACCGAGGAGGACGTCGAGGTCGTCGAGGCATACTGACCGCCACGGCCCGGAGCACGGCCCTTCCGCCCCTCCGGCCACCCAACTCCATACACGGGCGGCAGGACCCAGGAAGCCGGTGCGAATCCGGCGCGGTCCCGCCACTGTGACCGGGCGTCCGCGACCACGCGGCCACGCCCGTCAGCCAGGAACTGACCGGCCGCCCTTCTCCCACACCCAGGGGACGTGGAAATCCCCGGAGGAGGCCCATCCGCATGTCCAGGCGCCGTTCCGCCGCCCGCCGAGCCGCTCTCATCGCCTCGGCCGTTCTGCTTCCGCTCACCGCCTGCGGTACGGGAGCCGCCGAATCCGGCAAGCCCCGGGCCGATGAGCCCGCCCCCGGATTCCCGTACACCGTCGACAACTGCGGCACACGGACCACCTACCAGGCGCCCCCGGAGCGCGCGGTCACCATGAACCAGCATGTCACCGAGATCATGCTGGAACTGGGACTGGAGAAGTCCCTCGTCGGCACCGCCTACCTCGACGACGAGGTCCTCCCGCGCCACGAGAAGGCGTACCGGTCCATACCGGTCATCGCCAAGGAGTACCCCTCCAAGGAGAAGCTCCTGTCCGTCGGCCCCGACTTCGTCTACGGCGGTTACGCCAGCGCCTTCGAGGCCAAGGACGGCCGCACCCGCGCCGAACTGGCCGAGTCCGGCATCAACACCCGGCTCAACCTGGAGAACTGCGCCAAGGGCAGGACGACGCTCGACGACGTCTACCGGGAGGTCGACGAGATCGGACGCACCTTCGGCGTCGGCGACCGCGCCCGGAAGTGGATCGCCGCCGCCCGCGCCTCGGTCGACAGGACCGCGTCCGCAGGCGACGGGCGCGCGCCCGTACCCGTCTTCGTGTACGACAGCGGCGACAGGACCGCGTTCACGGCGGGCGGCAAGGGCATGGGCAACGAACTGATCACCCGCGCGGGCGGCCGCAATGTCTTCGCCGACCTCGACAAGAGCTTCGGCGACGCCTCCTGGGAGGAGGTCGTGGCCCGCAAGCCGGAGGTCATCGTCATCTACGACTACGGCTCCACCACCCTGGAGCAGAAGAAGCGGCGGCTGCTCGACGACCCGGCGCTGAAGGACGTACCGGCGATCAGGAACAGGAAGTTCGCCGTGCTGCCGCTCTCGGACGCGGTTCTCGGAGTGCGCGCGCCCGACGCGATCGCCAAGCTGGCCCCGCAGCTCGCGCGGTGACCTCCCCGAGCGAGAAGGCCCCGCCCGCCATGCCGTCGCGGGCGGGCGCCGCGCCCCCGGACTCCCCGACGGCCACACCCGGGCCCGGTCCGTCCGCCGCGGCTTCCCCCGCCTGTTCCCCCTCCTTCTCTTCCGCCTCTTCGGGCCGCGCGTCCCGGCTGCGGTACGGGGCCGTCGCCACCGGTCTGCTGCTCGCCCTCGCGGCGGCGGTCGTCGCCGGACTCGCCCTCGGGTCCGTGCACATCCCGCCCGGCGAGGTCCTCCAGGCCCTGCGGCCGGACGCGCCCCCCGGCCCCCAGCGGACGATCATCGTGGACGTGAGGCTGCCCCGGGTCCTCCTCGGCGCGGTCGTCGGCGCGGGGCTCGGTGTCGTCGGTGTCGTTCTCCAGGCCCTCGTACGCAACCGGCTGGCCGACCCCTTCCTGCTCGGCATCTCCTCCGGCGCCTCCACCGGCGCGGTCCTCGTGCTCACCCTCGGCGTCGGCGTCACCACCGCCGTCGCCATGCCCGCGGGAGCGTTCGCCGGCGCGCTCGCCGCGATGACGCTCGTCTACGGGCTGGCCCGGCGCGGCGGCTCGATGACCGGCACCCGGCTGGTCCTCGCCGGGGTCACCGTGTCGTACATCTTCACCGCCCTCACCACCCTCGTCCTCGTCGCGTCCGCCCGGCCCGAGCACTTCCGGGAGGCCCTGCACTGGACGCTCGGCGGCCTCGGCAGCGCCCGCTGGGACACCCTGTGGCTGCCCGGCGCGGTGCTCGGCCTCGGACTGCCGCTGCTGCTCGCGCTCGCCCGGCCGCTCGATCTGCTCCTGGCGGGGGAGGAGGGCGCGACCGTGCTCGGCCTGGACGTGTCCCGTTTCCGCGCGGCCGTCTTCGTGCTCGCCTCGCTCGTCACCGCCGTGCTCGTGTCCGTGAGCGGCGCGGTCGGCTTCATCGGGCTGATGGTCCCGCACGCCGCCCGGCTGCTCGTCGGCGCGACCCACCGCGCCCTGCTGCCGGTCGCCGCCATCGGCGGCGCCCTCGCCCTCGTCGTCGCCGATCTCGCGGCCCGTACCGTCGCCGCCCCGCAGGACATCCCCGTCGGCGTGCTCACCGCCCTCATCGGAGGCCCGCTGTTCCTGTGGCTGATGCGCTCCCGTTCCGTGGAAGGAGCCGTACGGTGAGCGAGCCCCGAAGCCGCCCCGCGAGTAACTCCCCGGGCGGCACCGCGACCGGCGCCCCGGCGAGGGCCGCCGCCCTGGCGGTGACCGGAGTGCGGTACGAGACCGACGGCCACGCCCTCCTCACCGGCATCGACCTCGCGGCGCACCCCGGCGAGACCGTCGGCCTCGTCGGCCCCAACGGCAGCGGCAAGACGACCCTGCTGCGCTGTGTCTACGGCACGCTGCGCCCCACGGCCGGGCGGATCCTCCTCGACGGCGACGACCTCGTCACCCTCGGCCCCAAGGCGCGCGCCCAGCGGGTGGCGACCGTGCCGCAGGAGAGCCCCGCGGAGTTCGAGCTGACCGTGCGCGAGACCGTCCTCATGGGCCGCGCCCCGTACAAACGGTTCTGGGAGGCGGACACGGCCGAGGACACCGCGCTCACCGACGAGGCCCTCGCCCGGCTCGGCATCGCCGGCCTGCGCGACCGGGCCTTCCCGTCCCTGTCCGGCGGCGAGCGCCAGCGCGCCCTCGTCGCCCGCGCGCTCGTCCAGCGGCCCGCCCTCCTCGTGCTCGACGAGCCCACGAACCATCTCGACATCCGGTACCAGCTGGAGATCCTCGGGCTGATACGGACCCTCGGGACCACCAGCCTCCTCGCCCTGCACGACCTCAACCTCGCCGCGTACTACTGCGACCGGGTCTGCGTCCTGAACGCCGGCGCAGTCGTCGCCTCCGGCGCCCCCGGGGAGGTCCTCACCTCCGAACTTCTCGCCGACGTCTACCGGGTACGGGCCGACGTCACCGTGCACCCGGCCACCGGAGCACCCTCCATCACCTATCTCCCTTCCGAATGGTGAGCGGGCCACGTCCGTCATGCGAGATCACATTCCGGATCCCGGACCGGGAATCGATACGATGACCGCATGGTTCATCCAGACATGCGAGACAAGACGCCGGGCGGGCCGCCGCTGCTCGTGGCGCGGCTGCATGTCGACCTGTGCCGCCTCGCCAGCGCGATGTGTACCTGAGCAGTCAGCTCATCCCCATCCCACCCTCGCGCGGGGGCCGAGCCGCGCGCCCACCGCCCTTCGACTGGAGTCCACGCCATGGCCATCGAGGTCCGCATCCCGACCATCCTCCGCACCTACACCGACGGCGCCAAGGCCGTCGAGGGCAGCGGGAACACGCTTGCCGAGCTGTTCGCCGACCTGGAGACCCGGCACACGGGCATCCGGGACCGCATCGTGGACAAGGCCAACGGCGACCAGCTCCGCCGCTTCGTCAACGTGTATCTGAACGACGAGGACGTCCGCTTCCTCGACGGCATCTCCACCAAGCTCTCCGACGGCGACAACGTCACGATTCTTCCCGCGGTCGCGGGCGGAATGCACTGATGCGCTACGACTCCCCGCTCGCCGCGGTCGGCAACACCCCGCTGGTCCGACTCCCGCGGCTGTCGCCCTCGGACGACGTCCGCATCTGGGCCAAGCTGGAGGACCGCAATCCGACCGGCTCGATCAAGGACCGCCCCGCGCTCCACATGATCGAGCAGGCGGAGAAGGACGGCCGCCTCACACCCGGCTGCACGATCCTGGAGCCGACGTCCGGCAACACCGGCATCTCGCTCGCCATGGCCGCGAAGCTCAAGGGCTACCGCATCGTGTGCGTGATGCCGGAGAACACCAGCGACGAGCGCCGCCAGCTCCTCGCGATGTGGGGCGCGGAGATCATCTCGTCCCCGGCGGCGGGGGGCTCCAACACCGCCGTCCGGGTCGCGAAGGAACTGGCCGCCGAGAACCCGTCCTGGGTGATGCTCTACCAGTACGGCAACCCCGCGAACGCGGGCGCCCACTACGCCACCACGGGCCCCGAGATCCTCGCGGACCTCCCCTCCGTCACCCACTTCGTGGCGGGCCTCGGCACCACCGGCACGCTCATGGGCGTGGGCCGCTACCTCCGCGAGCACGTCCCCGGCGTCCGTATCGTCGCGGCCGAGCCCCGCTACGACGACCTCGTCTACGGGCTCCGCAACCTCGACGAGGGCTTCGTCCCCGAGCTGTACGACGCCTCCGTACTCACCACCCGCTTCTCCGTCGGCTCCGCGGACGCCGTCACCCGCACCCGTGAACTCCTCCAGCAGGAGGGCATCTTCGCGGGCGTCTCCACCGGCGCGGCGCTCCATGCCGCGATCGGCGTCGGACGGAAGGCCCTCACCGCGGGCGAGGCCGCGGACATCGTCTTCGTCGTCGCCGACGGCGGCTGGAAGTACCTCTCGACGGGCGTCTACACCGCCCCGACGACCGAGGCGGCGATCGAGACGCTGCGCGGCCAGCTCTGGGCCTGACCCCCGGCGCCCGGGGCCGGGGGGCATGACCGACCGCGGTCACGGTACGGGCCGGGGGCGCGGGCCGGGGTGCGATTCCAGCCCGTCCGGCGTGTGAGGACGGCCGCCACGGCCGACCGCGGTCACGGTACGGGCCGGGGCGCGTCGCCGTCTCGGCCCCGGCGGGCGTCGTGCACCGCCGGGACCGGGTGCACTCGCGGCCCGTCCGGCGTGAGGACGAAGGGCACGCGCAACCGCGGTCACGGTCCGAGCGCGACGCGCGGGCCGCCCGCCCGACGCGCCCCTGACGCGTCCCGTCCACGTCACGGACCGGGACGCCCCGTCCAGCCCGCCCGGCGTGTGAGGACAGAACCGGCACGGCCACCGTCACCGCGCCAGGTACCGCACCCTCTCCCACACCCCCGGATCCACCGCCCCCACGCGCCGCCGGAACCGCCCCAGCGGCACCCTCCGCAGCTCCTCCGTCTCCAGAAAGCTCGCGCGGCCCAGCTGATCCCCCACCGCGCCGTGCGGCAGCGCGATCACCCCCGGCCGGCCGTCGTGCCGCCTGCTGGTGATCTTGGCGACCTCGGCCGTGGCCCCCCGTACCGACAGCACCAGACAGGGCCGGTCCTTCGACCCCGGACCGTCCTCGTAGGGCACATCCGCCCACCAGATCTCGCCGGGCTTCGGCCGGTGCCGGCGCAGCGGCCCCGACGGCCGGCCCGGAGGGCGCGTACGCCCCCGCGGCGACCCACCGGCGCGCCGCCGCCGCGCGTCCACCACCGACACCACCAGGGCCACCAGCACCACCGCGCCGAGCACCGGCCACCACCACGTGTCCATACCGCCGACGGTACCGGCACCCCGCGCGACCTGCGCGCCCCGCACACACCCGGCCGCGCGCCCTCCGATTCAGTGACAGCGCAGGTGAGTTCCCCCACACCCCCCCTCTCCGGAGGAGCGGCCACTCCTTTTGCGCTTTACGCTCGACGAACCGCACGATCCACCCCCAGCCCTCCCCGTCAACGGAGGTTCAAGCTCCATGAAGCTCACCGTCGTCGGCTGCTCGGGGTCGTTCCCGTCCGCGGAATCGGCCTGTTCGAGCTACCTCGTAGAGGCCGACGGCTTCCGGCTGCTCCTCGACATGGGCAACGGTGCCCTCGGCGAGTTGCAGCGCCATGTCGGTCTCTACGACCTCGACGCCATCTTCCTCAGCCATCTGCACGCGGATCACTGCATCGACATGTGCGGGTACTTCGTCGCCCGCTACTACCGCCACGAGGGCGGCCGGTGCGACGCCATCCCCGTCTACGGCCCGGAAGGCACCGAGCAGCGCCTGACCACCGCGTACGGCGACACCCCGTCCTCGTCCTCCATGAGCGAGGTCTTCGACTTCCACACCCTGAAGCCCGGCAGCTTCGACATCGGCCCCTTCACCGTCCGTACGGAACGGCTCGCCCACCCCGTCGAGGCGTACGGCATCCGCCTGGAGCACGGCGGCCGGACGCTGACGTACTCCGGTGACACGGGTGTCTGCGACGCCCTGCACGAACTCGCGGACGGAGCCGACCTGTTCCTGTGCGAGGCGTCCTTCACCCACGGCAAGGAGGACATCCCGGATCTCCACCTCAACGGCCGCGAGGCCGGAGCCGAGGCGCGGCGCTCACGGGTGGGACGGCTGGTGCTCACCCACATCCCGCCGTGGACGGACGGCGCCCAGAACCTCGCGGACGCCCGCGCGGTCTACCCCGGCCCGGCGGAGATCGCGGCGGCCGGCGCGGTGTACGAGGTCTGACGCGCTCACCGGCCATCGCCACGGCCCGCCCGGGGCGCGCGCACGACCGGGGCCCCGGACCGTACGCGACGGTACCGGGGCCCCGGCCCGAGCGGCCGGCAGTGGTCTACTTGGCTTCCGCCTTCTGAAGCTCCGCCAGTTCGTCGTCCGACTCACGCCCCGGTGTCGGCAGATTGAACCTGGTGATCGCGAACCGGAACACGGCGTAGTACACCGCCGCGAAACCGAGACCCACCAGCGCCAGCCCCCACGGGTTGGACGCGATCCCCAGATTGAGCAGGAAGTCCACCGCGCCCGCCGAGAAGCCGAAGCCGTCCTTCATGCCGAGTGCCCAGGTCAGCGCCATGGAGACACCGGTGAGCACCGCGTGGATCGCGTACAGCACCGGCGCGATGAACATGAACGTGAACTCGATGGGTTCCGTCACACCGGTGACGAACGAGGTGAGCGCCAGCGAGAACATCATGCCGCCGACGACCTTGCGCCGCTCCGGCCGCGCACAGTGCACGATCGCGAGACACGCGGCGGGCAGGGCGAACATCATGATCGGGAAGAAGCCCGTCAAGAACTGTCCGGCGCTCGGGTCACCGGCCAGGAAGCGTGCGATGTCACCGCTCTTGCCCTCGTACTCACCGGCCTGGAACCAGGGGAACGAGTTCAGCAGATGGTGCATGCCGATGGGGATCAGCGCACGGTTGACCACACCGAAGATGCCCGCGCCCACGGCGCCGGAGCCGACCAGCCACTCGCCGAAGTTGTGCAGACCCGTGCCGAGGACCGGCCAGATGAAACCGAAGACGATGCCGATGATCAGTCCCGCGAAGGCGGAGAGAATCGGGACCAGCCGCCGGCCGCCGAAGAATCCCGCCCAGTCGGGCAGCTTGGTGCGGTAGAAACGCTGGTAGAGAAGGGCCACGACCAGGCCCATCACCACACCGCCGAGGACCTTGGCGTCCACGGGCGCGTCGGTCATGACTATCTTGCCGTCGACGACCTTCGCGACCTTCGGCAGATTGCTGTCGGTGAACGTGGCCAGCACATTCTTGAACACCAGATAGCCGGTGACCGCCGCGAGCGCTGTGGAACCGTCCGACTTCTTTGCGTAACCGATCGCGATACCGACGGCGAACAGCAGCGCCATATTGTCGAGAATCGCATTGCCACCGGCCGCCATATATCCGGCGATCTTGGTGATGAAGGTCGGGAACGACTCCCGTCCGAGCATGTCGGCATTGCCGAGCCGGACCAGGAGCGCGGCGGCGGGCAGCACCGCGACCGGCAGCATGAGGCTGCGGCCGATGCGCTGCATGACCGCCATCGCGCCCGCGCCCTTCTTCTTGTCAGCCGCGGGGGCTGCGCTAGCCGTGGACATCAACATCCTCCAGGGGAACAAGGCGTCGCCAGGGGGGCGGAGCAGGGGGAAGCGACGTCTCAGGGGGGAACGCGGCGCCGTGGCACCGCGTGGTCTAAACCACTCAGTGGTGTAGACCTGTTGTAGCACGTGAGGGATAGATAAGGAACCTTCGAATTCCGCGCAGTCCCGCATCGAGCGCCATTCGTGACACAAGGCCCGGGGTGCCCCCGTGAGCCGCGGGGTCCCCCCGGCCTTGTCCGCCGCCGGCGTCTATGTGATGTTGTCGCGCTCCAGTTCCTCCGCCACCTCTTCCGGTTCCCGTCCCGGTGTCGGCAGATTGAACCTGGTGATCGCGAACCGGAAGATCGCGTAATAGACCACCGCGAAACCGAGCCCGATCGGAATGATCAGCCAGGGTTTTGTCGCCAGGCCCCAGTTGATGACGTAGTCGATCAGGCCGGCCGAGAAGCTGAATCCGTCCTTGACGCCCAGCGCCCAGGTCAGCGCCATCGACACACCGGTGAGCACCGCGTGGATCGCGTACAGCACCGGGGCGACGAAGAGGAACGAGTACTCGATCGGCTCGGTGATCCCGGTCACGAAGGACGTCAGGCCGACCGACAGCATCAGCCCGCCGATCTCCTTGCGGCGGTGCGGTTTCGCGGAGTGCGTGATGGCCAGCGCGGCGGCGGGCAGGGCGAACATCATGATCGGGAAGAAGCCCGTGGTGAACTGGCCCGCGTTCGGGTCGCCCGCCAGGAACATCGTGATGTCGCCGTGCACCACCGTGCCGTCCGGCTTGGTGTAGCTGCCCAGCTGGAACCAGATGGGGACGTTCAGGAACTGGTGCAGGCCGATGACCAGCAGCGCCCGGTTGGTCACCCCGAAGATGCCCGAGCCCCAGGCTCCGAGGCTCACCAGCCAGTCGCTGAAGCTCTCCAGCGCGTCGCCGATCGGCGGCCAGATCCACAGGCAGAGCGCGGCGAAACCGATCGCGACGAACGACATGATGATCGGGACGAGCCGGCGGCCGTTGAAGAAGCCCAGCCAGTCGACCAGCCTGGTGCGGTGGTAGCGCTGCCAGAAGTAGGCGGCCAGCAGGCCGATGACGATACCGCCGAAGACCCCGGGGTTCTGATACGTGAACGGGACGACCGTCCCGTCCGCCCCCTGGCACCCCGTGAGCACCACCTGGCCGCCGACCTCGCAGTCCTTGGGGAACTGGCGCAGCACGTTGTAGTAGACGAGGAAGCCCGCGACCGCGGCGAGCGCCGTCGAGCCGTCCGACTTCTTCGCCATCCCGATCGCCACGCCCACGCAGAACAGCAGCGGCAGGCCGATGTTGGCGTCGAGCAGCGCACCGCCGGCGCCGGCCATCACCTTGGCGACGTCGTTCCAGCCGAGGCCGTCCTGCCCGAAGACATCGGGCTGGCCGAGCCGGTTGAGGATGCCGGCCGCCGGCAGTACGGCGATGGGGAGCTGAAGGCTGCGGCCCATCTTCTGAAGCCCTTGGAACAGCTTGCTCCATACCGACGGCTGCGGTGCGGCCGTGCTCTCAGGGGCCATCGGCATCCTCCCGGGACTGTGCCTGGTGCGGCAGGTGTTGCAGACTGGTGTAGACCAGTCGTGGGTAAGGCCCCGGAGGCCGGCCTCGGGCGGGCCGTGGCCGGAGTACCGGTGAACGTCATCATTGGGGACGAAGCGGTTACTCGCCCGTGAACATGGGCCAACCGTGCGTTACCGTGACAAAGCGGACCGATGGTGGGCCGAGGCAGCGCTGAGCGCCCTCCGGGCGCCCTTGAAGATCAGGGAGAAGACATGGCCAGCAAGGCTGAGAAGATCGTCGCCGGGCTCGGTGGTATCGACAACATCGAGGAGATCGAGGGCTGCATCACCCGCCTCCGCACCGAAGTCACCGACCCCGCCCTCGTCGACGAAGCCGCGCTCAAGGCCGCGGGTGCGCATGGCGTCGTCAAGATGGGAACGGCGATCCAGGTCGTGATCGGCACGGACGCGGACCCGATCGCCGCGGACATCGAGGACATGATGTAGCCGCCCGGCTTCCTGTCCGGCTCCCTGCCCCGGGACCCCCGGGGCGGTCGGCCGTCCCGGGCCCTGCTCCCTCCGGGACAGGGCCCTCACACATGGCCGAGTCGCCTGGGGGCGCCGCGTGGAGCCCGAGGCACCGCGGGGGCCCCTGCCGTGCCCCGCCCGCCCCGTGCCCGCCCTCGCTCCGGGCCTCGCTCCGGGCCCGGGGAGCCTCCCGGCGAGGTCCGGAGCGCGGGCGGGACGCGGTACGGGCAAGGAGCGCGGACCCGTGGGCGACGGGTCCGGGCACGGGCGGGAGCCCGGTGAGGGGCGGATAGGCTCATGGCCATGTCTCGAATCGACGGCCGCACCCCCGAACAGCTCCGCCCGGTCACCATCGAACGCGGATGGAGCAAGCACGCCGAGGGCTCCGTCCTCATCTCCTTCGGCGACACCAAGGTCTTCTGCACCGCCTCCGTCACCGAGGGCGTACCGCGCTGGCGCAAGGGAAGCGGCGAGGGCTGGGTCACCGCCGAGTACTCGATGCTGCCGCGCTCCACCAACACCCGCGGCGACCGCGAGTCCGTACGCGGCAAGATCGGCGGCCGTACGCACGAGATCAGCCGGCTCATCGGACGCTCCCTGCGCGCGGTCATCGACTACAAGGCCCTCGGCGAGAACACCATCGTCCTCGACTGCGACGTCCTCCAGGCCGACGGCGGCACCCGCACCGCCGCGATCACCGGCGCCTACGTCGCCCTCGCCGACGCCGTCGCCTGGGCCCAGAACAAGAAGCTCGTACGGGCCGGCCGCCAGCCCCTCACCGGCACGGTCAGCGCGGTCTCCGTGGGGATCGTGGGCGGTACGCCGCTGCTCGACCTCCGCTACGAGGAGGATGTGCACGCCGACACCGACATGAACGTCGTCTGCACAGGTGACGGCCGCTTCGTCGAGGTCCAGGGCACCGCCGAGGCGGAGCCCTTCGACCGCAAGGAGCTCAACGCGCTGCTGGACCTCGCCACCGCGGGCTGCGCGGACCTCGCCGCCCTCCAGCGCGCGGCGCTGGAGCGCGGTCAGCCCGCAGGCTGACGGGAACAACCCGCGCTCCCCCTCGGCCCTCGGGGCCGGACGGCGGGGCGCCGACGGCCGGAATCCCCCCTCCCGGATCCCGGGAGGGGCCCCGCGCGTGCGGACGGCGGACCCCCGGGTAAAGAGGCAACCAAGAGCGCCCTCGCGGGCGTCGTACACGTCACGGGCGCACGGGCCGAACCGTGCGCCCGTCCACACCCGGGGAGGGAACGTTCACATGCCTGCGCGCCGCCGCATCGCACTCACGCTCGCCACCGTCGCACTCATCGTGCCGGTCACCGCCGGCTGCAGCGCCGTCGACAAGGTCCTCGACTGTGTCGAGACCGCCGACGCCATCGCCACCAGCGTCGACAAGCTCCAGCAGGCCGTCTCCAGCGCGGCCGACGACCCGACCAAGGCACGTGAGGCCCTCGACTCCATCGACAAGGAGCTGGACAACCTCAGCGACAAGACGGACAACGCGGACCTGAGCAAGGCCGTCGACGACCTCAACACCGGCGTCGACAATGTGCGCAAGTCGATCGAGAGCGGCGACGCGACCCCCGACCTCAAGCCGGTGACGGACGCGGCGACCGAGATCGGCAAGGTCTGCAGCCCCTGAGAGAGCGAGGCGCAGCCCACGCACCCCTTCCGGAGCGGTAGCAGCGCGCCCCTTCCGGAGTGGTGCAGACGGACAGCCGTTCAGACGCGTACCCGACGAGCGGAAACAGCCGGAACGCGTACGCCGGCCCGCACCCGGCAGGGGATCCGGGGGCGCGAGAGGGGCCCGGCGAAGGGCGGGCCCGGGGCGCCGGATAATCGGGGCATGACCCGTATCGTCCTCGCCACCCGCAACGCCGGGAAGATCACCGAACTCAGGGCCATCCTCGCCGACGCGGGACTGCCGCACGGCCTCGTCGGCGCGGATGCCTACCCCCACCTCCCCGACGTCAAGGAAACCGGCGTCACCTTCGCGGAGAACGCCCTGCTCAAGGCGCACGCCCTGGCCCGGGCCACCGGTCTGCCCGCCGTCGCCGACGACTCCGGCCTCTGCGTCGACGTCCTCGGCGGCGCCCCCGGTATCTTCTCCGCACGCTGGGCCGGCACCCACGGCGACGACACCGCCAACCTCGATCTGCTCCTGGCCCAGCTCTCCGACATCGAAGCCCCCAACCGGGGCGCGTACTTCGCCTGCGCCGCGGCCCTCGCCCTCCCCGACGGCACGGAACGCGTGGTCGAAGGCCGCCTCACCGGCACCCTCCGCCACACCCCCGCCGGCACCAACGGCTTCGGCTACGACCCGATCCTCCAGCCCGACGGCGAGACCCGCACCTGCGCCGAACTTTCCCCCGCCGAAAAGAACGCCATCAGCCACCGCGGCAAGGCCTTCCGCGCCCTGATCCCGGTGATCCGGGAGCTGGTGGGCTGAGGCCGGGGCATACACCTCGACGGATACGCCGAAGGGCGCCCCGGGAACGGGGCGCCCTTGTGGTGCTGTGCGGCCGATGGGATTCGAACCCACATGGGCGTTGGCCCAGAGGCACCTAAAACCTCCGCTTATACCATTCAGCAACGGCCGCGGACAGCCTGCCACGGTACTCGGCAGGCGGCCCTCAGTGTACGGCGACGGAGGCTATGAGGCGAGGGACCTTTTTCTCCCCTTCCGGCACCATGTCGCGGTGAGTGCGTGGCAATTGGGGCACAGATACCGGAGATTCACGGCCCGGTTGTCCAGCCAGTCCCCGCTGACGTGATCGATCTGAAGGGTGATCGGCCGCCCGAGCCACTCGCCCGGGTTGCCGCACGACACACAGCGGTAGGGGACACCGGTCTCCTCAAGAGCCCGGTGCAGCCGGGCCCGATTGGTACGGGGCGAGCCCTCGGGCAGGACCACCAGGACATCGGCGGCAACGGGTCTCGGCGCGGGTACCCGCACGGTCCCCCACGGGCGCCGTCGGAAGTGGCCGGTGTCGATGCCCAGCTCGATCACCCTGCGGCGCACACGGCGGTGGTTGGTGTCGTTCACCTCCATGCCCAGGGCACGCATCACCTCGGCAAAACTGGAGGCCGTGGCCACCGCCGCGCGCAGCGCCTGCTCCGGGACGATCCGGCGTGCGTGGCGGAAGTGCGCCGTATCGATACCGTGCTCCCGGAGCATCCGCCCGAGCGCCCCACGGGAACGGCCGTCGTCCGGAACGCCCAGAGCGCGGGCCACCCCTCGGACGCTGTGCGCGCGGGCGGCGGCTTCCGAGAGTTCCGCGCGGGTGAAGGGCAGATCGAGCCGTCTTCGGTTCATACCGGGAAAGTGGGCGATGTCGATACCCGCGGCGTCGATCCGGCGGCGGATGTGCGACAGCGTGCCGCTCGCCGGACTCGCGCCCAGCTTCTCCGCGACCTCGCGGAGAGTGGTGGAGGTGGCCGCCGCTTCCGCTATGGCCTCGTCCGGATAGGTTCGCCAGGGGTTGCGGTGGGTGAAGTGACCGGTGTCGAGGCCGTGTTCGGCGACCTCCTTCTGGAGCGCGCGACGCCTGCCACCGCTCTGCCTCAGCCCGAGGCGTCGCATCAGATCGGCCCAGTTCCTCGCTTCGGAGACGGCGACGGCCAGTCTCTCCCGCCCGTGCGGACCGGTCGGCTGTTCCCCGGTGTCCCTCACGCCCATGTCGTCTCTCCGTCCCGGCCGCGGATCCGCGACTCGAACTGATCAACGAACCGGCATGCGGGCGGTCACGTCCGAAATGCGGAATGGCCCGCATCACTTTCCGGCGGATTCCGGGAAGGGTGACGCAGGCCATTCAGGCCGCCGCGCGGCGGTGGGGGAGGTCAGATCCCCAGGTCCTTGATGATCTTCGCGACGTGGCCTGTCGCCTTCACGTTGTACAGCGCCCGCTCGACCTTGCCCTCCTCGTCCACGACCACCGTGGAGCGGATGACACCGGTCACGACCTTTCCGTACAGCTTCTTCTCGCCGAAGGCGCCGTACGCGGTCAGGACCGACTTGTCCGGGTCGCCGACCAGGGTGACCTTGAGGTTCTCCTTCTCGCGGAACTTCGCGAGCTTCTCGGGCTTGTCGGGGGAGACGCCGATCACGTCGTATCCCGCGTCGGCCAGCAGCTCCAGGTTCCCCGTGAAGTCGCAGGCCTGCTTGGTGCAGCCGGGGGTCAGGGCCGCGGGGTAGAAGTACACGATGACTTTCCGGCCCTTGTGCGCCGCGAGGGAGACCTCGTTGCCGTCGGCGTCGGGCAGGGTGAAGTCGGGGGCGGTGTCGCCGGGCTGGAGTCGCTCGCTCATGGGTCTCCTCGGAAGGCGTGCGTGGTGTACGCCGTCGAGCGTAATGGGGGTGCCGCCGGGTGCGGCGGCGGCCGAGCTGACAGACTGTCGAGGAAGGACCACTGGATACGACCACGGAGGCGGCGCGGTGTCGGACGCGAGGACCCCTGCGCAGATCGAGGCGGACATCGTCCGCAGGCGCGACCAGCTTGCCGAGACGCTCGACGAGATCGGGGTGCGCGTGCACCCGAAGACGATCATCGGCGATGCCAAGGCCATGGTCGCCGCGACCGTGGACCAGACGACGGGCCGCGCGATGGACGCCGTACACCGTACGGTCGCGGACGTCCGTCTGAAGTTCGTCAAGGAGGACGGCGCGCCCCGGCTGGAGCGGCTCCTTCCGGTGGCCGCGGTCGTCGTGGGCGTCGTCGGGCTGCTCGCCGTCTCCGCGCGCCGCCGCAAGGACTGACCCGGGCCGACCCCGGGCGGCAGAATCCCGGAACCGCAGGCCCCGGGTGGCAGGAGCCCGGAGCTGCCGGGTCAGGCCCCGCCCGGCTGGGCGGCGGGAGCCCCGAGCGCCCCGTCCTCGCCTCGGGGGGATCGCGAGGGGGCCGGAGCCGCCGGACCCGGAGGCGTACGGAATCCTCCGGGGCAGGTAGGTTCGACGCGTGAGCGCCAACAGCCATGAACACAGCACCCAGCACGACAAGCTCCCCATCCGGATGCTGCACGACCGTGTGCTGGTCAGGACCGACATCCCGGAGGGTGAGCGGCGTTCCAGCGGCGGCATCGTGATCCCGGCCACCGCGGCGGTGGGCCGCCGTCTCGCCTGGGCCGAGGTGGTGGCCGTAGGCCAGAACGTGCGGACCGTCGAGCCCGGCGACCGGGTGCTGTACGACCCCGAGGACCGCGCCGAGGTCGAGGTGCGCGGGGTGGCGTACGTACTGATGCGGGAGCGGGACCTCCACGCGGTGGCCGCCGATCGCTTCCAGGGCTCCGAGGACACCACGGGCCTGTACCTGTAGCCCCCGGCCGCGGTTCTCGCCCATCGCGCGGTGGCGGGGTCACCGACGCGGTATGGGGGCGGCGGGAAGGCCGCCCGCGCCCCTGCCCGTACCCCCGCCCACCACCGCCGGGGTGCTGCCGCCCCCGTCGGAGCCCGGGCCGCCCGGCCGTTCCCCGCCGGCGAATCCCGGAGCCGAGTCGTCGGCCGACTGGTCCCCCGGGGGCGCGCCACCGGGCGTGAGCCCCGGCCCGGACGGCGGCATCTGGGTCTCCCCGGGCGGCGGCGGGCTCGCACCCCCGCTCGCGCCGGGTGTGCCGGAGACCCCGGGGGAGGACGACGACTCGCCCGGGGTCTCCTGTCCCGGTGTGGCGGTGGACGGCGGCGGGGACTGCTCCTCGGCCGCGCCCGGCTCCAGCCGCAGATCGAACTCCACGATCTCCTCGCCCGCCAGCGCCTCGCCCGTGAACCGGCCCCAGATCCTC
Organism: Streptomyces sp. NPDC004609; assembly: GCF_042873655.1. Classification (NCBI taxonomy): domain Bacteria; kingdom Bacillati; phylum Actinomycetota; class Actinomycetes; order Kitasatosporales; family Streptomycetaceae; genus Streptomyces; species Streptomyces sp. NPDC004609. Next base: position 20,395 of record NZ_JBIALS010000016.1, on the reverse strand, counting down.
GCGGGCGCTCCGCCGCCGTTGATCCGCGGCAGCCCCAGGGCCCCGTACAGCGGTTTCTGCACCCCGGTGTCCGGGTCCTGGCCCATCACCGCGACGACCGTCGCCAGTTCGGGTGTGTACCCGGCGAACCAGGCCGCCTTGTCCTCCTCCGCCGTGCCGGTCTTGCCCGCGGCCGGCCGGCCCGCGGACTGGGCGGCCGTGCCGGTGCCGCCCTCGACGACGCTCTGGAGCACCGAGGTGGTGGTGTCGGCGGCCTCGCGGCTGACGACCTGTTCGGGCGCCGTCCGCGGCAGCCGCACGTCCACACCGTCCTTGGTGACCTTCGAGACGAGGGTGTACGTGCCGTGGCGCCCGTGGTTCGCGAGGGTCGCGTACGCCTCCGTCATGTCCAGGACGCTCGCCGTGGCGGGCCCGAGCGCGATGGAGGGCGAGGGGCCCAGGTCGGGGGTGTTCGCCGGGATGCCGAGGCCGATCGCGGTCTGCTCGACCTTGGCCGGGCCGACGTCCACGGCCATCTGCGCGTACACCGAGTTCACGGACTTGTCGGTGGCGGTGCGCACGGTGATCGGGCCGTAGGAATGCCCGTCCTCGTTCTCGGGGGCGTACGGATTGCCGCTCCAGCCCTGGACCGGGCGCCGGTCCGTGCCGTCGTAGACGGTGTTGGGGGTGATCCGGCGGCCGTCCTGCGTGCGGGACCCGTTCTGGACGGCCGAGGTGAACACGAACGGTTTGAACGTGGAGCCGACCTGGTAGTCGCGGCGGGTCGCGTTGTTGACGTACTGCCTGGTGTAGTCGACTCCGCCGTACATCGCCACGACCTGCCCGGTGGCCGGGTCGATCGACGCCCCGCCGACGCGTACGTTGCGGTCGGCCTTGCGGGCCGGGTCCAGCCGGGACATCACCTCGTCGTCCACGGCCCGGGCGAACGCCTCCTGCTTCGCGCGCTGGAGCGTGGTGGTGATGCGGTAGCCGCCGGCGGCCAGGGTGTTCTCGTCGATGATGCCGTTGCCGGTCAGATACTCCTCGACGGCCTGGACGACATAGCCGCGCTGTCCCGAGAGCCCGTTCGCGGGCTTGGCGCGTTCGGGTTCGGGGAAGGTCATCGCCGCCCGCTCGGCAGGGCTGAGCCAGCCCTGCTCGACCATGCCGTCGAGGGTGTACTTCCAGCGCCCGAGTGCGGCGGGTTTGTTCTCGGGGTGGGTGGTGACGTCGTACGCGCTCGGCGCGTTCAGGAGCGAGGCGAGATACGCGCCCTCGGCGGTGTCGATGCCGCTGATGTCCTTGCCGTAGTACGCCTGGGCCGCCGCCTGGATGCCGTAGGCGTTGCGCCCGAAGTAGCTGGTGTTGAGATAGCCCTGGAGGATCTCGCTCTTGCTCTGCTCGCGGCTGAGCTTGATCGCGATGAAGAACTCCTTCCACTTCCGGGAGAGCGTCTGCTCCTGGCCGAGGTAGTAGTTCTTGACGTACTGCTGGGTGATCGTGGAGCCGGACTGCTTGCCCTTGCCGGTGAGCGTGTTCCAGGCCGCGCGGACCATGGCCTTGGGGTCGACCGCCCGCTCCGCGTAGAAGTTCCGGTCCTCCGCGGCCAGTACGGCGTGCTGCACCGTCAGCGGGACCTGCGCGAGCTGCACGTTCTCGCGGTTGACCTCGCCCTCGCGGGCGATCAGGGTGCCGTCCGCGTACAGATAGACATTGGACTGGGCGGTGGCCGTGGCGTTCGCGGGCGGGATGTGGACGAGGGTGTATCCGGCCACGAATCCGCCGATCAGCAGCAGCGCGACGCCCAGGACCGCGCCGAGGACCATGCGCCAGGTCGGCAGGAGCCTGCGCGGGCGGCGCGGCCTCCCGGGCGGGCGCTCGGGACGGCCGGACGGGCCGCCGAGCGCGTACGCCGGACCGGCGGCGGTCTCGTCCCGGGGGTTCCAGCCGTGCGGTGGCTCCTGGCTCATACGCACATAGTGCACTTTTCGGCGAGATATCCCCTGGATCTCACTCAAAAATGCCTCGCGGAGGTCCGCCCGTGCGTACTAGGCTCGCGCGCTTTGGCACCTTCGGGTCTCGGGTCTTTCGTCTTTCCGGGGCCTCTGGTTTTCGCGTGGTGGGGGGAGGGGAACGTGCGGCTGTACGGTGTCGTGGCCGCCGGCTCGTTCCGGCGCTACGCGACCTACCGGATGGCGACGGCGGCCGGGGTCTTCACCAACACGGTCTTCGGTTTCATCCTGGCGTACACCTACGTCGCCCTGTGGGACGAGCGCCCCCACCTCGGCGGCTACGACGTCTCGCAGGCGCTCACCTATGTCTGGCTCGGGCAGGCGCTGCTGATGGCCTGCGCCATGATGGGCGGCGGCTTCGAGGACGAGCTGGTCGAGCGCATCCGTACCGGAGACGTCGCCGTCGACCTCTACCGTCCCGCGGACCTCCAGCTCTGGTGGCTCGCGGGCGACCTGGGCCGGGCCGCCTTCCATCTCCTCGGCCGCGGCGTCGTCCCCCTGGGGCTCGGCGCACTCGCCTTCGATCTCGCCCTGCCCAGCTCCCCCGTGACCTGGCTCGCCTTCCTGGTGGCGGTGTTCCTCGGCGTGATGGTGAGCTTCGCCATCCGCTTTCTGGTGGCGGTCTCCGCGTTCTGGCTGCTGGACGGCGCCGGAGCCGCCCAGATCGCCATGCTGGCGGGGCTGTTCTTCTCCGGGATGCTGCTGCCGCTCACCGTCTTCCCCGGGGCCCTGGGCGAGGTGGCACGCGCCCTGCCCTGGTCGGCCCTGCTCCAGATCCCCGCCGATGTCCTGCTCGGCAAGCACACCGGCCGGGGACTGGCCGGGGCGTACGCCTTCCAGGCCGGCTGGGCCGCCGTGCTGCTCGCGGCCGGGCGGGCGCTGCAGTCGCTCGCCACGCGCCGGGTGGTGGTCCAGGGTGGCTGAGACGCTGACGGCCGGCCTGCGCGCCTACGGACTCATCGCCGTGATGTGGATGCGCTCCACCATGACCTACCGGGCGTCCTTCGCGATGACGGCGTTCGGGAACTTCGCGGCGACCGCCTTCGACTTCGTCGCCATCCTGCTGATGTTCTCGCACGTCGACGCCCTCGGCGGCTACTCGCTCGGCGAGATCGCCTTTCTGTACGGGGCGGCCGGAACCGCCTTCGGCCTCTCCGACCTGCTGCTGGGTTCGGTGGACCGCATCGGGCGCCGGGTGCGCGACGGCACCCTCGACACCCTTCTCGTACGCCCCGCTCCCGTGCTCGCCCAGCTCGCCGCCGACCGTTTCGCGCTGCGCCGGCTGGGCCGGATCACCCAGGGCCTGATCGTCCTCGGCTACGGACTGACGGCGGTGGACGTCGACTGGACGCCCCTGAAGGTCCTCATGGTGCCGATGATGCTGCTGAGCGGCGCGGCGATCTTCGGGGCGGTGTTCGTCGCCGGGGCCGCGTTCCAGTTCTGGGCACAGGACGCGGCCGAGGTGCAGAGCTCGTTCACCTACGGCGGCAGCACGCTGCTCCAGTATCCGCCGACGGTCTTCGCCCGGGATCTGGTGCGCGGGGTGACCTTCGTCGTGCCGCTGGCCTTCGTCAACTGGCTGCCCGCGCTGTATGTGCTGGACCGGCCCTATCCGCTCGATGTGCCGCAGTGGCTGGCGTTCCTGCCGCCCCTCGTCGCCGCCGGGTGCTGCTGGTCGGCCGCGCTGGCCTGGCGCGTCGGCCTTCGTTCGTACCGGAGCACAGGGAGCTGATCCATGGACCACATCGAGCTGGAGAACGTGGAGAAGGTCTTCGACGTACGGCGCAGGGCGGGGCTGCTGCGCCGCGAGAAGCACCGGGTGCGCGCGGTGGACGGCATCAGCTTCCGGGTGCCGCACGGCGAGATGGTCGGCTACATCGGCCCGAACGGCGCGGGCAAGTCCACCACCATCAAGATGCTCACCGGAATCCTCACCCCGAGCGGTGGCCGGCTGCGGGTCGCGGGCATCGACCCGTCCCGCGAGCGCACGCGGCTGGCGCGGCGGATCGGGGTGGTGTTCGGCCAGCGCACGACCCTGTGGTGGGATCTGCCGCTGAGGGACTCGTACCGCCTGGTCCACCGGATGTACCGCATCCCGGACCGGCGGTTCCGGGAGAATCTGGACCGCTGTGTCGAACTCCTCGACCTCGGTGAACTGCTGGAGGTGCCCGTACGGCAGCTCTCCCTCGGCCAGCGGATGCGCGGCGACATCGCGGCGGCGCTGCTCCACGACCCCGAGGTGCTGTACCTCGACGAGCCGACGATCGGGCTCGATGTGGTCTCCAAGGCGAAGGTCCGGGAATTCCTGCGGGAACTCAACGCCGGGCAGGGCACGACGGTGCTGCTCACCACCCACGACCTGACCGACATCGAGCAGCTCTGCCGCCGGGTGATGGTGATCGACCACGGCCGTCTGATGTACGACGGCCCGCTGACCGGTCTGCACCAGGTGGGGGAGAGCGAACGCACCCTGGTGGTGGATCTGGAGCGTGAGCTGCCGCCGGTGGTGCTGGATCTGGCCCGTACGGTGAGGGTGGAGGGCCCCCGGCAGTGGCTGGCCTTCCCGGCGGACCAGTCGGCGGCCCCGCTGGTGGCGGCGCTCGCGGACAAGTACCCGGTGGTGGATCTGTCGGTACGGGAGCCGGACATCGAGGCCGTGATCGCGAAGATGTACGCGCAGGGGCCCGGCAGGTGAGCCATGCAACCCCTGGGGAGCGCCGGGGCGCTGACTATTCTTCCTGTATGAGCGAACTTCCTGAGATGCGGGCGTCGGACACCGAGCGCGAGCGGATCGCCGAGGCCCTGCGGGACGCGGTGGCGGAGGGGCGGCTCACGATGGAGGAGTTCGACGAACGCCTGGACGCCGCCTACAAGGCCCGTACCCATGGTGAGCTGACCCCTCTCATCAGCGATCTCCCGGCGCCGGGAGCCGCGCCGGCGTCCCCGGTGCCGGCCACCGGCCGGGTCCGCTGGGCCGATCGGATCGGCGGGCCCGCCACCTCCAGGATGGCGTTCGCGTTCTGGGGCGCTTTCGAGCGCAAGGGCCGGTGGACCGCGCCCCGGCAGTTCACGGCCTTCGCGATGATGGCGGGCGGGGAACTCGATCTGCGCGAGGCCCGGTTCGAGGACCGCGAGATCGTGATCCGCTGCTTCACCATCATGGGCGGGATCGATGTGGTCGTGCCTCCCGAGGTGAATCTGCAGGTCAACGGCTTCGGTCTGATGGGCGGCTTCGGTGAGGAGGGCACCGATGTGGATGTGGAGCCCGATCCGTCCGCGCCGGTGGTGCGGGTCACCGGCTTTGCGCTGATGGGCGGTGTGGGGGCACGGCGCAAGCGTACGAAGGCGGAGAAGGCCCGCCTGAAGGCGGAACGCGAGCAGGCGCGGCTGGAGCGGGGCGACGAAGGGCAGGGCCGCAAGAAGCTGGGCTGAGGCGGCCGGGCCGGGGTGGGGTGCGCGTGCTTGTCGGTTGTTTTCAGCCGCTCCGGGCTGTCTGTTCTCGCCGGTCTCTCCCGTCCCTCAGGTGATCCCGTGTGCTCTCCTGCGCTCCACGGGAACTCAGGGTGCTCGCCGGGAGTCCCTGAGGTAGGGACAATGCGTACGCGGTGTGCGTCGACGGGTGGAGCGGGATGAATCGTACAGATCGGGAAGAGCTGGAGGGGGCCGTGCCCGGGGAGGGCCGTGCCCCGCGGTCCGGGCTGCCCTCCTTCGCGTACACCGAGGCCGACGCCGAGAAGCAGCGTGGCGTACGCCGTATGAAACTGACCGCCACCGGACTGCTCCTCTTCGTCGCGCTCGTCTTCGTCCTCGCCACCTGGGCGAAGAACTCGGGCGCGGGCCCCTGGGCGGGCTATGTCGCCGCCGCGGCGGAGGCGGGCATGGTCGGCGCGCTCGCCGACTGGTTCGCGGTCACCGCGCTCTTCCGCCATCCCCTCGGCATCCCGATCCCCCACACGGCGATCATCCCGAACAAGAAGGACCAGCTCGGGGCCTCGCTCGGCTCCTTCGTCGGGGAGAACTTCCTGTCGGAGGACGTCGTACGCGGCCGGCTGCGCGCCCTCGGGATCGGCGGCCGTCTCGGCGCCTGGCTCGCCGAGCCCGCCCATGCGGACCGGGTGACCTCCGAGCTGTCCACGGCGCTGCGCGGCGCGCTCACCGTCCTGCGGGACTCGGACGTCCAGGCGGTCGTCGGCGAGGCCATCACCCGGCGCGCGAACGCCGCGGAGGTCGCGCCGGGCATCGGCAAGACCCTGGAGAAGGTCGTCGCCGACGGAGCCCACCGCCGTGCCGTCGACCTGATCTGCGCCCGCGGCCACGACTGGCTGGTGCTGCACTCGGACTCGGTCATGGACGCGGTGGAGGGCGGCGCGCCCGGCTGGACCCCGAGGTTCGTGGACCGCAAGGTCGGCGAGCGGGTCTACCGCGAGCTGCTGCGCTTCGTGACCGAGATGCGGGACATGCCGGACCATCCGGCGCGGGGCGCGATCGACCGCTTCCTGTCGGACTTCGCGTCGGATCTCCAGTCGGACACGGAGACCCGTGCCCGGGTGGAGCGGCTGAAATCGGATCTGCTCTCCCGTACGGAGGTGCAGGACGTGATCGCGTCGGCCTGGTCCTCCGTACGCGCGATGATCATCTCCGCCGCGGAGGACGACCGCAGCGAGCTGAGGCTGCGGGCCCGGGCCTCCCTGCTCTCGCTCGGCGCGCGGCTGGCCACCGACGAGCGGCTCCAGTCCAAGCTGGACGGATGGGTCGAGGACGCGGCGGTGTACGTGGTCACCACCTATCGTGCCGAGATCACCTCGCTGATCTCGGAGACGGTGGCGAGCTGGGACGCGGAGCACACCTCGCGCAAGATCGAGGCCCACATCGGCCGGGATCTGCAGTTCATCCGGATCAACGGCACGGTGGTCGGCGCGCTGGCCGGCCTCCTCATCTACACGGTGGCGCACGCGCTCGGCGGCTGACCGCGGGCCGGTGGCGGGGGCGGTTGCGGCGCGGGGTGCCGGGAGTGGGGCTGACCGCGTGCCGGCGGGGGCGGTTGCTGCGGCGCGGGGAGTGCGGCGGGCGCCGGGGAGCAGGGCCGGGCCTGGCGGGTGAACGCGCCGACCGGAGACGGCCGGACCCCAGGAGAACGCGCCGGGCGCGTGACCGCTTGCTGTCCGCGGTCACGCGCCCGGTCACTGGGGGAGGTGTGATGGAGTACGTACGGCGCCCCGGTCGCGTTCAGCGTCGCCGGTCATCCGCCGCACGTACCCCGTAGGGCTTCCCGCCCCACCTCCCGTATCCGCCGGTCTCCCGTTCCGCTGCCCCGTCCGCCCGTGGCTCCCGCCTGCCGGTGGGGCCCGGCTGCCCGCGGGGCTCGCCGGTCCGTCGCTGCCGGCTGTCCGGCGGCCCGGTCAGCCGAAGAGCTGGCCGCGGACGGCTCCGTCGGGGAACTCCGGAGTGTGGATGTTGGAGTAGTAGCTGCGCGGGTTGGCGCGCACGCGCTGCACGGCATCGGCGTTCTGGCCGTTCAGCTTGCCGGCGACGGCGAAGACGCCGTCCGGAACGGGCCGGTTGAAGAAGTTGAAGACGACATCGCCGTTCTGCCCGAACCTGCCCTTGTGGATGTGCCCCAGGCTGGGGCTCTTGATGTTGATCCACGCCAGCGAGTAGTCGACGCTGGTGCCCTTGGGGCTGAGGAAGGTCACGGCGCGCCCGTCGGGGTCGCCGACCCGGGAGGTCTCGTTCTTCGGGACCTCCTGCTCGCCGTTGGAGAGTGCCCGCAGCTTGCCGCCCTTGATGATGCTCAGCGGGTTGACGTTCTTCTTCAGCGGCTTGAGCTGCCCGCGTACGGCACCGCCCGGAAACTCGGCGCTGTGCAGGTTCACATAGAACCCGGCCGGGTTCGTACGGATCTCCTGGGCCAGCCCGGCGTCGGAGAGAGCCACCTGACCGGCGGCGGAGTGCACGGAGTCGGGCATCGCGGTCCCGAACAGCCCCACCTTCACGGCACCGTTCTGTCCGGCGCGCCCCTGGTGGATGTGCCCGAGGCTGGGCACGAAGCCCTGCCACTGGAGGGCGAAGGTGACCCGGTCGCCCTTCACCTTCACCAGGGCGACGGCCCTGCCGTCGGGGTCGTTCACGGCGGGGCCGCCCGCGACGGGCACCTCGTTGGCGCCGGAGAGCTGCGCGATGAAGCTGACCGCGCGCCCGGTGGACGCCGTGCCGAACGAGGCCGCCTCGGTGACACCGGAGCCCTGGACGGCGGCACCGTTCCCGCTGTGCTCGCTGTGGCCGTTCCCGCTCTGTCCGCTGCCGCTGTGTCCGCTGTGCCCGTCCCCGTGTGCGACGGCCGGAGCAACACCGGCAACACCGAGCACAATTGCACTTGCCGCCACAGAAATGAATCGCTTCCGCATTGTTCTGATCCTCCCCTGGAAAGCCGACTGGTCTTGGTCGGTCGCCGAGGAGTACGCGGCCCGCACTCGGCTTGTTCAACGGGAAATTTCTTTTATTCGATTGAACCGCGGGTCAGTTGCCTCCGTACAACCTGGCAGACCCATCGACCACCTCATACCGGGGGATCATCATGCGCGGCAACCGATCAGTCATGCTCTCCGCCGTCTCCGCGGCCACGCTCGCACTCCTCACGCTGACCGCCTGCGGCAGCGGCTCCGACGGCTCCGGGGACGCCACCGGAACCCAGGGCTCAGGCAAGGGCGCCACCGCGTCCCCGAAGCCCGCGGCCATCTCCTCCATCAAGATCGCCGACTCGTCGCTCGGCCGGATCCTCGTCGACGAAACCGGCCGTACGCTCTACGGATTCACCAAGGACAAGCCCGGAACCACCACCTGCGACGCCGACTGCATCGCCGTCTGGCCGGCCCTCACCTCGGCCGAGAACATCTCCGCCGGCCCCGGCGCCGACGCCTCCCTCGTCAAGGAGACCACGCTCGGCGAGGGCGCGGAACAGACCACGTACGGGGACTGGCCGCTCTACTACTACGTCGGCGACGCGACCCCCGGGGACGTCAACGGACAGGGCCTGGACAGCGAGTGGTTCGTGATCGCCGCGGACGGAAAACTCATCCGGAAGGCGACCTGATACGCGGCCGTCACCGACCCGTGACAAATCCCGGATGGATTCACTGAATTCCCGGTTCTTTCATCTTTCTCATCCGCATCTCATTTTCCCGCACCGCGACCGCGACGGCCGGAACCACCCCCGCCCGTCGCGGCCGCTTTTCCGGGTGGCCGAATTTCTCAGTGGCGACCCGCTCCCGGGAGTGCGGCCGGGCTCACTCACTCACACGCGACGCCGTCCCCGTCCCGGTCCAGGTGCCGCCCGTACCCCGGATCCCCGCTCCGGATGGGGTCGGCCCCCGCGGCCCGTACGGCGGTGCAGTTCTTGTAGTAGGTGCTCCCGCCCCCGCCTCCACCCCCGGTCGAGCTCCCACCGGACGCGTCGCTCTTCGCCGGCGCCGGCTTCCGGGGCTTCTTCGCCTTCGGTGTGGGCGTAGACGTGGGCACCGGCGCGGCCACGGTGATCCGCACGACAGCAGTCCCGGTGAGCGTCCCCGTCCCCTTCACATCCACCCGGTACGTGAACTCGTCCTCGCCCGCGTACCCGGGCGCGGCGGTGTACACCACGCTGCTCCCGTCGACCTTCGCACTCCCATGCGCGGGCGCACTCTCCACGGCCACGCTCACCGCGGCACCGCCGTAGGCAAGCTGCAGCGGCCGGCTCGCCCCACCCGCCCTCGTAACGGAGTCATTGCCGAGCACCTTCACCACGAGCGCCGTCCCTGCCTTGGCGCTCTCCTTGTCATCGACAAGCGCGAGCACATCCACGGGAGTAGCCGTGGGCGTGGGCGCCGGCGCGGTCGCCGCGCTCTGGGTCTCGCGAGCCGCCTTGCCCTCCCCTCCTGCCCCACTTCCACACCCGGTGATCCCCACCGCGACGACCCCGACTGCTGCGACCGCGATGCGCCCACGCGTACGTATCCGAGACATGTGCCCCCCAAGGCTGACAGATCCGAACTGAGGGTGCCGAGCATGGCGTTCCGGACGCCGACGGCGGGGGGACCTTGACCACTCGATGCCTAGTTGTGATGAAAGTGTGGAGCTGTGTGCCCGGCTGGCAGCGCCCCACACCGCGCCGCATCATGCGGCGCGGTGTGGGGCCGGCTGATCCTGCGGCTCAGCTGGTGCGGTTCCGCAGGAGAAGCGACCGCGCCCTCGGCACCGCCAGGGCGCCGGGCCACTCGGCGCGGTCCAAGCGGTCCGGGGGCGCGGCATGTGGTTCAGAGCTTGGGCACGATGGGGAACGGCAGCTGCGCTGCCCACGGCTAGGCGAGTGCCAGCACCCGCGCGGCAAGCGCGATCCGCTGCCTCGTCTGCCTATGCTTCGCCACCCAGGACGCGTCTCGTGCCGAACGAAGGTGTCAAGGGGACGAGGTGTTGCGAACGCGGGTCACGCCAGGTGGTTGCCTTGGAGAGCAGCGACGAAGTCGGCCCACACTGGACTGGAGAACGTAATCCGCGCTCCAAGCGGATCCTTGCTGTCCCGTACGGCGGCCCTTGTGCCCAGCCGGGCGGTCTCGACGCATTCGGTGCCACTCCCTCCGCTGTAGGAGGACTTGATCCACCGAACGTCGTGGCGATCCATCACAGCTCCTGGCAGGCTCGATCGAGGAGCGCAGCCGACGAAGGGATGTCCAACGCCTGGGCGCGCAAGTAGTCGAAGGCCAACTTATAGCGCTCAAGCTCTTCACGCTTCTCCATGAAGAGACCACCACCGATGATGTCCACGTACACCACATCCAGTTCAACGGCGGGCCCACCCAGGATGACAAAGCTGCCTACAGCGGCGGCGTGCGCTCCACTAGCGAAGGGCAGCACCTGAACGGTGATGTGAGGCTGGATAGTCAGCGCGACCAGGTGTTCCAGCTGCTTACGCATGATGCGGCGGCCGCCCACCACGCGTCGGATGACTGCCTCGTCGACCACGGCCCAGATGTGGGGCGGGTCCTTCCGTGCCAGTAGTTCCTGCCGCTTCATCCGGATGTCAACCATATGTGCGATCTCGGCCTCGTTGCACCGCATTTCAGAGGCCCGGTGTACAGCCTCGGCGTAGGCGCGTGTCTGTAGAAGCCCTGGGACGTACATGCAGGCGTAATGATCCTCGCGTACGACCTCGTCTTCCAGGGTGAGCATGAGGTTCATGGACTCGGGGATGGGGTCGGCCAGTGAACGCCACCACCCTTGGATCTTGGCCCCCTTGGCAAGCTCAACGAGGGTGTGCCGCTCTTGATCAGTGGCCCCGTAGGTGCGGCAAAGGGCATCCACCACAGGCCACTTGACCGTGCCCTCCTTGGTTTCGTACCGACTGAGAGTCGCCTTCGAGATGCCGACCTGTGCCCCTGCCTCATCGAGGGTGAGCCCCTTGTCCTCCCGAAGTCGACGCAGATCGGCGCCCAACTGGCGCCTGCGGGTGGTCGGTCCAACTGCCATGGTCAAGGCCTTCCGATGTGATCTCCACGAGCGTGCCCCGCAACCCTTGTGGAGACAAGGCGGCGTGCGCCGGGGGCGCGTACGGCTGCTCGTACTTACAGAGACGGCATCTTGAGAGTTCCATTTTGAGAGTTCCAGTGTCACGCTGTGGCGCAGCGGAGGCACGCAAGGTAGTGACTTCATCGGGATCCTGGAGGGAACGGGCATGGACGTATGCCGGTGTGAGGTGTCAAGGAAGGCGTTCGAACTGCCATTTCTCGCTGAGGCGAGAGAGTTGGTCGCGCTTCGTCGTATCACGCGACTTCACTTGAACCACTGGGGCCTTCCTGGCTTGATCGATGCTGCTCAACTCTGCGTCAGCGAACTGGTGGGCAATGTGATCCGGCATATCGGTGACGAGACGCCCACTACGCTCAGGCTCGCCATGAACAACACTCGGCTCCGCATTGAGGTGCAGGACCCTGACCCTCGGGTCTTGCCTACGGTGCTCTCGGCCCGGGCTGAGGATGAGTCCGGGCGTGGCTTGGCCCTGGTGGAGGGGATGGCAGCATGCTGGGGTGTCATCTTGCGGGATGACTCCAAGGTCACGTGGTGCGAGCTGGAAACGAGCCTCACCTCTCCGCGTGGCCACGTCAGCAAGCCGGGGATCGCTAGGGCTGAGGCTCTCTTAATCCTCTATGGCGCCATTCGTCGGCCCGAGGCGGCGCAAGAGCGAGGCTTGGACCCCGCCGTCGTCGAAGAGTCGGCCATCGACGTGTTGGCTGATGTACTGCAGTGGCTTCGCGCTCACGGGCGCGATGCGGAGGCCGCCATGGATCGTGCGCACATGCACTGCGAGAACGAGCTGCGCTAGAGACGTTTGCTCCGCGCTCGCGCCGGCCTGATTAGCGGAGATATCGGTGCCTACTCGCGCTACCCGGAGGATCTAGTGCGGTGACCGGAGAGGTTTGTCGGTGAGCCTGCGGTGTCCGGTGCGGCGCGAGGCGGAGGTCTGCGGCTCGTACGCGCCGTACTCGCGCGGTTCGACAACGCAGGGGGCACCACTCGTGCCGGCAGGGCTACGGGGGAGAAGTGCCGTGGCCGGGCGTCGCAGGTCGGTGAACATTTCCGGTCACCGCACGGGGCATCGCGTCGATCTGGCAGGCCGATGACGGATGGCAAGGGTCCCCCACGGCTCCGAGTGGAACCGGGTGGGGTGACTGAAGTGCTATCCCGCCGCGATCGTCGAGTAGGTCCAGACGTCGGCCGGGATGTCGTGCCGTAGCTTCCAGGTGATTCCCATGGGTTTGCTGCCTTTGTGCTCTACGTAGTCGGCGGGCCCGAGGAGCATCCACGGTTGAGGCCCTCCGATGTCCGTCTTCTTGTAGCGACGGACGAACAGAAGGATGTGGGTGCCCTCCTTCTGGTGATGCTGGTACCGGACCCCTGTGCGGGATGCCTCCGAGGTTTGGTTCTGAGACTCCCAGTGGAAGAGCGAGTCGCTCAGGGCGTAATCCCGATAGCGGGTCTGAGGGGAGAAGTCCTTCTCATCCTTCTCCAAGGTGATCATCAGCGCATCCGTCCGGGTGCTCTCGCACCACCTCACGCCCTCACGGAAGTGACCTGGCATCAGGCCACCGATGAACGACTGACCTAGGGCAGGGAGGATCTCCTCGCGACTGTAAGAAGCGTGCACGGTGAGGGGGAGGCCGGACAGGTCGCCCAAGAGGGGGATGGGCAGGTGCTCCGTGTGATCGAGGACGTGGGCCAGCACCTGGCGGAGTTCCGTGCGGAAGGACCGGTGCGGCTGGAGTGATTCCAGGGCGTTCTGATAGGTGCTGAAACCGCCGAGTGGCCAGAGCGAGAAGAGGAACATTCGCGCATACGCTTGCTCCCGCTCGTCGAGTTCGTCGTATGCAGGGCTGTTGTCCTCCAGGAGCTTGGTGTACGCCGCCACACGCGCTGGATCATCGACATGGAGGAACGCGGGAACCCGCTTCAGGAGCGCTGCTTCGCCTTCCGGAGCGGGATCAGCTAGTAGGTGTGCCCGACGCAGTAGCCCTGTCCAGGAGTTTCCGTTGCCCCGGTAAATCTCCTTGAGCTCGCGCCCGCTCTCCCGGAGATAAGCCGAGAGTCGCCGCTCACCGTATTGACCGACCTCTCGGGCGAGCTGGATCACATTGACGCTCAGCTGACTGCGGATATTCTCGATGATCAATTCCTTGGCCTTGGACTCAAGGATGATCTGGCAGCCCGAAGGCAGTTGCGGGAAGTCGTGCTCGACGCTGCTGAGTAGCCGGTTACGGGTCAGATTGGTGAGCGCCCGGAACTGCTCCTCAAAGCGAAACTCTTTGCGGTGCTGGCCGATGAAGTCGAGGACCGTGAGCACCGCCTTGCCTTCGCTTCTGCGGAGCCCGCGCCCCAGTTGCTGAAGAAAGACGGTGGCGCTGGACGTTGGTCGCAGTAGCAGCAGGGTGTCAACATCCGGGATGTCTAGCCCCTCATTGAAGAGATCCACCGAGAAGATGACGTGGAGTGCGCCGGATTTAAGGTCGGCAAGTGCCGCCTTCCGCAGTTCTCGGGGTGTCTCACCCGACAGTGCGACGGCCTTGAACCCGGCACGGCAGAAGAAGTCCGCCATGAAGTGAGCGTGCGGGACTGAAACGCAGAATCCCAGCGCACGCATGGAGTGAGGGTCGGCCACCTTGTCCATGATGGCCTGCACAACGAGACGGGCTCGGGCGTCGTTCCCGGTGAAGAGGTTGCTGAGCTCCGAGATGTCATAGGCGCCACGCTTCCAGGCGATGGCACCCATATCGGTGTTGTCCGTCACCCCGAAGTAATGAAAGGGACTGAGGAGATCATTCTCCAGTGCCTCCCATAGTCGCAACTCCGCTGCGATACGGCCACCGAAGAACTCATCCTGAACGTTTCGCCCATCCATCCGTTCCGGTGTGGCCGTCAGGCCAAGCAGCTCAACGGGGGCAAAATGATCAAGGATCCTTCGATACGTGGGCGAGACTCCGTGGTGGAACTCGTCGATGACGATAACGTCGAAGTGATCGGGCGAGAGTGACTCCAGTGTCCGAGGATTCAAGGACTGAACGCTGGAAAAGACATGGGTCCACTCCGCGGGGAGGATTCCACTATGCAGTTCCTCTCCGAAATTAGCGTCGACGAGCACATCTTGATAGGTCCGTAGGGACTGTCGCAGGATCTCCTGGCGGTGAGCAACGAACAACAATCGTAGATCCCGGCCGTGCTGCTGCCGTAGGCGCTTGTAGTCCAATGCTGCCATCACGGTCTTGCCCGTGCCCGTTGCCGCGACCAGGAGATTGCGATGCCGATCGTGAACCGTACGCTCAACCTCAAGTCTCTCCAGCATGTCCCGCTGGTGAGGGTACGGGCGTACTTCAAGGCCGGATAGGGAGATCCGGTGGCCATCGGACGCAGATGCGCCACCGGTGCCGCGGCCAGCGAGGTGAAGGGCCTCATCGAGGCGGGTGGCGTCGCGATCGGGGTCGTACAACTCGAAGGCGGAATCGTTCCAATAGGAATCGAAGGTCGCTTCAAACTTGCGCAGTACATCAGGGGTGGCGATCGAGGACAGGCGGACATTCCACTCCAGTCCGTCCAGCAGCGCGGCTTTCGAGAGGTTGGAGCTTCCGACGTATGCGGTGTCATAGCCGCTGTTGCGTCGGAAGAGCCATGCCTTGGCGTGGAGGCGCGTTGAGCGGAGCTCGTAGTTGACCTTCACCTCGGCGTTGAACTTCTCGACGAGCTTGTCCAGCGCTCGCCGCTCAGTAGCGCCGATATAGGTGGTCGTGATGACACGGATGGGGACGCCTCGGTCACGCGCCGCCTCCAACGACTGCTCGATGACCCGAAGCCCATGCCATTTGACGAACGCACACAACAGATCCACCCGGTCCGCGGTGACGAGCTCGGCACGCAGCTCGAAACCAAGGCTGGGGTCATCGGGGGCATTGGTGATCAGTGCGGTCTCGGACAGAGGTGTCACGGGCCGGATGGAGTAGACGCCCTTGGCTTCCTGCTCTGCGATGGCCAGGAGCTGGCGAGGCCCTTCGGCGACCAGATCCACCCACTCCTGCGCGCCCTCGATGGTGTTCATCGATTCAAGGATGTGGTTGGCCGCGTGCACCCGCTCAGCCGCAGGCAGCCTTTCCAGCACGTGTTTCATCGTCTGAGCCACATGTCTGGCAATGACATGGGGGGACGACTCCGCCCCCACCTCGCCGTCGATGGCGCGCCAGCCGCCATCTGCGCTGAGTTCCCTGAGCTGATTCTCCAGGCGCAAGGTGATCAGCTGTTCATACAACCCGGCAACCGGCTGTTGACCATCGACGAACCCCGTCATCGCGGCACCTTCCCCCCGTTGGCTACCGCCCAGTGATACCAGGCGCCGCTGACAGAAGGGTCAGGTACGGCTCACTCCGTGACAGTCCCTGTACGCCGTCCCCGACCCGCACCAGCACGGGGCGGTTTTGGCCGGGGGCCAGGGGAGGGCGCGGCCGCGGGCCGCGAGGGTGGTGGCGTACTGGGGGAGGAGGTCGGCGTTGGCGGGGGAGGACTGTTCGGAGGCGGCGAAGGCCTCGTAGGAGGGAACCGTCGAGGTCACGATGCCGAGGTTCGCGGTGCCCGTGGAGGCGAGGTCGCGGAGGGAGGTCTCGATGTCCGTGAGGTGGGCCGCGTGGCTCGGGTACTCGGAGGTGAGGCCGGGGTACGCGGTGAGGAGCTCGGTCAGTTCGGGCTCGGGCCAGTGGAGCACCGCCACCGGGAAGGGGCGGGAGAGGGCGGAGCGGTAGGAGCCCAGCTCGGAGCGGAGGCGGGCGATCTCCGCGCGGAGTTCGGCGGGGTTGTCGGAGCCGAGCGACCACAGGCGGTTCGGGTCGTGGAGCTCGTCCAGGGAGATGGTGGCGTGCGCCGTGTGGACCTTGTCCGCGAGGGCGTCCCACTCGTCGTGGGGGCGGCCCAGCATGCGGCGGACGCGGTGGCGGCCCGTGAGGAGGGACTGTGTGTCGTAGGGGACGTCGTCGTCACCGGGGGTGAGGAGCAGGGTGATCGCGGTGGTGAAGCAGTCGTGGGACGCTTCGAGTTCGTCGTGGGACTCCAGCGTCTCGGCGATGATCTCCCAGGGTGCCGGGTCCGTGGGGGCCGCCGTACGGATGCCCGTGATCAGAGCGCGGGCCTCGGCCTCGTGGCCGTACTCCCACAGGTTCGCCGCCTGGAGGGCCTTCACCAGGAGGGGGTTGTCGGCGCCGGAGGCGAGGAGGCGGTCGTAGAGGGAGGAGGCGCGTTCGCGGTCGCCGGCCAGTTCGAGGTGGGCCGCGGCTTGGAGGAGCAGGGGTTCGTCGTCCTCGGGGTACTGCGTCGCGGTACGCAGCAGGCGCTCGGCTTCGGCGATGTGGTCAGCAGGCGTGTCGGGGCGCATGGGTGACACCGTACTGCCGTACGGGGGCCGGCAGGGATGGCGTCCGGTCCCGTCAGTGGCCGCACGGCTCTGGTGGGTTCAGGGGCGAGGACCTATCGTGCGCCCGTGCGGGAGCGGATACCGGTGGTGGTTCAGGGGCGGGGGCCGCGGCGGCGGGCGCGGCTGGCCCGTGGGCTGTGGGCCTCCGCGGAGATCACCGTCACACTCGGGATCGCCGTGCTCCTCCTGGTGGTGCACCAGCTCTGGTGGACCAACCGCGAGGCCCGCGAGGGCGCCGGGGAACAGGTGCGGGCCCTGGAACGCGAGTGGAGTGAGCCGGCCCCGGAGGGCGAGTCACCCCTCAGGGAGATCCCCGCCGGCCCGGAGCCGGGGTCGGAGCGCGGCGACGGTCAGGGCGACGGCGGCCGGGGGGAGGCCGGGCCGGAACAGCGGGCCCGCGGCGCCCCGGGGAGCGGGAACACCGCACGCCGCGCCCCGCGCCCGCCCCGCTGGGACCAGGCGTACGCCATCCTCCGCATCCCCCGCCTCGGTGTCGTCGCGCCCGTCGCCGAGGGCATCGGCAAGAGGGGCGTGCTCGACAAGGGATACGTCGGCCACTACCCGGGAACCGCCCAGCCCGGCCGGGCCGGGAACGTCGCCCTCGCCGGGCACCGCAACACCCACGGCGAGCCCTTCCGGTACATCAACCGCCTGAGGGCCGGTGACGACATACGCGTCGAGACCCGGGACGCGATCTACGTCTATGAGGTGGACAAGGCACTGGCCCGGACTTCCCCGCGTGATACGGGAGTGATCAGACCCGTGCCGCGCAGCCTCGTCACTCCCTCCGCCGGGTACGGCGAACCGGGCTACTACCTCACCCTCACCACCTGTACACCCGAGTACAGCTCCAAGTACCGGCTGATCGTCTGGGGAAAGCTGAAGTCCATGGCGCCCCGGTAGGCTGGTGCCTCACGGCCCCGGGCGCAGCAGCCACACCGAGGGGCCGACACGATAGCCCGGCGGACCCGGCCGGGCTCAGGGCAGAGAGGACAGAGGGGAGCGCATGGAGCGTCGCCGCGCGGCACACATGCCGCAAGCCCTCGCCCTGGTCTTCGCCCTCCTCTCCGCGTTCCTGGTCCTCGAGGGCGGCCCGCTGGCCGCCCTCGCTCTCGCGGCGACCGCCACGGCCGCCGCGGGCTCCGCGCTGGTCGTGTGCTCGGTCATCAGCGCACGCTGCGCGCCCGTCGTACCGCGTACCCGCGTACGCACGGCCCTCCGCGACCGTGAGCAACGGACCGCCTTCCTGCCGCAGTGCGACCCCGACGCCCGGGGCCGCACCCGGCCCCGAGCGCCCGGCCGGGCCCTTCCGACGGCCGCGTAGGGGCACACCTTCCCGACACCCTTGTCCCCTCCGCGGGCCGTCATGTCTCCGTTTCCCGGCACGACGAGACCCACGGAGGGCTCCCCATGTCCGTCTTCGCGCAACTGGTCGAGCAGCTCGCCGACCTGCTCCATCCCCTGTTCCAGGCGTCGGCCACCGCCGCCGCGATCATCGTTTTCACCGCGCTCGTACGCCTCGCGGTCCACCCGCTGTCCCGCGCCGCCGCCCGCGGGCAGAAGGCCAACGCCCGGCTGGCGCCCCGCGTGGCCGAGCTGCGCAAGAAGCACGCGAAGAACCCGGAGCGGATGAAGCAGGCGCTCGTCGAGCTGTACGCGCAGGAGAAGGCGTCGCCGATGTCCGGATGTCTGCCGAGCCTGCTCCAGCTGCCCGCGTTCTTCCTGCTGTACCACCTGTTCTCCAACAGCAGCATCGGAGGCGAGCCCAACGGGCTGCTCACCCATACCCTCTTCGCCGCGCCGCTCGGCGACCGCTGGGCCGACGCGCTCGCGAACGGCGGGGTCCTCGGTGGCGCGGGTGTCGTCTACCTCGGGCTGTTCGTGCTCGTCACCGTGGTCGCGGCCTTCAACTACCGGCGTACGAGGAGGCAGATGTCGGCCGCTCCGGCGCCGGACCCCGGCGTCCCGGGCATGGGCACGATGGCCGCGATGACCAAGGTGCTGCCGCTGATGTCGTTCGCCACCCTGATCACGGTCGCCGTGGTGCCGCTGGCAGCCGCGCTCTACATCGTCACCAGTACGACCTGGTCCGCGATCGAGCGTGCCCGCCTCTACCGCGACATGCCGGCGGCCGGTGCGCTGGCCGCTCCCCTGTAGCGGGCCTTTCGCGGGTCTGTGGCGGGGGTCCGGCCGCAGGCCCTTTCGCGGGCGGAAGGCCGAGCCGGTCCGGGTGATGAACAGGGCCTTGTGGGGCGATCCGCCCTCTTGGAGGATCAACCGAATTCTGGCCGGTGATCGCCACCCGCCACCGCACGGGCGCGTACTGCATCAGGCTGAGGCAGGGGAGACGGAAGGGAGAGGGAGATGAAGCTGCTGCGTGTCGGGGTGGCGGGCGCGGAGCGTCCGGCGCTGCTCGACCAGGACGGGACGACCCTGCGGGACCTGACGGGCCTGGTCGCGGACATCGACGGGGACCTCCTCGCCGACGCGTTCGCGCTCGACCGGATACGGGCCGCCGCGGGTGCCGGGGTGCTGCCCGCGCTGGACGCGGAGGGGATACGGGTGGGGCCGCCGGTCGCCCGTATCGGCAAGGTCGTGTGCATCGGGCTGAACTACCACGACCACGCGGCCGAGGTGGGCGCCGAGCCGCCGCCCGAGCCCGTCGTCTTCCTCAAGGCGGCAGACACCGTCGTCGGGCCGTACGACACCGTCCTCGTGCCGCGCGGCAGCACCAAGACCGACTGGGAGGTCGAGCTGGCCGTCGTCATCGGGCGCACCGCCCGCTTTCTGTCCGACGCCGAGGACCCGCTGTCGTACGTCGCCGGGTACACGATCGGGCACGACGTCTCCGAGCGGGAGTTCCAGCTGGAGCGCGGCGGCACCTGGGACAAGGGCAAGAACTGCGAGACCTTCAACCCTCTCGGGCCCTGGCTGGTGACGACGGACGAGGTGCCGGATCCCCAGGCGCTGAGCCTGAGACTGTGGGTCAACGGCGAGCTGAAGCAGGACGGGACGACCGCCGGGCAGATCTTCCCCGTACGGGAGCTGGTGAGGTACGTCAGCCGGTTCATGACCCTGTATCCGGGTGACGTGATCAACACGGGGACACCGGCGGGGGTGGCCCTGGGGCGGCCGGAGCCCAGGGAGTTTCTGCGGGCGGGGGACGTGGTGGAGCTGGAGGTGGAGGGGCTGGGCAGACAGCGCCAGGTCCTTGAGGACGCGAAGGCGCCGCCCGCTGCGGGGTAGCCGGTGAGGTGGGGTGGGCGCCTCGGCCCGGTCCCCGGGCGCGGTCTGACGGCGCCCGGCGCCCGGCGCTCGGCGCGCCGTCACCCTGGCCGGAACACCTAGGGCGTGTATCGAAAGTAGCGCCGTCCGCCCGGAGGGCGGGGCCTGCGGCGTCCGGTGCGTGCAATCGCAAGGCGGAGGGTCGCCCTCG